>CANMUM010000009.1 GCA_947501025.1 uncultured Paracoccaceae bacterium | reverse complement strand
CGCGAAGCTATTTGATGAAAGCATAAACAAGCAAGAAAGTGGGGATGCCCGCAAGTTGCGAATGACGGCTGAAACAGCATCAGTCATGACTATTGCGCAATCAAGCGGCGAGTGCCTTGAGCGGGCTTTAAAAAATGCTGCTATCTATATGGGTTTAAACCCTGATGAAGTTGTGGTGACGCCACCAACTGATTTGCTGGATAATATATTAGATCCCGCCATGATTACTGCAATCACCGAGCTAGTTGATAACAACCTTATTGCGATGGAAACTGCATATGAGAATTTACGCACAGGCGGCATTGCTAGTCCTGAGCGTGATTTTGGAGCTGAGCAAGCTTTGATAACGGGTGAAGATGCCGACGGTAAGCGCCCACAAAAAGATGTCACAGACATAAATTTAACCTAGCCGATGGCTAAAAATGGAGATGGCGATGCCAGTTTCAGTTGTAATTGATTCATTAGATAATATCCCAACACTTACAAAAGACGATTTCAAAGAGGTTGATGGCAAGTTCGTTCTTGATCTTGACGATAGTTTTGAGAAGCACCCAAATATTGAGCCAATGCGCAATACGCTTGCACGATTGAAGGATGATAAGTCGAAACTATCAGAGGATCTTAAGGCCGCAAAGTCTAAGCTTTCAAAGCTTCCCGATGATTTTGACTATGAAGACATTGAGCAAGCTGTAAAGGACGCAAAAAAGCAAGGCGATGCCAAGCTGCAAGCGGCGGTTGAGAAAATGCAAGCAGAAATGCAAGAACGCGATAAAGCAATCGAAGGCTATCAAGCCCGCGAACGTCAAGGCTTGATCAAATCAGAAATTGGTGAAGTATTCGCCAAGGAAGGCGTTACTGACCCGCTAGATTTAGCCGATGCGCTAGACGTTTTTTCAACACGTCATAATATCGAAGTTGAGGATGGTCAGGCATTTGTCGACACTGACTTAGGGCGGAAGCCTTTAGCCGATGTTGCAAAAAACTGGGATAGACTTGATCGCTATGTTTCAAAAGCAACATCAACAAAAGCTCCAGGCTCACAAGTTACGGGCAAAACAGACAAGAAGTTGAAAGATTTAACCCCAGAAGATCGCATGGCGGCTTTGAGGGACGGGAAATCTCCAACTGATTTAATTCAATCAAACTAACGGAGACTACAAATGGCGACTACAACGAATTCGGATATGGTTATTTATAACCAACTTGCACAAACAGGCTTTCTGGAGAAAATGCAAGACAATCTTGGTGTGTTCAATCAAAACTCAGGCGGAGCGATCATACTTGATAGCGAGATGATCGAGGGTGACCTAAAGGCGTCAACGGCATATCGTGTTGGCGGGGAACTTATTGATCGTAACGTAAATTCATCAACTCCTCCGACTCCCAAGAAGATTTCTTCCTTTGAGGAGGTGGGTATCAAGAAGCCTTGGGGCTATGGGCCATACGCTTCAACAGAGGAGCAATTCAAGCGACGCGCACGCACTCCCGCCGAGTTTTATACTTTAATGGGTCAAGATGCAGGCGAGGCATGGCTTGCGGGTGCGATTACAGTGGCAGCTTCATCTTTGGAGGCAGCTATAGGTACAAACACGAACATGAATGTGACTGTTGATTGGGCAACGCATAATAAGAAAGTTCTTACTGCTGGCATGCGTAAGTTTGGCGACAAGTTTGGTCGAATTGGCTTGTTTTCGATGAACTCAGAAACCTACTTTGATATGGTTGACAGCGCGATTGACGAAAAAGTATTTAATGAAGCTGGCGTTGTAATCTACGGCGGGACACCAGGGACAATGAACGTTCCAGTGCTTATTTCTGATAAGTTCACAACGGGCAAAATCCTTGGGCTTCAAGGCGGCGCAGCTCGTGTTACGGAAAGCCAAGCCACAGAGTTTCGTGCGTGGGAACACAATGATAGCGAGAACTTTGAGATGCGCTTCAAGGGAGAAGGCACATTCAATTCCGAACTACTGGGCTATCGCTGGAAAGATAAAACAGCAGTTAACCCAACATTTGCGCAGCTTGCGACTGGTAGCAAATGGGAAAAATCAGCATCTAGTGACAAGTCTACGGCTGGTGTGATCATCAACGTAACCGCTGCGCCTACGGGCGGCGCTGACTAAAGCGTGCAAAAAATAAACCAATAGCAGGGCGTTCGCGCCCTCTTTTCCAATAGGAGTTAATATGGCCAACGTTATTTACAGAGATAAATCTACGTTAACAGAAGCTGAAATGAAGGAATTCAATCGTGATGGAGTAACGGTTCTCGATAAGCGCTTTGAGCCTAAGAAGGTAAGGCCTGGAAAAGCTGAAAAGCCAATTGAAAAGGCAGCAGATGCCAATATTGAATGATACTTTAATTGTCGAATTGCAGGACGCGATTGATTATTGTAGGTTGCGGGGCTATTCTGAACCTACCGAAGACTCTTTATATCGTGCTCAAGATTATATTGCAGGTAAGTATAACCAGCGTTTTACAGTTGATTTTGATAACACAGACGCGCCCAGAGAAGTTAGTTTGGCTATATTCGAGGCCGCATGGCGCGAGGCCGAAAGCCCAAAATCCCTTTCCCCAGATATAACAATGGGCGATAAGAAAATTATGACGGGGCTAGATGTTATTGAATGGAAGCCAGTTAAAGCGGGATTAACCGCTAGCGATTACGTACCGAGAGTTTCTATTATTGAGAATTTACTTGCTCCAATTATCAAGAGCGCAAACACTGTGGAAATGCTAAGAGTATGACACTTGATTTAAGCGATGCTATCATTGAGGCACAACAAGCCATTAATGATGCTGGATTTGAAGTTACTATAAAAGAACAAGTTCAATCTGGTAAAAGTTATAGCCCGAACATGAGTAGCGTTGACCATTTCACGAAGGCTATTCAAAAGACGGTTCGCAAAACAGACCCAGACGGTACATACAGGGGGCTTACGCAGACAATTGTTACTATTGGTGCAGGTGGCTATATGCCCAAAAAGGATGATTTGATTGAGTTATTTGGTAAAATATATGGTATAATGGCGGTGAATGAAGTCGCGCCAACGGGGGAAGCTGTCCTTTACAAATTGGAGATTGTGGAATGATACCAAGAAATGTTATCAAGATTTTGAACACGCTTGACCCCAAAATTCGGGCACAATTTTTAATTGCGGTGTCAAATATCCAATCCCAAGCTAAAATATCTGGAATTGTATATGCCATTGAGCATGGAGAAATTGACCAAGCTTTAAACCTATTACAAATTGATGAGCGTTATTTTCGTGCTTTTGATAAAGCCATTCAGGATAGTTATTATCAGGGAGGCGCAATGGCTTTAGCTGCGTCCTCGGTATCAGCCCCTTTTCAACAGAGGCTGGCGGAGTGGCTGGCTTTCGAGCAGGAAATGAGCGGGCGGCAGAATTTGCCAGACGACATATCGGAGGGCTGATTTCAGAGATCATTGTCGATCAGCGCCAAACGGTTAGAAAAATCATTTCAACGGGGCTAGAGAGCGGTCGCGCGCCTTCTAATATAGCTCTTGACCTTGTCGGGCGTGTTGAAAAGGGCAAACGTGTTGGTGGTGTGGTTGGGTTACATTCACGCCAAGCAGAATCAGTGCTTAATATGCGCCGTGAGCTTGAAGAATTGAATATGGGGTATTTTAACCGAACCCTGCGCGATAAGCGGCTTGATGGCGTTATGATGAAGTACATCAAAGAGGGCAAAGTTCCAAAATCAGAAATTGACCGCTCAACTCGTGCTTATTCAAGAAAAATGCTTTCAGCTAGGGGTGAGGTGATTGCACGAACGGAGTCGCTTACCGCTTTAACTGCAGGTGAGTATGATGCTTATGCTGCATTGATTGAAAGCGGGCAGGTTCGTGCGGACCAAATCTCAATCACTTGGGATGCAACAGGCGATAGTCGTACACGTCCTGCGCACATGGCTTTGGATGGCATGACCATTGGCTTTGGTGAGTTCTTTCGCTCACCAGAAACTGGCGCATTGATGAAGCACCCACGCGATGCGTCACATGGCGCTCATGGGTCAGATTACATTAATTGTCGATGTTGGATGAAAGTGAGGGTTGATTATGGCAAAAACCTTCGTGGCGAAAATTGAGGCTTTTGCAGAAGAATCACTTCAAAAAGCCGAGGCAATAACCAAGGAAAGCATCCAAGATGTTTTTGAGGTTGCCCAAACGCCAAAAGCCAAAGGCGGCAGAATGCCCGTTGATACGGGTTTTTTGAGAAACTCACTCACGATGTTTTTGAACTCGACCTCTCTCACCTCTGGTGTGGATTCATACGGGTTTGCGATTGTGGGCTTCAAACTTGGAGACACAGTTTTAGGAGCGTGGACATCCGATTATGCGGTTCACCAAAATTATGGCACAACAAAATTTGCAGGAAATATGTTCATGGATGACGCGGCAAGCCAATGGGAAGCTATCGTGAACAGAAACGCGAAAAAGTACAAATAAATATGACTGATAGTGAGATTGAAGCCGTCTTTATGCAGACGCTTGAAGGTAGTGGTTTACCCGTTGAGTGGGTTTGGCCAAATGTAGCTGGTGATAAAGAATTACCATTTGTTGAGGTTAGTTTCTCACGTGCAACACCAGAAACACTCACTTTGGGGGGTATTTCAAGAAGGTCAGGTATTTGCCTTTGCAACCTTGTGACACGCTCAGGTGATGGTGCACTTAAGCCCACAGAAATAGCCGAAAATCTTGCAAGCCTATTCTCATTCGGAGCGCGCTTTGGAAGCGCTCGGATAACTACTCGTCCAAAAGTTTCGGGTGGTTACAAAGACGGTGATCTATGGCGAACACCCGTTACAATCAACTATTCAATTATGGAGTAAAAAAATGACAACTACAGAAGCAACGGGACTTATTGAGACGGTGGTTTCAATAAGCGTAAGCAAGCCTTCCTCTTTTGATGTGGCTGGTTTTACGGCCCTTTCTGATTGGACGGCGATTGGTGGCGTCACCAATGTAGGCAATCTTGAAAGTGAGCATGAAGATAAATCGGTTACTTCTCTTAATGGCATCAAGCACGTTATCCGTGGCAAAACCAACCATGCATCATTTGATATTGAAGTACTTGAGCTTAATGATGCGGGTGAGGACACGCTTCGTGCTGCCTTTGACGCAAAGTCACTTGTTTCACTCAAACTTGATATCCCAAACGGCACAGTTCGTTATACCTATGGCGCGGTGATGAAGGTGAGTGACAAAATTGGCTCTGAAAGTGAGAACAAGTCGGTTGCTTTTACTTTTGTTCCTGAAATTCAAAATATTAAGGCATAATCATGGAAATTTTCAACATTGACCTCGCGCGAGATGCAGATACAGGAGCATCTTATCATGTTTATAACCCTATCACGCAAGAATTGTTATTTAGTGATGATGACCCGAATAAGCCGTTTATTGTAAAAGTTATCGGGGCAAACTCATCCAAGCTTAAATTTTCTGGAGGAAAAGTGGCTAAAGCCAATGGAGATGTGGCTTCACGCTTAGCTTTGGCTGATTACTTGAGCATTGCGGTGACGGGTTGGGAAAACCTTGAGAAAGGCGGCGAAGTTCTTCCGTTCTCACGAGAAAATTGTAAAAAGATTTTCGCCGATCCTGTCAATGATTGGCTAGCTAAACAGTTGGTAGAATTTATCTCTGACTTGGGAAACTTCAAAAGCGTCGGTTAGATGAACTTAAACAGCAAGCCGCGCTTTTAGCGTGGCTCAATGTTGTTCCTGAGAAGGAAAAACTATCACGGCGCGAAGTTTTCGAACAAATCTCAACTGAGATTGGCAGAATGGTATTTGAGCTTCCTGAGCTTGAATTTGAAACTGAATATTTGGTTGAACTCTCCCATGAGCTTGGCTTTTCAATCCATAATGGAATGGGGTTTTCTCCCCCAAGTTTTCAAGAGATTGAGGCGTTTCTTCGCCTTTTTTCTTATGAATTGGCCGCATGGGAAGTTCAAGCCATTCGACAAATGTGTGTTGTGCATTGTATGTGGCTTCAAATCTCCAAAGATCGCAAAGCCCCGCCTCCTGTAGGTGACGTAAGCATTTACTTAAAAGCAGTAAATAGCCTAAAATTGATGAGAGACTAATGGTTGATATTGCAAAGCTTGGAATTGAGGTTCAGACCAATGGAGCGACACGCGCGAAATCTGACCTCAATAGTCTAGCAAATTCTGCGGAAAAAACCGAAACGCGCTTTTCTAGCCTTGCCAAGATTGTCGGTGGATTTGCGATTGGCGCGACTATTGGCCGTCTTACATCAAGCGCTATTGATGAGTTTCGCAAGCTAGATACAGCACTCGCGGAAACATCGACGCTCCTTCAAGGAACGCCAGAGCAAATGGATAGCCTCAAGGATAGTGCTATTTCGTTAGCGAAGGCTTATGGTGGTGATGCTGCTTCTCAGGTTGATGCGTTCTACCAAGCTATTTCTGCGGGGGCTGGGTCAGTTGAAGGAGCCAATAAGGTTGTTGAGCAAGCGAATAAGCTCGCTATTGGTGGTGTAACGGACGTTCAAAGTTCCGTGGATGTTTTGACCACTGTGGTAAATTCCTATGGCGCGGAAGCGATCAATGCAACAAAAGCCAGTGATATTCTTTTCACAACCGTTAAGCTCGGAAAAACCACTGCAAGTGAATTGGCTTCAACTCTTTCTGGTGTTTTGCCAACAGCGCAAGCAGTCGGAGTGAGCTTTGAAGAAGTGGGTGCAAGTGTTGCCGCTTTGACTTCGAAAGGTATCCCTACATCTCAAGCTGTTACGTCTTTGAATCAAGCTCTTGCTGGCGTTCTTAAGCCAACATCGGAGGCTAGTAAGCTTTCAAAAGAATTGGGCTTAGAATTTGATACGCAAGCTCTGAGCGCAAAAGGTCTTGTAGGCTTCTTAAAAGATGTAGCCGAAAAGACAGGTGGAAGCACAGAACAACTTACTAAGCTATTTGGCTCGGTGGATGCTCAAAAAGCTGTCCTCTCGCTGCTTGCAGGTGATATGCAAGCCGTGACAACAAACTTGGAAACGATGAACACTGCTGCTGGCGCAACGGACGAAGCTTACAAAAAAGTTGCAGACAGCCTTGATCATCGATTGAGTGTTGCCACAAGTTCACTAAAAACTGAGTTGATAGGCGCGGGAGGTATCATACTTGCCATTGTTGTTCCTGCGCTTGAGTGGCTTGCTAATAACACAGAAATTCTCATTCCTATTTTGGGAGGGCTAGCGGCTGCTGTTGGTGTATTAACTGTGGCTATGCTTGCAAATCCGATTGGCTTATTTGTAACAGCAGTAGCGGCCTTGTCGGGTGCGGCAATTGCGCTTTACCAAAACTGGGATGTTCTTGTTGAGAAGTTTCCATTTCTTGAAACCGTATTAAATGCGCTATTGCTGCCAATTGATTTGATCAAGGGCGCATTTGCGATCTTTACAGGTGACATTGATACGGGTGTAGGGATTATTCAAAATGCACTGAACTCAATGGGTTTTGATGTTTCTTTTGCTCAGGTCGAAGCGGCTGTGAATATCGCAAAGGACGCGTTCGGATATCTTGGAGAAAAGATTACAAATACGATTGATATAGTCAAAAATATGATCGGTATTGTTGTGTCACTTTTCAATGGTGATTTTGCTGGTGCTTTTGAGGGCGGGAAGCAAGTTGTTGCAGGTTTTGCAAATACAATGATTGCTGATCTCGCAAATGCTGGGCTTGATAGCATCAAGGCTATGGCTGCGGCTGTAATTATAGGTATGCAAAACCTTGCATCCGATATGGTTGGCATGGCGGGCGAGATCGTAAATGGTCTCGTGAAAGGTATTCAAGACAAAATTGGTGATCTAAAAGGCGCAGTTACTGGCATGGCTGATGCGACGGTTGGTTGGTTTAAAACCAAACTTGGCATTGCTTCGCCTTCGAAAGTGTTTACGGAATTTGGTGGCTGGATCTCCCAAGGGCTTGCTAATGGTATCGATGCAGATGCAAATCTTGCGGTAGGGGCCGCAAGCAAACTTGCAGATACGACGACAAACAGCTTTAAGGGTGTTCTGGACGGCTTTATTGATGACTTGGCAAGTGGTGATTTTATTGGAGCTTTCAAGAATGCGTTTTCGAGCATTTCAGAAATAGCGGTCAGTTCATTTACGGATATTTTGAAGTCTGGTCAAAACATCATTGGTCAGCTTTCCAATAGCTTTGCCTCGTTAAAGGATGTGGGTTCTTCACTTATGAGTGGGGTATCTGGCTTGTTTTCTGGCGGGGGACTTGGTGGCTTTGCTGGGCTAGGCTCGGCCTTGTCTGGTGCCATGCCTATGATCGGTGGGCTGACATCTTTGTTCTCAGTTGCAAAGGGCATATTTTCAGGGTTTTCAAAAACCACGAAAGAGACACTTGCAACTGGGGTTGAGCTTGGCATTGGTACTGATGGTGTATCTGGCCAAAGCTATGAAGACATTAAAAAAACAAAGAGCCGCTTTTGGGGGCTATCAAAAAAGACCAGTACCTATACAGATTACTCAGCATTAGATGAGGATACTGCATCAGAGTTTAATGGCATTGTTGATGGTATCAGAGATCAAACATCGGGCTTATTCTTAGAGCTTGGTTTGGGCATATCACAGGATGCGATTAACGGCGTTTCTGCTGGTACTGCAAAGCTTGATAGCGAAGCTGCGATCTCAGAATATTTTCAAGATTATACAGAAAATATAGTCGGCACGCTCACGGGTTCAACAATTGAGGCGCTGACAGGGCTTCGCGATGCAAATTCGAGCCTTGCTTTGCTTGGGAAAGAGTTCACATATACAAATAGCAGCCTTGCGGCCGTTGCTGATCTGGCGACAGGCCTTGTAGGGAAGTTTGGTGGTTCGGATGCGATGTCATCAGCCGCTCTTGCTTATTATGACGCCTTTTACACGGATGCTGAAAAGCTTGATGATCTAAAGGCGAGCTTGTCGGGTGCCTTTGGTGATCTTGGCTTGCAGGTTCCTGACACAATGGATGCGTTCAGGGCGCTTGTTGATGCGCAAGATTTAATGACTGAAAGCGGGCAGGACGCATATAAAATGCTGTTAACAATGTCGCCTGCTTTTGAAACTGTATCCAGTGCAGCGAGTGATGCGGTAAATACGGCTGCTGATGCATTTGAGAGCTTGAGAGATGAGGTGGAAGGGATCGTTAATGGCGCGCTAAATGTCAATTATGATGCTTTCTCAACGTCACAAAAAGCAGAAGAATATGCAGCAAAAATTCGTCAAGATGAGATCGATGCAACGGGGACGACAAATGAACTTCTTGCTCAAATTCTCAATGAGCTTGGCGCTCAATCTCAAATTACAAAGAATTTGGCGAGGCGCGGCTAATGAGTTCACGTTTTAGAATTGGTGAATGTTATGACATTGATTATGACAATGTGACGACGAATTTATCACGATCCGAATACCCTGAATGGAGAGCGACGGAGACATATGCTTTTGGTGATTTTGTTGTGTTTGATGGACATATTTATAAGTCGATTGTTGCGGGAAACAATAATTTAGATCCGAGCATTCACTCAAGTGATGATTTCACACCTTTTGTTTGGAGCTTTCAGGGTTCTCCTAATGATACAGCTGCCATTGATGCATACACCTCTACAAAGTCGGTCAATGAGACTGGCTCTATTGAATATCGTTTTACAGGTTTGGGTGGTGTTGCAGCCGTTGCCTTAATGAAGGCAAGTGGGCAAGAAGCCATTGTCGAATGTCTTTCTGGAGGAAATGTTGTTTCTACACATACAAAGAACATTCTCGGCTTTTCCACAAGCTCATATATTAGTTGGCGCTTTGATGATCCTGAGCCAGCTCTGCAAAGCCAACTCTTTAGTGAGATTCCATATGTAACTGATGAGATCAAGGTAACGATAACGGGTGCCCCTACGAGCATTGGTGATATCATATTGCTCAAAAGCCTTTTGGATTTTGGCTCTACACTTATAGGATCCAATTTTACGGCCGATGGGCAATCAAAATACAGTATCCAAGCTAATCAAACGGCACTTCTAATCCCAAAGGAGCCATTGAGAAACATGAGCTTCAAGGTTCATGCAAAGAGAGATGAATTTGAATCCTATCATAATCAAGTGGAGGAGCTGATGAAGACTATCGTTGTTTATGTCGGCGCAGATGAGCGCCCTTCAACATTTGGAAAAGGTATAATCACAATTCTAAAGACCAATTATGGCTTGCCAGATGACCATATAATCATGTTTGAAACGGAAGGCACGATATGAACGTTCCAACTAAACCCACATTAAACGCAGGTTTTTCAGGCGCATTGCCAGACCTTGATGATCGTTCCACTTGGAAAATAAGATCTTACGCACTTTGGGAATATGAGGTCGTTAACTTACCTCAAAACATGACCATGATCGCCAACTATAATGCCGAGGTTGTGGAATATATAGATACAGCACTTGCTGGGGCGGAGACGGTTATAGATTCTGTGGCTGCGCTGAATGAGAAATTTACCCCAGTGCTTGAAGGAATAATGAGCAGCGCGGCTGGTGGAAAGCTTCAGCTTTACGGATCAGGCGATGCTCGCATTAATGGGCATAAAATTTGGCATGCTGGCAATGATGGCGCAGGTTCTGGGCTGGATGCTGATAAACTTGATGGCCTTTCTTCTGGGTCTTTTGTGCGATCAGATACAAATGATACAATCAGCGGCAACAATTATTATAAAGGGCTTACATATCTTTCGCGTCCAGCAAGTGAGCAGGCGCAGATTGGTCGAAATACTGGCGCTTCTCGAGATGCTTATATGAGTTGGTGGGACGGTCAAAACACTCGCAGGGGCTATATTCAAGCACAAAGCTATAGAATGCGCATTGTTCGGGACGGGGGGGCAGCTCTTGATCTTTACGGTTCTGGGGATGTTCGTATTAATGGCGGCACTATTCTTCACTCCAATACGGCGTGGAACGGCAAAGGCTCAGAGGTAACGGCTTTTTTAACATCAGGATCAGTAGTTGAAGGCAATACAGTGAGTGGCAGTAGATTGCTACCAAGTTCATGCGGCGGGAAGACGAGGTCTAGCTCATCATTAGCGGGCACATGGCTTGCCCTTGGACGTGCCGATTCAGGTGCCAGTGATTACGAAGATAGAACCACAACTTACAGGAAGATATCATAATATGGATATTAAAGATTTATCTTATACGGCAACGGGCGGTATTGATTGCACACTTAACCATCCTTCTTACGGCTGGATACCCTATACGGCCACTCTACAAGAGGCTGAGCGCGAAGCTTCCGAATATAACCTTGCTCGTGCGGCGTTTATTGATGATGTGAATTCCCTCGCAGAAGAAAAAATTGCAGAGGATAGAAACGCCAGACTTGCATTAGTGACGGCGGCAGCGGATGTCGAAGAGTTTGAAAGCGATGAAGCTAAACAATCTTCAATCAATGAGCAAATGGAGGCATTTGATGCGGAATACATCTTTGACAAGGAGGCTTATATAGAAGCAAAGGTCGGGGCTTGGCAGTATGATGGTGATATGTTCTCGACAACCGTTCTTGAGCTTGCAAAAACTGAGGACGTAGCAGCATATGTTGAGGCACCTGCGGTTTTTTCCGAGGACGCAATTAAGGCCGAATGTGAGAAACGTATTACTGACGTTATGTCAAAAAACTCTCAAACAAACATGACGGCGGCTCTGGCGGCAGAAAGATTAACCATCGCTCAAACTGAGGCGTTCAATCGCGGCCTAGATTGGGTTCAGTCGATGAGGTCGGTATCAAGCTCGCTTATTGAAAACGAGGTCGTGGATTACGAAAACGATAGTCATTGGCCTCTTGTCCCCAGTTCTGTTATCGAACTTGTTGAGGCGTTTTAATGACGGCTATTCAATTTAATTATCCAAACTATGTGCAAAATGATACGGTTTTGCCGCTTAAAGTTAAAATGACGGAAGTTGTAGAAGGGGTGCGCGTCAGCCTTACAACCGATAATGTGAAAGCTTTGTTTCAGCTTCGAGATCATGAAGGTGATTTGGTTGAGACGCAAAGTGTTACGGATGGCAAATTGTTAGTAGGTGATGGATTCTTCATTATCGGAGCTTTTACCGCTCCTGCCGTTGGAAGTTATAAATATCAGTTTCAGATTACGATAAGTGGTTATAACATGACGCTATTAAGCGGCACGATGACAGTTGTGGAGGATATAGCGCGCTATGGATAAATACAACGCACTTGATTTAAAAATAGAAGTCGAGATTGAAACTCAACACCCTTATTCAGTTTCCTTAGGCACTGATAATTTGGCATGGCCGCCAGTGACGCCGTTTCATATTCATCCCGATATGGATTTTGAAGTCAATTCTGAAGGTGATGTGACGGAAATTGATTTCGGTGGGGGTTATAAAATGTTGGTTGCTGGAGAAGGGGAGCCAGTAAAAATGACGGATGAAGGACTGGTGTTTTCCGGTGGGCAATATCTTGAAATGCTCCTTCCAGCCATACTCACCTATGATGCGATTGCCTTTTGCGGTGCGATAACTGCAAAAGGCGGATCAGACTGGCAAGCAAAATATCAGGTTCCGTTCTCAGCATTTTCTGCGGGTACCAAAACATCAACTTATCGTAGGGTTAGCCGTGCAATTGAGGCTGATCTTGGCACGTTTAAAATTAATTCTACTGGTTTACCAACTTCTGAAATCGGCAATCTCAATAACGACCATAAATTTGTGATGGGGGCATATTGTGAGACACGTGCCGATTTGCTGACACAAGAATGGCCTTCTGAACTGTGGATTAACGCACAGATATGCGCGTCGCTCAATCAGCACAGCACAATCAATGCCGAGAAATTTGTTGTCGGCATGGATATGCATGGCATTCTTCATGAGGGATTTGCATTTGTTAGCCCGCAAGGGTCTACCGATAGCTTGCTTCCAGAATGGGTAACTATGAAATGGCTAAGTACAAAGTTGATGGAAGAGTGGAGCGATTAATGAAATGGTGCAAAAAAGGCGGTGCGCGTGGTTATATCACAACACAGAATGTGAACTGGCATATCGGTCTCAAAAATAGTGGATGGATATTAAAGATCCCTGTTGGTTTTGAGTTTGAGAGTTCTGTACCTCCATGGCTTCACTGGATGTTTAGCCCCGATAGTCCGCAATATTTGAAATCGGCTTGCATTCACGATTACTTGCTTGAGGTCAAAAAGGCAAAGCCAGCCTTCGCAGCATCTCAATGGCTTGAAGCTGCCTATAGTGAACAGGTCTCTCTTTGGAGAGCCATACCCGCTTTCTTGGCTGTGTTTTTCTATACGGTCACAGCCAAGAAATTCAGAAAACGCTACGATTAACTTGTATTCACAACTCAACAATAAGGACAATCAATTGAGTATTAAACTTTCAAGCTGGGCAGCGTTTCAATATATCATCCCACCTGCTGCGGGCTTAACGACCTATGGCATAAAGGTCACTGAGCCAGAGCTTTTAGCTGGGTTTATTCTTGGGTTATTCTTGGGAATTGCTCTGCAGCAAGCTGTTGCGAAATCAGAACGCGCGGGTTGGCTCTTATTTGTGAGTTCTTTCATTTCTATTACGCTTGGTGCGTCCTATTTGGCGCATGATGTTGAAATGTTTGGAATCGATATCCCCCCATCGGTGTTTATTGGATGCGCAGGTGCCAGTTCCACAATTATTGTGAAGATCTTGGCCGAGAAATTACCAGATATGGTTCGGTCAAAATTGGAGAGCAAAAAATGATGGAGTTCGCATTACTGTTTAAGTTTTTGGGCGCGGTGATGTTAGCTGTTGGCGTTGTCGCGGAGTTCGTGCTTCTTGATCCCAAAGTAAAAATATCTGGTCATCTTAAGTTTGGCGCATCTTGTCTTTTTACCGCTGTGAGTTCGATAGGGTTTACCCATGCCTTTGAACTACACCGCACGCCCCTTGGGGATTGGATGTTCACATTGGGTTATTCAACGCTCGTTTTGGCGGTCATTATAGCTGTTTGGCATATCAGAAAATACGAACGCTAGTTGTTAAGCCATCAAGCCTTAGCACCAGCTTCTTCTCTGGCCTGTTCCGTCATAGTATTCCGCGAGTTGTTCGCGTACCATAATATTCGCTACATTTTGCCTGTTTAGGTAAAGAGAGCCAAGGAGACGCCCGTATTTGTCGCGAGAAAGCTCGCCATTGCGCTTATGTTGTAAAGAAAGCTCCAACTCCTCAGAGGACTGAATAAGGGTCGCTAATCGGCTTTTAGCTTTATTGCCAAGGTTGCGTTCGTAGGCACATTCTGCGTGTCCGATCTCAGGGGTGTTATAACCCTTGAGGCGTACATTTTCTCCTTGATAGCGGATTGAATCGCCGTCGATGACCTGAATTTCTGTTTTGGAAATTAGATCGGAATTTGTACATCCTACACACAGGGAGAGAATGGCTATTAAAAGTATGTTCTTCATCTGAGCATGTCTAAGCCCAAAGAGTTTTGAAAACCTTAACCCACCCGTCATTTTGGCGGGTTTTTTAATGGAGAATCCACATGGAAAACACAGATATTCAAATCGTGCTTGCAGCCGCAGCATTTTACAAAGGCGGGATTGATGGGGTTTTGGGCGCGAAGTCGAATAAGGCTATTGCTGATGTGCGCAGAAAGTTTGGTGATCAGTATACGTTCAGGTATTCGAGCCGCGCAATTCAGCGAGAACGCATCGCAGCCGTACAAGCGTGCTTGAATTATCTTGGTCGTGAGGCGGGTGCAGTGGATGGGCGGGAAGGTCACAATACGCGCAATGCGCTCAGTTCTTTTTTATATTTCTTGGTAACGGGAAAGGAAGAAACCGTTTCGCGAAAACCTATCGCAAAGCCACCAAGCCGTTCAAAAATTCCACGACAAAAGGATGTAAGAGCCTTTTACGGTGATCCAAACCGAATGCAGGCCAACCTCACTATGATCGAGTTGCCATTCAAGCTTCGCATTGATTACAATTTACGGCAAAGTACAAACAAAATCACCGTGCATAAGAAATGTGCGGAATCACTCAAGGCAGCTCTTATCGAAGTTCATACGCATTATGGCATTGATGAAATGAAACGACTTGGGATTGATCGCTATGCAGGCGCTTACAATAAACGTAAAATGCGGGGTGGTCGAGCTTGGTCAATGCACGCTTATGGCTGTGCCATTGATTTTTATGCGCGTCCTAACGGGCTTCGTGAGCGTTGTCCGAAGGCTTTGTTTTGTGGAGATGCATACAAACCATTTTTAGACATCATGCAAAAGCATGGCTGGCTACCAGCCGTTCGGCTTTGGGGCGCGGACGCAATGCATTTTCAAGCTGCTACACTTTAATTAATGGAGAATAATATGGGACTGGCTCTTGCTGGAATTCTAAAGACGGCAGCTTCGTCACTTCTTGGCGATAAGCTTAAAGATATTGCAGTCGAAAAGGCAACATCGATCGCGCGGGAAAAGCTTGATTTGCCTGCCGCTGCATCGGTGGCAGATATTGACATTGCGCTTTCGGAAAATCCAGAAGCCTATGCACAGATCACTGAAGCTGTTACGGCTTGGCGCATTGAGCAGGAACGAACCCACCAAGTGGCAATGCAAGAGCAGGGGGCGTCGGAACGTGTCGCATTGCAATCCGAAAGCAGGTTTGTGAAATATGCGCGGCCAGCAGCGCTATATGGTGCGGTGCTTTCATGCATTTTACTCATAATTTCGGGTCTTGTTGTGACTGTGATTTCTGCCGTGACTGGTGAGCCAGAATTGTTCAATTATTATGTAGGCTTTGTTGAAGCTGCTAAGTGGCCAATAACCGCATTGATGACCAATGGAGGAATTTACACATACCGCCGTTCAACGGATAAGGCAATCAACAAGGGGCTTTCCTTGCCTCCAATTTTGAACTTTGGAGGTAAGTAAATTAACATCTTCCCGTTATTTGGACTCGTTGTTTGACATTGCTACAACGCCACTCTCAAGATGGCCATTTGTTACAACCGCAGATGGCGCCCACCCTCCATTGCAAATGTACAACCATTGTTCATAAGTTGCTGTCATGTTGTGCCCAAAAGTGCTCGCATTGTTATCGACAAGCCATTGCGCCAACTCTTCTGGAGTCTTCATCACTGGGGAAATGGGGGTTCCCTCGGAGGTGTCTTCGTACATTTGAAAATGCGTTTTTGTGTGCTCCTCAAACTCTGGCATGTAATGCTTTGGATCTGGTGGCATTTCTTCGTTTGCCCATTCCATTACCCCTTCAGGATACCACTCGTTTTCTTCATCGGTCATGCCACCGTTATACATGCGTATAAATCGTTGAGCCCACTCTTTGCTTGCGTCCTCAAATCCACCTTCAAACATAGGTATATAGCGAATTTCGCCGTATATTTTATCTTTGGGGTGCTCCCAGTCGGCAGGTACTTTTCTAACTTCTCTTCCCATCTATGATCTCCCCGTTATTGAACTCGTTGAAATATCTTTAAAGAATGGGTGGCCACCACGCCAGTGCGGCACTCGCTCCGTGCGCTGCCTCCGATTGCTCAGGAATTGATTTATCCGACCTATGGCTTACACCTGCGAACCCTGTCAGTGCGTCAAACCGTGCAAAGTTTTTCCCGATCTTAATGGCTAATACCCCACTCATTAAAAATATCTTCTTGGCTTGCGTCCGCTAGTTGGACTATATATTTGAACTTAAACTAAGGGCTTTACTTTGTCAAGAAAATGGTTCAAATATATAGTCCAATAGGTTTTTGCAGGGAATAACAAAAATTAAGATCAGTGATAGATAATGGTAAACATAAAGTTGGATATGCGCGGGTTTCGACGCATGAGCAAAAGCTTGATTTGCAGATCTCCGCATTGCTTGATTATGGCGTAAAGAGAAACGCGATTTTTACCGATGTCATGACTGGTGCAACCCAGAAGCGCCAGGGGCTTGAAGAGGCTCTATCTTGGTGTGACGGCGATAATGTCGAATTGGTCATATGGAAGTTTGACCGCTTAGGCCGATCGGTCACTGGTGTTCTCAAGACACTCAAAGAATTGAACGATCGGGGCGTTGATGTTGTGAGCATTACAGAACGGTTTGATAGCTCAACGCCTATGGGCAAGGCCATGATGATGATTTTGCTCGTATTCGCTGAAATGGAACGCGATATGATATCAGAGCGAACCAAAGCAGGGCTTGCGCGCGCTAGGGCAAGCGGTAGCTGGAAGCCACGCCCACAAGCCATGACACCAGAGCGCATCGAGGTCGCTACCAGAATGATAGAAGAGGGGCTTCACTCGCACGATGATATTCGTTCGGCTCTTGAGGAGATTGATAAGGACACAAATTTAGGGCGCAGTTCATATTATAATTGGCTTCGCAAATACAACA
Organism: uncultured Paracoccaceae bacterium; assembly: GCA_947501025.1. GTDB lineage: Bacteria > Pseudomonadota > Alphaproteobacteria > Rhodobacterales > Rhodobacteraceae > CANMUM01. Next base: position 52,941 of record CANMUM010000009.1, on the reverse strand, counting down.
AAGAGCAAGAACTCAAGCAGTACAACAAGGAGTAAGAGTGATGCGGACATATAAGCCATGTACTAAGTGTGGATATACAGGCGGCACAGTGCGAAATGAATTGAATGAAGAAAAAAACGATATCGATGATGATAGATCAACAATCGAATGTGGGCGCTGTGGTGATGTTCAATGCGTAACAATCCGCAAGTTCAACAAGGAGTCGAGCGATGATTGACAGAAAAGATTGCACATGTAGTTGCCACGGCGACAGCAATATAACCCACATAGTGGCTTGTTGCACTGGTGACATATTCCCTCAAGAATTGTCAGATGATGCACTAAAATATAATCACTCACCTAGTTTTGGAGAGATAATTGAAAATATCACGGTGGGCCACAGTGAAATATTGCCGATTAACGAGCCAATGCTGCGTCGTGCCACGGCACGCAAACCCAAGTTCAACAAGGAGCATGAGTGATGGGTGATAGAAAATCTGAATCAGAGCTTTCTAAGGAGAGACTTGAAAAAATTAGAAGTGGGTTAGTGGGCGTTAGCGATCAGGTAAGCGCTGCAGCTTGTGATGTTCGCGAAAAATTGTTGGCGCACCGTCCAAAGCTTCAAAAGGTTCTTGATAAAGTGAATGCATCAGAAGGAAAGCCTAAATGGAGACCAAAAGAATGATCGAGGTTCAAATTGATAAAGCGTTTTACATTATTCAGCCTTGCAAGCGTCAATCTGGTTGGGGGTTAGGTGATTTGTGGGAAACTACGTGGGAAACTTTGAGCTGTTCGTAAATCCTGAAATGCTCGTTTCATCAAAAGACCCTTATAAATAAGGTGGTGCGGGTGGAGGGACTTGAACCCCCACGCCTCGCGGCGCTAGAACCTAAATCTAGTGCGTCTACCAATTTCGCCACACCCGCGTTCTGCGGGGCTTTTAGCAAAAGAAAAATCCTTTGGCGAGAGGTAAAATGATTTTTTTTATAACTTTAGACTTGTAATGGTTTAGTTCCACTTTGTTTGGAGTAATATATTAAAATAAGGAGACGATAAATTAGCCAAAGATATGATGAAGAATTCAGTCGTCATTGATTTGTTCTCCAGAAAGATTGTTGGATGGGCGGTCAGTGATCGATTGAAACGTGACCTTGCGATCAACGCCTTGCGCATGGCCATCATGCGCAGGCGCCCGCCATTGGGCTGTATCCATCATTCATATCGCGGATCACAATACGCCTCATATGATGATCAAAAGTTGATCAGAAATCACGGATTGAAGCCATCGATGAGCGGCAAAGGCAACTGCTATGACAACGCGGCCTGCGAGACGCTTTTCAAAACGATCAAGTCAGAGTTGTTGTGGTGAAGAACTTGGTAAACACGCGACCAGGCTTACAAAGCCATCGCAAACTATATCGATGATTTCTACAACTCTCGTCGCAAACACTCAACTTTGGGCTACAGGGCGCCCAACCAGTTCGAGGTAAAATTAAAAACTAGCCAAACACAAACCTATGCAGCATAAGGGAGATAACAAAGGGGAACTAAAGTGATACAAGTCTAGCTCCTTGGTAGGTATTTTTAGGTAAATCTTGCTTATTCTTTTGTGAGATTGTTTGACATGTTGGCATGGGTATAATGTTCTGCGCGCCCATCTTTACAGTATGCCCATATTTTAAACACGGATGCTTGAAAAAAGAACACTTGATAGGCTTTTAGCTGTTTGTGGTAAGTTTGGTGCCCTTACCAATTGCGTTTTTTGTTAAAGGAACGAAGACAATGGCTTCAGCCAGCAATCTTAGACGGCATTAGGCTTTGGATAGTTAAACAAATAATCAGGAGTGACTTTTTGTTTAGTATTAAACTTAAAACGCCTCAGCAAATCAGGGGCATCTCAAAGCTCACAAGCGGCAATGATCTTTGTATTTTCATCCAAAGGGCAAGAAGGGGATAGCTATGCCAGACAGATCATTCTAAATTCATTTGATAGCGGTGGATTTGTTTCATATATTTAGGAAGAGGGCACAGATTTTTCAATCCTGTTCGATAGCCTTTGCCACCATTTACAAAGGATAACAATTATTTGCAGAGCGATTTAGATAATCTAAAAGGGTAATGGGGTAATTAATGATCGTCATATGGTTATAATGACAACTGACTTTGGTAATCCGTGCTGAAAAGGCCGCTTCACAATGGTTTTCAAAAAGCGCACGCGATGCAGGAATTGAAAATAGAACGACACATGGATTGCGTAAGACAGGAGTTATTGAATTTGTTAATGCAATTGCAACCCCCAATCAAATAGGTTTTTGGACAGGTTTCGCAACGCTTGCAGAGAAAGAGCGCTATACAAGTGAATTTGATGAAAAACGTGCTCTTATGAAGAAAAAAGCGGAACAAAAAGTTCTAACAATCATATTTTAAAGTAATAAAATCGAATGGTTGGCAGTGTATTGGCGGCCCCGAGAGGATTCGAACCCCTGGCCTGTCCCTTAGGAGGGGACCGCTCTATCCAGCTGAGCTACGGAGCCATGACAAGTGTCATAGCGCCCGTTAGCTCAGGCGTCAATTAGTGAATATTGCGCGCTACAAAAGCGTTGATTTCTTTGCGCGTTAGCCCGATGTCATCAAGTTGAGTTGATGTCAATTTATTCAATACGCGTTTTGTATGAAAACGGCGAACGATTTTGACCAAAACTTGAAAACTGGCTTCAAAGGGTATTTGTGCTTTGAGGGCGGCGCTTGCGATCATATTTGACATGTTGGGCTTCTAATGTCTTTGATAGAACCTCTATGATTTTATTATATCTTTTTGGAAAGTAGATAGACATCATTACTTTTCTGAATTTCCCTTTCTGACCTTCTCGGCAGGAGTTTTAATGAGCGAAGTTGCAATATGAGTTATCAAAGCCACAAAAACGCCAATACTAATTATGGCATAGAAGGTGGTAAAAATTCGCGATATCGGCGTTGTTGGACTAAGGTCACCAAAACCGATTGTTGCCGCGGTCATAACACTGAAATAAATCGAATCTACCCAGCTCCAACCTTCGAAAGAATGGTAAAAGGATGCGCCTGATAAAACTATGATAATTGCGAGCAATAGCGTCGCCTTAAAGTCTGGATTCGCCCATGAGAGAGCTACACCTTTTAGCAATCGCGCGAAAGTTAGTCCAAATGATAACATTAGCTTCGGTGTCCTCTTACTATTATGTTTCTAGGATTGTTTTTAGGCGTTTTAAATACCCTTTGACCCAACTTGAATAGAGCCACTGCGTAAATCGCGTCGCTAAGGTAGAGCCATTATATTCAGTGTTAAGTCTGTACTTCATCAGCGTTTGTTGTTCTGCCAATTTCACGACCTCGCGCTTACCTGTCAGATGGAGCTCAGCCCCTTCGGTTGAGATAAACTCAAAGCACACACTCGGTTCATGCACAGTGATAACGCCCAGAGTATCCAACCTTTTCGCTTTGAAAAAGAGTGACTTTTCCATCATATTCATCCCCACAGCCATAGGGCCGTCAACATCCATCCGAACCACCTCAGAGCGCCAAGTCGGGTCGAGTGTCAGGTTTGAAACATAGGCAAAAACGTCATCTGACGAACGATCAATTGCGATTTCTTCGGCGATATAAAATGTGCTCATTAAGAATGCTCCTAAATGGCTTATTCAAGCCGTTTTTCTAAATGCCTGTACGGTCGAGTGGGCCTTGGGCACCCGATTAACGGCAATGATTTAATCCTCATTATACCCATCATATTTATCTTCTTCGTTGATGGTAAAGACAATTTCATGCAAAGCCTGAGTCTTAAATTCCTGAGTTTGGCCCGCTTTGGTGATCCGAATGGTTTCATTTCCAATATAGCGGTAAGTGGGTTCCCCAAGGGGCGCACATTCCTTCAAGGGGCGCCCGACCATCACAAGATGATCTTGATCTATCTGGAACTCGATCTCAAAATATCCTTGAGACGCTTTCATTTTGAGGGTTTTTCCGTAGGGCAAGCCCAACTGGCTCTCGCTGGCAGAGACCATGTTTTCAACTGAACCCGTCATCGTCAGACCCTCTCGGTTAAAAATTGGATCAATAACGGCACCATCTTTCGAAAAGACAAGGCAAATTGGTTGTGGACCGCTGCCATCACGCGGGATCATCACCGAGTAATCGACGGAATACTCGGGTGTGTGCAACTTACCCCAATACCACTTGCGTTTGCCCTTGGACACAGGGACTTTGCCCCAGTTGTGATCTCGGTAACCGCTTCCTGTGACAGCCGTTTCAACGCCATCTTTGATGAGGGTCCCTTCGACGCGCCCTTGCGGCACAGCAACGGTCCACCCCATCGGCACAACCGCCATTTCTTCAGCGTTCTTTCCGACCACCCAAGCAGGAAAATCTTTAAAAAGTTTTAGGTGAACATCATGGCCATTGCATGAAGCCTTGAGTTCAAGATGGTCCCCTTGATCGATGCAAAAGCCCTCGCCAATGTGGACGTCGCATTTGTCATAGGACAGGCTGACTTGATCCTCAGAATAGCGTACCAATTCGGTTATTTCACGTCCGTCGGGCGCGTAAATGTTAAGACGAACCGTTGGCTGTCGTGGCGATACACGGGTATCATTGGTTGACCACATTATAACGACATGATCACCGGTGTTTAGCTCAGCATCGAAATACCACCATTCAAAATCAGTAGCTGGGTTTTCCATAGGGAATGGTAAGTGCATTGCATCGTGTTGTAAAAAAATCAGTCATATCTGTCTCCTCATATATACTACTTAAGTAGATGTGATCAGCCTTTTCGGCCTAAAAGTTTATTGTATTTGGACAAGAACAAATCCTCGCCTTTCAATTTTCGGGTAATGAAATTGCCTGCTGTGAAGATTCCCAAAAAGGAATTCCCAAGCTTTGGCCCCAGCGGCACAAGAAACGGCGCCTTTGGCCCCCATGGTGAATAGGGCTTTAAATCCTCGACTTTTTTGCCTGCGATCAAGGCCTTCAGCGTCTTTGTTAGCCAAGCAGTTTGGCGGCTTGCGCCAACTATGGTCATTGCATCGCCAGTCTCGGCTGCGTCACCTGCCGCAAAGATATTGCCAAACTGCGAAGGGCGCATCCACGCATCGGTTTTGACACGTTCAGCGCGCCGAATCTCCGCACCAGGCAGCGATTGTAGCAATGTCGATGTTGCTTTGCTCCCGATGACAGGAAAAACGAGGTCAGCCTTGATTTTCGTGCCGTTGGATAGGGATAAGGTGCCAGTATAGGGTGTTGTTAGGCTCTCTAAGTTTTCAGCGCGTACGCCAAATGTCAGTGATACACCAGATGCTTTTAATTTCTTGGACAACTCACGGCCCAGCTTAGCTGGGTGATGCGGGAATAATGTGGCTTCACTTGAAATCAGATGAACGTCCTTATCAGGGAAAGCATGGGCGATCTCACCTGCAAGCTCAGTTCCAACCGCCCCAGCTCCAACAATGGCAACGGTTTTTGCCTCGGTAAGTTTTGTGTGCACCTTTGCATTTGTCGAGCGAAGTCCGTTAATATCCCCATCATTAGATTTGAAGGGAACGGCATTGCTCGACCCTGTTGCAACAATAATGTAATCAGCAGCAATTTTTTCACCTGATGTGAGCGTTACCTCGCTTTCAGAGACAGACTGAGCAACAGCTTGAATGAGCTGACCGCGTTTTAGGAGTTTATCATATGGGATAAGCGCGCGATCGAGGATCGTCGGATCAACAACAGTCCGCACCATGGCGGGCGCATGAACAAAGTGACTATTTTTCTCAATCAAAGTGACATTAGCCAAGTGATCTAAGGATTTGGCAAGTTGCACTCCAATATACCCGCCGCCAATAATCACAATTTGATGCGTCATAATGTTGTTCTTTCTCGGTCTATAGTTGTATTTTGATTCTCAGCAATATATAGATGAATCCTGAACGTAAAACAATAGACAGTAGTCCATGGTTTGGAGGTGTGATGAAAATAGGTGAACTATCCAAAAAGTCAGGCCTGAGCCGTGACACTATTCGATTATACGAAAAGAATGAGTTGATCTCATCTTCTGCCAGTCAAAGTGAGACCAATAATTATCGTGAATATAGCGATGACGTTTTGTTGCAATTGCAATTTGTTAGTGCGGCACGAACGGCAGGTATTTCAATCGCCGATCTGCGTGAGCTTATGAAGGCTTTTTTCGACAGCTGTGATCCGTCTGAGGCAGAAAATGTGATTGTTGCCAAGATAGTAGAGCTGAATGAACGAATAGAAGAAATCAAAAACGTGGTGAGTTTTCTTGAAGCGGCGCTGTTAAAAGTTCGTGGTGGTCATAGCGAATCTTGATCATAATATAAGTGCAAACTTTACGCTTGGTCTTTGTTCACCTTTTGTGCTAGTGTAATAAAAATTACAGGAATTAAAATGAGAATATTGGGCATAGATCCAGGATTGAGGAATATGGGCTGGGCAGTGATTGAGGTCGTTGGCCAAAATATTACCCAAATCGCTTCTGGCACAGCCCATAGTGATAGCAAGCAGGCGTTATCTGAACGGCTTAGCGATCTTTATGGCCAGCTGAAAAGCGTTGTCGAGATGTATCGGCCAGATGAGGCGGCGGTTGAGGAGACATTTGTCAATAGCGGCGCTGCATCGGCTTTGAAACTCGGTCAGGCAAGGGCAATGGCGCTTTTGGCACCTGCGCGGGCAGGATTGTTTGTGGGTGAATATGCGCCAAATCAAGTCAAGAAAACCGTGGTTGGGGCGGGACATGCTGATAAATCGCAGGTCAGTTATATGGTCAAACTCCAGATTAAGGGGGCTTCACCAGACACGGCTGATGAGGCCGATGCTTTAGCAATAGCGCTTTGCCATGCGCATTTACGAAAATCAAAACAAATGAGGGTCGCATGATTGGACGATTGCGCGGGATTGTGATTTCAAAAACAGATCAGCTTTTGCTCGATGTGGGTGGGGTTGGCTATGTTGTCCATTGCTCAGATCGCACATTATCACAACTCCCTGTTCAAGGCGCCGAAGCGATTGTTCACACGGAATTGGTCGTGCGCGAAGACTTGATGCAGCTTTATGGTTTTGCAAGCTTGGGGGAGCGTGAATGGTATCGATTATTGACATCCGTTCAAGGTGTTGGGGCTAAAGCAGCCCTTGCGATTTTGGGAACAATTGGCACGCAAAGCCTTGCCCGCGCTTTGACATTAGGTGACATCAATACGGTTAAGGCCGCGCCTGGAGTTGGGCCAAAACTTGCGCAGCGCATTTGTATGGAGCTTAAAGATAAAGCCGCTAAATTAATGGGTACGATTCCAAATGAAGATGAAGTGGTAGAGGATTTTGCGCCTGATATATCAAAGCCCGCCGCCAAAAATGCGCCGATGGAATTTGTGGCATCATCCACACCAAGCCATGAGGCCGAAGCCATTTCTGCGCTTGCCAATCTGGGTTATGATCGCGTTCTTGCCGCACAAACCATTGGCAATCTGGCAGGTGAGGGACTTGAATTGAACGAGCTTATCAAGACGGCCTTGCGCGCCATGGCGCCAAAGGGCTAGAAGGTCGATATGGATAAAGACCCGAATTTGGATCACAACCCACTTGATGGGGATGTTGATAAGGCGTTGCGCCCCAAAATGCTCGATGATTTTACGGGTCAAAAAGACACCCGTGCAAATCTAAAAGTTTTCATCGAAAGCGCGAAAAAGCGAAGATCTGCTATGGATCATACATTGTTTTATGGGCCTCCAGGTCTCGGTAAGACAACGCTTGCACAGATCATCTCCAATGAGCTTGGGGTGAACTTCAAGATGACGAGCGGGCCTGTTCTTGCAAAAGCTGGTGATCTCGCGGCGATTTTGACCAATCTTGAAGCGCATGATGTGCTCTTTATTGATGAAATTCATAGATTGAACCCTTCGGTTGAAGAGGTGCTTTATCCAGCGATGGAAGATTATGCGCTTGATTTGGTGATCGGCGAGGGACCTGCTGCGCGCACAGTTCGTATTGATCTGCCTGAGTTTACCCTTGTGGGCGCGACGACACGGCTTGGCCTTTTGACAACGCCACTTCGTGATCGTTTTGGCATTCCATTGCGGCTTGAGTTTTACAATGAAAGCGAGCTGTTAAGCATTATTGAACGTGCATCACAAATGCTCAATATCCCAATTGATCCTGATGGCGCGGGTGAGATTTCCCGCCGCGCCCGTGGCACGCCAAGGATTGCGATAAGGCTTCTGCGCCGTGTGATTGATTTTGCGATTGTTGAGGGCAATGGCACGGTGACGAAGGCGCTCGCTGATAGCTCCCTTACGCGCTTGGGCGTTGATCATATTGGTCTTGATGGCGCCGATTTGCGGTATTTGCGGCTGTTATCGGATCATTATAATGGTGGGCCTGTTGGCATTGAAACCATTGCCGCCGCACTATCTGAAAGCCGAGATGCGCTTGAGGAAGTCATTGAGCCATATTTGTTGCAGCAAGGCCTTTTACAGCGCACACCGCGCGGCAGATGCTTAGCGCCACGCGCTTGGCAACATCTTGGCTTAACGCCACCTAAATCATCTCAACAAGCCGATCTTTTTGAGGAAAAACAAGATGATGCATGAGTTTGCTCTTAGAGTTTATATTGAAGATACCGATATGGGCGGCATCGTTTACCATGCCAATTATCTGAAATTTGTAGAACGTGCCCGTTCGGAAATGTTGCGCGGATTGGGCATTAGTCAAATTGACTTAAATCAAAAATATGACCTATTATTTGTCGTGCGCAAAATGACTTGTGATTATATTTTGCCAGCTAGATATGATGATGAGTTAATTGTTGAAACCAGTGTTAAGAAATTGAGGCGGGCAAGCGTAATATTCCAGCAAGACGTAAAGCGCGGTGATGAGTTGCTTTTTCAAGCTGAAGTCGTTGTTGTTGCCGTTGGTGCTCAGATGCGCGCCATAGCTTTACCAGATGAGCTGCGAGATGTGTTTGTAAGCTAAAGCGGCGCAAAAATATCTATTTTATATCCATCGGGATCGCTCACGGTCGCATAACGTTGCCCCCAAAATGCATCCCAAGGTTCTGTTGTGCCGACAAAACCTGCGCCCGTTATTTGGCTATATACCTCATCAACCTCAGCAGGGCTCGCGCACAGCATGGCAAATGCGGAATGATTGGGAGGAGTTGGTGCCTCACCATTTAGCTTCATCATCAATTCAGCACTGTCAATCATAAGGCGTACATCGCCGTTTTTCGTAATCGGCTCGACATGGTCTTCGCTGTCCCATTCGCCAAATGCGAAACCAAGCAATTTATAAAACTCAACTGACGTTTTCATGTCTTTTGCAGAAACAGCAACGGCATCAAGTTTGAGTGTTGGCATAAGTTTTTCCTTGTCATTATGTCCATAATTTGCTCATAATTTTATATGAATGACAAGTTAGAAATAAAAAACGAAAACGAGTTTACATCTTCATCACTGCTTGAATTGCTTCATCTACATAAGACCCATTGCGAAGCTGAAACGCCGATTGAGAGTTGCCATAGGCTCGATATTGATGGCCTGCGCGCCACAGATGTGACGTTTTGGGTCGCATGGCTTCAAGATAAAGCCGTTGGCATGATTGGCCTTAAAGATTTGGGTGAGGCGCATGGCGAAGTTAAGTCCATGCATGTTTTAAAGGCTATGCGTGGAGAAGGCCTCGCAGATCGTTTATTTTCAATTATGAAAGATGAAGCTGATAAGCGAGGATATCAACGGCTAAGCTTAGAAACAGGAAATTCTGATAATTTTCAGCCTGCAACACGGTTTTATCAAAAATATGGATTTCTGCCCTGCGCTCCTTTTGCGGATTATCGTGAGGACCCAAATTCTCTGTTTATGACGTTGACATTGGATAATGCGCGCGCTTAACTAGCTCAATTATTTTATTTCGGAATTAGCTTGGCGCATTCTCAAATCATACCATTGTTTTTTAATCAATTTAAAGATGTGGCCGAACCATTTGGTACATATGATTTTATAGGTGAAAATGTAAGATTGGCATTTGACGAGAAATCGCGAATGGCGGTAACCGCTCATAAGTCACACTATCAAGATCATCTAGACACAAAATGTGATGCGCTTATTTTGCATGGTTCTCATCGAGGTGAAAATGACTGGATGGCTTTGGAAGTTGATTTAGACCCAAATTTCAAAAATGTATCTTTTATCATGCGTTTTGCACCCGCCGAAAAAGTCTATCCTCGCGCTTATATCAAAACTGGCGGACGTGATCAGCAAGTGGATTTGCCAGATTTTTCTATTGGTTTTGATTGGACAAAGCATAATGTGAGTGGCGATGTTTTTGATCATTTTAGCGGTGTAAAGCGCAGCGACATCTCTCATATTCGCCTTGCGCTCTTGTTTCCAAACCGCCCATGGTTTGCGCTTGGTCTTTCTCAAATTGCGCAGGAGATCAGCTAATGGCGCGCGTATCAGTCTTGATGTCTTTATATAATGGCGAGGCATATCTGGCGGAGTCATTAAAGACGCTGCTGGCTCAAGATTATGATGATTATGATATTTTGATCATTGATGACGGCTCTACCGATGACTGGCAAAATGTGGTTGATCGATTTGATCAGAAACGCATTCGCATACATTCCCATTCCAATCGCGGGCTTGTTGAGAGCTTGAATCTGGGCTTGGACATGCTTGATTGTGAATTCATGGCGCGTGCTGATGATGATGATGTCTATTTTCCTAATCGTTTAAGCAAACAAGTCGAATATATAGACTTTGCGCAGCTTGATGCCGTTTCGTGCCGTGTGTTGAATATCGATGGGCAGGGGCACCATTTGGGCTTGAGCGGTCAAGGCGATGCAATGTGGTGGCAAGATCCCACATATTTTCCAGCACGAGAGCCTTATCTTTCTCACCCATTCTTGACCGCAAGGCTGGATGTTTTGAAAGATATAGGCGGTTATCGCCATGCACATTTATGTGAGGATGCCGATTTATATTGGCGGCTTTTTCGACAACATAAGATTGTGGTTCATGAGGAGCCACTGGGGAAGTATCGAATTCATGGGGGTAGCATTAGCTCAAATGCCGTCAATCGTGGGCGTGTTCAGGCGTTTTATTCCCAATTGGCGGCGCTTAATGAGCAAAGATACCGCAAAGGCGAAATAGAGATCGCTTATATTCCGTCTATAAAAGATGAAATTGAACGTGCGACAAGTTTGAATGCGCTCCTTGAGCCTTATCGGCAATATTTATCAAATGATGAAACGAATTGGCTTTTAGCGGCTGCAAGCGCAAAGCTTGTCGATTTGGGGGGGTGGCGCAATTATATATTGAATGAAGCCGATTTTGATGATGCCATTCGTCACTTTTCAAAAGCTTCTATTGATGATTTTGAAAATCGAGAGAAAATACGTGAGCAATTGGATCGCGCGCGAACGCGTGAAGCCCATAAAGCTTGGGATGGTGAAGTCAAAGAGCCGAGCTTGGCCGAGAAAATATTGAATAAACGACCAATTCGTTAAAAACGCGAGTTTTTGCCACTTTTATGTGAGGGCGCTCAATTCGCCTTGAGTTTCGACGCAATCGTGCTAGAATCGATGAAACAATAACGGCAAAAAGCCATTTAAAGAGAGCAGTATATATGGAAAGCGAAGCAATTAATGCCGCCGGCCAAATGGATTTTGGTTTGTTGGCGCTATTTATCAGGTCAAGTTTTATCGTAAAAATCGTGATGATTATTTTGATTGTCGCTTCAATATGGGCGTGGTCGATTGTCATCGCGAAATTGCGTCAGTACAAAGCTGCGCGTGCACAAGCCGACATATTTTCACAAATGTTCTGGTCTGGCCAGCCACTTGAAGAGATCTATGAAGGGGTAGGGGCTAGTCCAGATGGTGATATGGAACGCATTTTTGTTGCGGGTATGAAGGAGTGGCGCAAGAGCCATTTCCAAGATGGTCAAGTTATGTCGGGCGCTAATGCGCGCATAGAACGCGCTATGAACGTATCAATCAATTCTTCTCGCGATCTTTGGGAGAGTGGATTGATGGTTTTGGCCACTGTTGGATCAACGGCACCATTTATTGGTTTGTTTGGCACGGTTTGGGGGATTAAAAACTCGTTTCAAGATATTGCGACTGCGCAATCCACAAATCTTGCCGTTGTTGCACCTGGTATCGCAGAGGCATTGGTCGCAACGGCGCTTGGTCTTGTAGCCGCTATTCCTGCGGTTATATTCTATAACAAGCTCACAAGTGACGCAGAGCGTTTGGCAATTGACCATGAGGCATTTGCTGATGAGTTTTCTCTTCTTCTCTCTCGTCAGATCGATCAGGAGCGTGGTTAATGGCGCTCTCAACCAAAGCCCAAAGACGTACCCGTAGATCAAAATTAATGGCAGAGATTAACGTCACGCCGATGGTTGATGTCATGCTGGTGCTGCTCGTCATTTTTATGGTGGCGGCGCCCATGCTTCAAGTTGGTGTGCCTGTGAATTTGCCTGATGGTGAAGTGAATTCTTTGCCACAAGAGGCTGAAACACCTTTGGCGATTTCAGTATCGTCAAGCGGCGAGCTATATTTACAAAATGATTTGGTTCTTGAAGCGGATCTGACCGCGCGTCTTGATGAAGTGATGGCGGATCGGACAAGCCGTAAAGTCTATTTGCGTGCCGATGGTGCCAATAGTTATGGTAAAGTTTTTGAGGTTATGGGTTTGCTCTCAAGTGCTGGATATACCGATATCGGCTTGGTGGGCGATGTGCCTGCATCTTCAAATTAAGAGGTTTGGCTCGTGAATAGGCAATCCACACTCTTATCAATCATTGGTCATATCGTGCTTGCCGCGGTTATCCTTCTTTGGGGGATGGCATGGCCATTTAAGCCGCGTGAAATTCAAATTGATACGGTTGAAATTATAGATAATGCGAGCTTTGAAGCGCTTGTTGCACAGGCCAATATCGCACAAAGCGATGCGATTGAGCCAGAGCCTACACCATCGCCATTAACTGCCGAAAACATCGCACCTGCTGATGATGTAGTGACTGATGATAATGTGGTTCCAGTGAGTGAGGAGCCTGTCGAGATTGAAATTATACAAGCCCAACCAGCTGAGCCAGTTGCGCCGACGCCTCCACCTGCTCCTGTTGTGCCGAGTATTGGCGATGCCGCACCGCGCACAGCAATTGCACCACCCGCACGCCCAGTTCCAGGACAGGTACAACAAGCCGAAAACACACAGGTCGATGAAATTACGGAGCTTGTCGAAACCATTGTTGAGCAGCCCGCAGTCACGCCACCACCAAGGCGTGATGAAACTGGAGATGCGATTGAAGCTGTCCTTGGCGAACTTGGTGGTGATCAGAATATTTCAAAACCTGTAACATCTGCACCAAACACAGCGGCAACGCCACCCGCGCGTGTTGCCACATCACTTAATACGGCTGATGTGGAAACGATAGCGCCTGATGTGACCTTGGATACGGGCACAGCTACAGAAGCCGTCGTAGAATCAGATAACACGCCAACACCGTCACCAGACGTTGCAGCAACGGCTCCAGCCGCGCCTATCGTGAGTGCGCCGCCGGTTCCACCAGCGCGCAACGCAGCATCTTTAAACATTGTTGAAAGCTCACCTGTCGTTCAAGGCGAGAGTGTGGATGATCTTGTTGCACAAGTTGTTGCTGATACTGTGGAAGAAGAATCTGCGGTTGCGCCCGAACCAACACCCGCGCCATCAACGCCTGAAATTAGTGGCTCTGCGCCGCGCTCGGCACCGGTTCCCCCAGCAAGAACAAGTAGTCTTAATGTGGTTCAAAATGCACCAGATACGGCAAGCGAAATCTTAGCACAGCTTGATGGATCAAGCACGCAGAGCAATCAAGGCCGCGCACTATCACGCATTGAAACGGGTTCTATTATTCAACAGATTGCAAGAAATTGGAGCATTGCACCGATTGCTGATAAATCCAATTTAATTGAGCTGGTCGTCGTTGTTGGGTTTAGTGTTGATTCAAGTGGCGCCCTCAACTCGCCAATCGAACTGCTCGACCCTAGCAATCCAAATGGTGATCAAATCGCGGCATTCCAAACGGCCGAGCGTGCCATATTGAATACCGTTCCGCTCAATTTGCCAAGTGATGTGGATCCAAATGGTGTCAAATGGACATTGACCTTTGACCCATCAACGCAAAGCGTAGGGTTGGCATAAATGTCACTTAAAATGCAAATTCTATCCATAGCCTTTGCTGCGCTCGGTTCTGTACCTGTATTTGCCCAGCAAGAAGTGGATGGCGTGGTGACGGGTGGCGCTATTCGGCCATTATTTGTTGCGGCTCCAGATTTCATTTCAGAATCCGAAGATGCCACAGGCGTTGCGCGTGAAATCGGCGAGGTGTTTCATGCTGATCTGCTTTCAACAGGGCTGTTCTTTATGATCCCGAATGAAAAATTAACTCCAACCCTTGGAGCGTTCGAAGAAAATGTTAAATTTAACCAATGGCAGGATATTTCGACAGAACTGTTGATCAAAGGCAGTGTTGATCGCGAAAGCGATGGAACGATTGAGGTGAAGTTTCGCATTTATGATGTTTTGGCTGAGAAGGAAATCGGCGAAGGTGTGAAATTGCGTGGCCCTGTTCGTGAATGGCGGCGTATGGCGCATAAAATTGCTGATGCGGTTTACACCAATATCACAGGTGAAGGTGCCTATTTTGACAGCCGTATTGTGTATATTGCACAAGATAAAAATAATGAACAACGTCAACGAATTGCGATCATGGATAGTGATGGCGCGAATGTGCGTTACCTCACTTCTGGTGATGCGCGCGTTCTTTCGCCGCGTTTCGCGAGTAATAATCGTGATGTGATTTATACCGCGCTTCAAAATGGTGAGCCAAGGGTTATGTTGATTGATGTGAGCAATGGAATTCAAAAGCCGCTAGCGAGCTTAACGGGTTTTTCCTATGCGCCACGCATATCGCCAGATGGTCAATTTGCTTTGGCATCATCGGTGAATGATGCGGGCAATTCTGATATTATACGCATGGATTTAGAAAGCGGAGAATCAACGACATTAATCAGCAATGGTGCAATTAATTCTGCGCCTTCGATATCACCTGATGGCCAAAAATTTGTATTTGAAAGCAATCTTTCGGGCAAGCAGCAGCTTTATGTCGCGCCAAGTACTGGTGGTGATGCCGTGCGCATTTCAAGCGGTGAGGGGCGTTATATTACGCCTGCTTGGTCACCTGAAGGAGACCTTATCGCATTTAGCAAAATCATTGATGATCAATATCATATCGGCATTATGAACGCGGATGGGAGCCAAGAACGCTTGCTCACGACGGCCTATGTGGATGAAGCTCCTGCATGGGCGCCTAATGGCCGCGCAATTGTGTTTTATCGAAAAGCAGCCAATGCCAATGATGCACCAAAACTGTTCTCGATTTCTCTATCAGGACGTAATATGATGGCCATAGAAACACCCGAATATGCGCGTGACCCCAGCTGGTCGGGGCTGCTTCAATAAGGAATAGATTATGAAAAAGACTGTTATTTTTGCGATTTTAATATTGGCGGCATGTGGGCCACGAAATGTCATCCCGCCAACAAACCAGATCCCAACAACACCTATTCAAACGTCAAATATAACTGCGACGCCAATTATTTTATTTGCAGAAGATAGCGCAGATTTGACGAGTTCTGCAAAGTCTCAGCTTGTTTCAGCGGCTTCTTTATTGTCGAAAACGGCACAGAGCATTCGTATTATCGGTCATGCTGATGCAGAAGGCTCTCGCGAATATAATTTGGGTTTGGGCGCTCAACGCGCGGCAGCGGTGCGTGATATATTGGTTGCAAATGGAGTGGCAAATACACGTATCTCGATTTCAACAGTCGGAAATGAAAACCCAGCACAAAATTGCGAGAGTGCGGCTTGTAAGGCTCAAAACCGCCGCGTGGTTATCATTGCAGGTTAAGCCAGAGCTTGATGCGCTAAAATCGCAAGCTGTTTTGCTAGCGGTTTCGGGTGGTTCTGACAGTATGGCGCTTTTATGGCATGTCATTGAAATGGGTTTTGAGCAAATTCATGTCGTCACGATTGATCATGGTTTGCGCAAAGAGGCGCAAGATGAAGCCGAATTTGTAAAATCGGTTTGTCGCGCTCATCACATCGATCACAAGACGATTGCTGTTGGGGTCAAACGCAATGGCAATTTGCAATCCAACGCTCGTGATGTGCGCTATAAAGCGATGATTGAGCATTGCAAAGCCCATGAGATCAACCATGTATTTTTGGGGCATACTGCTGATGATCAAGCCGAAACATTTATGCTTCGCGCCTTTAGGGGGTCTGGTATTGATGGACTTGCGGGTATTGCGGAAAAGAGAGAAGAGCGCTCAATTACGTTTTGGCGACCACTTTTATCTGAGCGGCGTGATGCTTTGCGCGCAAAGCTTTTGGAAAACAACTGGTCATGGATCGAAGATCCCAGCAATGAAGATGAACGATTTGATCGCGTGAAAATGCGCAAGCTTTTGACTGCCGCCGAAGATGTTGGATTTTCGCCAGATGGATTATTGCAAACGGTGAGCAATATGGAGCGCATAAAAAGCGCCTTTGACCCGATCGTTCAAGAATTCCGTGCAAATCATATCAGCAGCCTCCCGCTTGATGTGGAGGATCAGATGGATCCACAGGCATTTGCTCAATTGCCAAAGGCCATCGCAACTAAGGTTTTGGGTGATTTGTGCAAAAAATTTGGGCGTGGAGAATATTTGCCGCGCCGAGATGGCATTGATCGGCTTTATGATATGATCATGAGCACTCAAGATGGCGGCATGACGATAGCGCTTACGGATTTTCACTGGTCAAAAAACCGTATTCGTATTTGTGCGGAATATGAAGGCCTGCTTTCATCAAGCTCTAAACAAAACTGGCATAGATGGCGATTGAGCGAGTCTACAGATTACACAATTCGCGCTATCGGGGAGAGGGCATCTCAGCACGCGCATTGGCGAGAATTTGGAATCTCATATAGGGCTGCGAAAACCTTGCCTGCATTATTTGAGGGTAAGAAATGTATATATGTGCATGGTGAATTGAGCAAAAACAGCGCAAATCTTAACTTTGAATTAAGCGCCCATACAGCTTTCACCAAATTATAGCTCGCAATGGTCATTTTATTGTCGATTTGCTAAGCTTATTTCAATTGAGGCGTTGAAACTCCTGCATTAATAACTATTTTAGAACGATAAATGACTCAACGATCAATTATGGGTCGCAAAAACGGAGATTTCCTTTGCAAAACGGACGTAATATAGGCTTTTACATTTTCATTGCCATCGCGGCTATGTTCGCGATTTCATTTTTTACTGGCGGAAATTTAACAGCTCCTGCAAACGAGAAGAACTTGTCAGAGTTCGTTGACCTCGTCAAAGAAGGCGCTGTGACACAAGCTGCACTTGATGGTGAAAATGTTGAATTTACAGCTAATGGCACAAAATATTATGCCGTTCGCACGGGAGATTTTGAAATCACTCAGTTCATGATCGACAATAACGTTCCTTTTGAAGCTGAATCTCAAAAACGTTCACCAATTGTTGAATTGCTTACTTATATGCTTCCATTTGTTTTGATCATCGGATTTTTGTATTTCATGATGAACCGTATGCAAGGTGGCGGCAAAGGTGGGGCGATGGGCTTTGGCAAATCACGCGCAAAAATGCTTACCGAAGCCCATGGTCGTGTGACCTTTGATGATGTTGCTGGTATTGATGAAGCCAAAGAAGAGCTGAATGAGATTGTGGAATTCCTTCGCGAGCCCACAAAATTCTCACGTCTTGGCGGCAAAATTCCAAAAGGTGCGCTTCTTGAAGGTCCTCCAGGTACGGGTAAAACGCTTTTAGCACGCGCTGTTGCGGGTGAGGCGGGGGTTCCGTTCTTTACAATTTCAGGCTCTGATTTCGTTGAAATGTTTGTCGGTGTGGGAGCATCGCGTGTGCGCGATATGTTTGAGCAAGCGAAGAAAAACGCGCCTTGTATTGTGTTTATCGATGAGATTGATGCCGTTGGCCGATCACGTGGCACAGGTCATGGTGGTGGCAATGATGAACGTGAGCAAACCCTCAACCAACTTCTTGTTGAGATGGATGGTTTTGAGAGCAATGAAGGCGTCATTTTGATTGCAGCGACGAACCGTAAAGATGTACTTGATCCTGCGCTTCTTCGTCCCGGCCGTTTCGATCGTCAAGTGACAGTTGGATTGCCAGATATCAAAGGCCGCACGAAAATTTTGGAAGTGCATTCCCGCAAAGTTCCACTCGGCCCAAATGTTGATATGCGCATTATTGGTCGCGGCACACCTGGTTTTTCTGGCGCTGATCTTGCCAATCTTGTGAATGAGGCTGCGCTTCAAGCTGCGCGCCAAGGCCATATGAAGGTAACAATGGTCGACTTTGAATTTGCAAAGGATAAAATCATGATGGGCCCTGAGCGCCGTTCGATGATTTTAACAGATGAGCAAAAAGAGAAGACCGCTTATCACGAGGCTGGTCACGCATTGGTGGGCAAAATGATGCCGCTTTGTGACCCGATTTATAAAGCCACAATTATGCCGCGCGGCAATTCTCTTGGTCACGTACAGCCTTTGCCCGAAGCTGATCAAGTTGGTTTGCATAAAGATCAGATCGAGCAAACGATTGCGATGATCATGGCCGGTAAGGCTGCTGAGATTTATAAATATGGTGCGGAGCATGTCTCAACGGGCCCATCAGGTGATATCCAAATGGTGAGTGCGCGCGCGCGCGCTATGGTGATGAATTATGGTATGTCTGACAAGGTTGGCAATATTGATTATTCGGAAGCTCAAGCAGGCTATAGCGGTTCAACTGGCGGTTTCTCCGTCTCGGCAGAGACGAAGCGTTTGATCGAAGAAGAAGTTAAACGTATTATTGATGAAGGCTATCATACGGCTCTTAATGTGATCAAAAAGAACAAAACGAAATTTGAGCGCATTGCCAAAGGCTTGCTTGAATATGAAACACTCACAGGTGATGAACTTGATCAAGTGATGGCAGGTAAAAAGCTTGAGCGTGATGAAGATGGCAACTCGCCCACAAAACCCAAATCAGCAGTGACCGTGATTCCAAGCACGGGGCGCGGGCGGAAAAAAACACCTGCGAAAGATAAGCCTGAGGAAAGTTAATGGGAGTTTTCAAGGCCACAGAGATTTACGGGACCGTCTCCTTTTTGGGGGCGGTCTTGTCGCGTGAGGAGAGCGTCGCATCGACAAAGCTTTCACAGGTACATTTGAAATTTGATGGTTTAGTCGGCGAACAACATGGCGGAAATACGCGGCCGAGTTGCGCACGTGTATCTATGCTTTATCCCAAGGGCACACCCATCCGTAATTTTCGGCAAATTAGTATTCTATCAGATGAAGAACTGGCATCAATTGCCGCTGATATTGGAATTAACGAACTCGACCCATCGTGGTTTGGTGCAAATATTGTGCTCAACGGCATCAAAGACCTCACGCATATTCCACCATCTTCGCGTTTGGTATTTGAGAGCGGCGCGTCAATTGCTGTTGATGTCACGAATCCTCCATGTATTTATACGGCCAATCATATAGCTGATGAAATTGGGGTGGCGGCCAATAAAATTTTACCCGCCCTTAAGCATAAACGTGGGGTGGTTGGATCGGTCGAGGCTGAGGGGATCATTAAGATGGATGAAAAAGCACGACTCTTCATTCCAAATGCGCGATCTTATATTTTATAACTCCAAGGGATTCGTGTTGGATTTGCGCTAGACCTTCGTCTCAAATTCGCATAAAACACCAGAAACGTCATATTGGAGTACTCATGCGCTTTATTCTACAATTGCTGACTTGGTGGAATGGTCAAACACTTGGCACACGTCTTTGGACATGGCGCAAGGGTGTTCGTGTTGGTGAGGATGAATTCAACAATGTGTATTTTGAAACACGCGATGGCAAGCGCCGTTGGGTTGTTTATGGCGATTATAGCGAAGCCTCAACGGTTCCAGCAGAATGGCATGGCTGGTTGCATCATAGTTTTGATAACCGCCCCGGCCATGAGGAATTGATGCGTCAAGAATGGGAATTGCCGCATAAAGAGAACATGACGGGTTCACCAGATGCATATGCACCTTCTGGTTCAATATATTCAAATGCTGACAAAAAATCAGATTATCAAGCGTGGACACCAAATTCATGAAATCCAATTGGGTTGAAATGATTGTGGGAGCTGTCGTCTTGGTAACGGCTGCATTTTTTTTAACCATATTATTGCGTGGCAATGGTGGTAGCAGCTCTGCAGGCTATCCGTTAATGGCGTCCTTCCAATCTGCTGAAGGTGTAAGCATTGGCGGGGATGTGCGCATGTCGGGTGTGAATATCGGCAATGTTCTTGATATTGATCTCAATCCAGAAACATTTCAAGCAGATGTGACCGTGCGGATTAATGAGGGCATCAATATTCCGACAGATAGTGAAATCAAAATTTCATCTGACGGGCTATTGGGTGGTTCATTTGTCGAAATCGTTGCAGGTGCGGATGAGAATATCATGGCTGCGAATGAACATTTTATCTATGCAACTGGTTCCATTAGCCTTCTTAATGTGTTGTCGCAATTTGCCACAGGAGCGAGTGAATGAAGCTTTGGACATCAATGTGTTGCCTTCTGCTTGCAGGCTCTGCAATGGCACAATCAGCCGTCGATTTGGTTGATGGAGAGCTAACAGCCGAACAAATTCTTGCCGATCTTGAAGGACTAAATGAAGAGATCGAGCAAATCAACACTTTAGGCAGCATGGAGCCGCGCTTATATGCGACTATACGTTTTCTAGATCGCCTACATGGCGAAGTTGTGGAACTGCAGTTGGAGCGTAATGATTCACTTGAGCACCAGTTTATTACGGTCACATTGAAAAACTGCTTCGTGCCAAGGGGGAACCCTACATCTGATGCCGCGGCATATCTGGTTGTCCAAGATAAGCGTGAAACAGTGCCTGCTTTTGAAGGGTGGATGATTGCAAGCTCGCCTGCTTTATCGGCGCTTGATCATCCGCGTTATGATGTCTGGGTTGTAAGTTGTGCCGATGAGGGCATCTCTGCCGTGAGTTCTGAAGGTGTCGCTGTTCCGCCTGAACGGGATCCTGCTAGCTTCAACGCTGTTGAGGGCATTGATCCCAATGCCGATATCGTTCCCATTGACGGCGCTCAATAATAAATCTTGATAGTGATCTGCGCTAACTTCAATACCTCCGAGGCTTTGGAGATGATCAGTTAAATATTGAGTATCGAGCAATTCAAAGCCTTTCAATTGAAGCAGCTCGACTAAAGCCCATAGAGATAATTTTGAGCCGTTGGTGGCTTTTGAATACATGCTTTCACCAAAAAAGGCACGCCCAATCGCAAGGCCATAGATTCCACCAATATTTTGACCATCAAGATCAACAGTGAGCGCATAGGCATATCCGGCATTGGCAAGCCTCACAAATGCATCAATGATAACCTCACTGATCCATGTCTCATCTCTCATGGCACAATCACGCATGGTTTGTTCAAAATCTGAGTTGATTTTGATGTCTATATTTGTTGCGTGTTTTTTGACAAAGCGTTTGAGTGATTTTGAAGCATGAAACCCATCAAGCGGTATAATCCCTCGTACTTCAGGTCTATACCAATCATAGCTGAGATCACTACCCGATTGCGCCATAGGGAAGGCGCCTTGTGGGTAAGCGTGCAAAATTTCATGGGCAAGTTGCTCGCCCATGAATTTAATGCGGCTTTTTAATCCGCTGCGTTCGCCTCGAGCCATTTTTCCAACCAGTGAATGGAGTAATTGCCCGTTTGAATATCTTCTTCTTGCAATAATGCGTGGAAGAGCGGGGTCGTGGTGTCGATGCCATCAACGATCAACTCGCCAAGTGCGCGATCAAGACGGCGCAAAGCCGCTTCGCGCGTAGGGGCATGAACAATCAATTTTCCAATTAAGCTGTCATAATATGGTGGGATCGAATAGCCCGCATAAATCGCACTATCCATACGCACACCAAGACCACCAGGGGCATGATAAGCTGTCACCTTGCCTGGTGATGGGCGGAACTCAGGAAGTTTTTCAGCATTAATACGCACCTCAATGGAGTGGCCGTTAATCTCAAGATCTTCTTGTTTGAATGAGATCGGTAGGCCAGCTGCCACGCGGATTTGTTCCAAAACAAGATCAACACCAAAGATTGATTCTGTGACGGGATGCTCAACTTGTAGGCGCGTGTTCATTTCAATAAAGAAAAACTGCTCATCTTCATATAAGAACTCAATCGTTCCTGCGCCCGAATAGCTAATGTCAGCAATGGCCTTGGCACAGGTCGCACCAATTTCTGCACGCAATTCAGCACTTAGCGCTGGAGATGGGGCTTCTTCAAAAACCTTTTGATGACGGCGTTGCAGCGAACAATCGCGCTCACCAAGATGAACGCCATAGCCTTTGCCATCGCCCAAAACTTGGATTTCAATATGGCGCGGCTTTTGAAGATATTTTTCAATATAACATTCATCATTGCCAAATGCGCCCTTAGCTTCTTGGCGCGCTGATTGGAATGCGACATCAATTTCTTTTGCAGAATTGGCAACACGCATACCACGACCACCACCGCCCGCAGTTGCCTTAACGATCACAGGATAGCCGATTTCACCAGCAATTTTACGAGCTGTTTCAAGATCAGGAACGCCACCACCAGAACCAGGCACACAAGGCACGCCAAGCTTTTTCATCGTTTCAATCGCAGTGATTTTGTCGCCCATAATATTGATATGCTCAGCCGATGGGCCAATAAATGCGATGCCATGATCATGCAAAATTTGAGAGAAGTTGGCATTTTCAGATAAGAAGCCATAGCCTGGATGAACAGCCTCAGCGCCAGTAATCTCACATGCTGCGATAATGCGCGAGATATCAAGATAGCTATCTGTGCTAGAAGGTGGGCCGATGCATACACTTTCATCAGCCATGCGGACATGCATCGCATCAGCGTCAGCCGTCGAATGAATGGCAACAGATGCAATGCCAAGCTCACGACAAGCGCGGATCACCCGAAGGGCGATTTCTCCACGATTGGCAATCAGGATTTTTTTAAACATATGCGCGCCTACTCGATTACAACAAGTGGATCGCCAAATTCAACAGGTGAAGCATCCTCAACGACGATACGCTTAACTGTTCCTGATTTTGTCGCAGGTATTTGGTTCATTGTTTTCATCGCTTCGATAATGAGAAGAGTTTGACCCGCTTCAACTTTATCACCAACGGAAATGAAATTCGCAGCACCAGGCTCAGGCGCGAGATAAACAGTGCCAACCATGGGCGATGTTTCGGCGTTTGCGTCATCAACAGGGGCACTTGCCTCAGGCGTCGCCGAAGGTGCAGATGCTGTTGGGGCTGCCGCCACAGCCGCAGGTGCCGCAACGGGAGCAGGTGCAGGCGCATATGATGCGGCTTGCGTTGAGTTTTTCGCAATCCGAACTTCAAGTGCATCATCTTCACCATATTGGCGCATAATTTCAATTTCAGCCATGTCCTTTGAATTGAGCAATTCTGCGAGTGCTTCAATAAATGCGATATCGTCTTTGTTGTTATTTTTAGCCATGTTGTCCTCGTTTATTTTTTACGATTGTTTTTATTTTTTGCGGATGGAATCGATGATTTCTACCATTTGTTCTTCTGGAATATATCCGCGAATAATCTCATCACCAATGATAAATCCAGGTGTGCCTTCAATTTTTAGACGGCCTGCAGCTTCATGAATAAGTGAAATTTGTTCGAAAAATGCAGGGCTTTCAAGTTCGGATTCGATCTGCGCACGATCATGCCCCAAATTACTTGCAAGCTCGAGAGCTGTTTCTAAGTCGATTTGACCATTGATCTTATAAACCGCATTGTGAAATGCAACAGCACTCTCATTGCCGAATTTCTGCTGTACAATCCAAGCGACCTTTGCCGCATCAAGTGAGCCTTGAGAGAGGATTGGCAGGTGGCGGATAATCACTTTCACATCTTGATGCTTTTCAAGAATTGCTTCGACCGCCTCATGGGCTTTTCGGCAATATCCACAATTGTAATCAATAAACTCCACAATCGCGATTTCGGCATCAACATTACCAAGAATCAGTGCTGTGCTTTCATCAAGAAGCGCAGGCATAAGTTCACTTAATGCTGTTTGAGCACTTTGTTCAGCAAGAGCTTCTTGTTGTGCATTATAGATATCAACCGCTTCAAAAATCACACCCGGATTTGTCAAAAGATATTCACGAACAGCCTCGCCAAATGCTTCGCTGCCAATCTCTACGGCCTCTTGCGCGTTTGACGAAAATGCAATTGCTGCAACGCCCGCGGATAGTAAAATTTTTCTCAAAAATCGGCTCCATTTATATTCTTTTAAGCTGTACTGGTTTGCGTGGTTAAGGTCAAACCCCCAATGCTAAATTTTCAAACTGGAAACTGTAATTTTTTTCTTATAGAAAGGCGAAAAGGATTGTCTATGAAGGTTTCAAAACGCGCAGAAGTTGATCCATTTTTGGTGATGGAAATCATGACCGAAGCCACAAGACGTGAGGCTGAGGGGCAACATATGATCCATATGGAGGTTGGTCAGCCAGGAACAGCTGCACCAGAGTTTGCGCGGGCAAATGTTATGAAGCATTTGGCCGATCCGATGGGCTATACGCTTGCTATGGGTCGTGATGATCTTCGATCAGCAATTTCGGCCAAATATAAGCGTGAAATTGACCGTGATATAGATCCTTCGCGCATCATTTTAACCACTGGGTCTTCAGCCGCATTTCAGCTGGCATTTATCACTTTATTTGATGCGGATGAGCGTGTTGGGATTGCTGAGCCAGGTTACCCAAGTTATCGCAATATTTTGAAAGCGCTGTCTCTCAATCCCGTTGGTATTGTGACAGAAATTGAAAATGGATTTCAACCTATTCCTTCGGATATTGATGCGCGTGATATGGATGGCGTCCTTGTTGCTTCACCAGCAAACCCCACAGGAACAGTTCTGAGTGAGCTAAAACTACGCGCGCTTATTGAAAAAGCTGAAAGCGAGAAAGTCCCGTTTATTTCCGATGAGATATATCATGGGTTGACCTATGAAAATCGAGCGACATCCGCATTAGAAATAAATGATAGTTCGTTGATTATAAATAGTTTTTCTAAATATTATTCGATGACTGGCTGGCGTTTGGGCTGGATGGTTGTTCCTGAGGAGTTGATCAAGATTATGGAGCCTTTGGCACAAAATATGTTCATTTGCCCGCCACATATTTCACAAATAGCAGCATTAGGCGCACTTGATGCGCATGATGAATGTGAAGCGAATATGCAAGTTTATGCCCGAAATCGTACTCATCTTGCCAAGGCATTGCCAGAGATCGGTTTTGATAAATTTAGCCCTGCAGATGGTGGATTTTACTATTATATTGATGTGTCAGATATCTGCACGGATAGCCGCGATCTTGTTCGAGACTGGTTAGGTTTTGGATTGGCTGCAACACCAGGCTGGGATTTTGATCCGATACGTGGTGGAAAATTTGTGAGACTTTCTTATGCTCGCTCGGAAGCTGATATCGTTGAGGGCATTGTCCGTTTGAAAAACTGGTATCATTCACAATAAAAAGCCGCCCCGAAGGACAGCTTTTAATATTCAATGATTTCTTGAATTTAGAGGCTCCACCAACCCTTTTTCTTAGGCTTTGGCTTCTCTGCGGGTGCTTCTGGTTCAAAGCTCATTGACTTGGTTTCTATTGGCGCTTCTTCAATCACGGGCGCCTTTGCAGTCTCTTCCTTCTTGGCCTTTTTTACGGGTGCCTTCTTGCGCGCTTTTTTCGGCTTTTCCTCAGTTTTAGTCTCCTCTGAAACGGCATCATCGGCTTTTTTACGTCTTGTGCGTTTTGGCTTTTCTTTCACAACTTCATCAGGCGCGTCAGCGCTTATTTCAGCATCTTTTTGAGCTTTGGTTTTGCGTGGCGCACGTTTTTTGGGAGCCGGCTTTTCCTCAGCTGTATCACTTGGCGCATCTGATGGTGCCGTTTCAGCTGATTTCACTTCTTCGGTTGAAACCTCTACATCTGCTTTTGGTTTGCGACGCGAACGTGTGCGCTTTTTGGGCTTTTCCTCAACATTTTCCTCAGAAACCTCAACAGGCTGCGCTTCATTTGTTTCTTTTGAGTCTTCGTTCACTTCTGAGTTGTTTTCTACGCTATTATTCTCGTTATTCGCGTTTTTATTACGACCCTTGCCGCCACGACGACGACGCCGTTTTGCGGGTTTGGCCTCATCATCTGCAACCGATTCCATGACGCTTTCAGCGGTAATTGGAGCCGCAGCCTTTGGCACAGGTTTTCCTGAAATTTTAGATTTCTCGAGCTTGTAATTGGGAGCAATTTGCTCAGGATCCGCAACGATTTTCACCGTCACGCCATGACGTTCCTCGAAACCGTTTATGTGATCGCGTTTCTCATTGAATAAGAAATTGGCAACATCCATAGGCACATGAGCAGCGATTTGGTTTGAACGACCTCTTGCGATTTCTTCTTCAATCGCACGGATAACGGCAAGGGCCAAACTATCATCAGAACGCTGAATGCCTGTGCCTGAACAATGCGGGCAGGGCAATGTCGTTGCCTCAGCGAGGCCTGTGCGCAAACGTTGGCGTGACATTTCGAGCAATCCAAAGCTTGAAATTCGACCAACTTGAATACGCGCACGATCTTTGCGCAAAGCCTCTTTGAGACGGCTTTCCACATCAGATTGATGACGGCGCTGTTCCATATCGATAAAGTCAATGACAACCAAACCCGCCAGATCGCGGAGTTTCAATTGGCGCGCCACTTCTGTCGCAGCTTCAAGATTTGTTTTCACAGCCGTTTCTTCGATGGAAGACTCTTTTGTTGAGCGACCAGAGTTCACATCAACAGCAATCAAAGCCTCGGTAACGCCAAATACAAGATATCCACCAGATGGAAGCTGAACAATTGGATTGAACATAGCTGCCAAATAGCTTTCGACTTGATAACGGCTAAATAGCGGCATTGTATCTTCGTAAAGTTTTACATCATTGACGCGCTCTGGCATGATGATGTTCATATATTCTTGAGCTTCATCAAAGCCTTTTTGACCTTCAACAAGAACCTCTTCAGTATCAGTCGTTAGGAGATCGCGAATGGCGCGCTTGATCGGCCCGCTTTCGGCATAAACGGCAGTAGGGGCGCTTGAAGCGAGTGTGAGTTCGCGGATTTTATTCCATTGGCGCGTTAAAAACGCATAATCACGTTCGATCTCAGCGCTATCTTCTTTTGCCCCAGCCGTGCGAATGATTAAGCCAGCTCCCTTTGGAACATTAAAGTTTTTTACAAGCGTTTTCAAACGTTTGCGGTCTTGAATATTGGCAACTTTGCGTGAAATCCCTCCACCACGCGCCGTGTTGGGCATTAATACACAGTAGCGACCTGGTAAGCTCAGATATGTTGTGAGTGCTGCGCCTTTATTGCCGCGCTCTTCTTTAATCACTTGGACAAGAATGATTTGACGAACTTTGACAACTTCTTGAATTTGATAACGATTATGTGGACGCACACGTGGCGCTCGTGATTTTGATGGGCGGTTGCGTGTTGCACGAACCTCGTCGTCATCACTTGTGGAAACCTCTTCAACATCGCTTGATTCACCATCTGCGTCACGGGGGTCATCAAGAACAGATTCGGCTGATTTGCGAGCAGGGCGTTTGCGTGAGCGCGATTTTTTCGGCTTTGCGTCCTCAGAATCCTTAACGTCTTCTGTAACTTCGGTAATTGGTTCCTCTTGCGCATCAACATCTTTGCTATTATCGGTTGCTACTTCGATTTCGGCAATGGGTTCATCTGAATCACTTTTAGGTGCTTCTGGTTTTGGTGCATCGGATTCATTCTCGACATTCTCAGCCTCCACAGATTCGCCTTCAACAATGTCACTTTGAACTTTATCTTCAGTGACGGAGCCTTCGGCTTTGTTGCGGTTGCGTGAATTGCTTCTGCGTGAACGCGAGCGTGATTTTTTCGGCTTTGCGTCTTCTTGAGCTTGTTGATCTTCTTCTTCATCCTCAGCTTCGGCATGCTCGATTTCTTCTTGCATCAAAGCATCGCGATCAGCTTGTGGGATTTGATAGTAATCAGGATGTATTTCTGAAAACGCCAGAAAACCATGACGGTTTCCGCCATAATCTACGAATGCAGCTTGGAGTGACGGTTCAACGCGCGTGACTTTCGCGAGATAGATATTGCCAGTAATTAGTCCGCGTGCTGTTGCATCAAAATCAAATTCTTCAACCTTATTGCCATTCACAACCACAACCCGAGTTTCCTCGGAATGTGTTGCGTCGATTAACATTTTTCGTGCCATTTTGTGATACCTTAATCAGCAAAAACGCCTGCTTTGGCAGTGTAAGGTGCTGATAATATTTGGGAAATTGACGGAGGAATGTGCCCAATTCATGGCAAAGCTGTCTTGCAAATAATGTAATTATTTGGAAAATATTGTTATGGTGTTGACCAGCGTTCATTCGCGTCGTTCTCGATTTCATTTATGCCGATTTCTCGGCGGATGTATTGGGCGGCTAGCGCCATGTCTCTTCGGTTTGTTTTCGCAAAGACTAAATTATTGCGTTTTTCAATCCGTTCCTGCGCAAAAAAGCGAAGGTAAGAAATTTGTTATGGATAGGGATTGTCCCTTGTCCTTTCTAAGTTTTAGCCGATATATTCGTTTTTGAAAAGGTCATAGCGACAATTATTAGGATTTCTGTGCATTATTTACCCTTAAGACAGCTTTGTTTGCTTTTGCTACTATGCGGATTTTTGCCGCTGCAAGCCCAAACGATCGTGGAGTCTGAAGGTAGCTCGTTTTCAAAAAAATTGTTTGGTGATGTCGAAATTGAAATTGCGTTATCGGAACCCAATTCGCCAAAAGTCCGATATCTACACTTCCCATACCGATTGGTTTTGGATTTTGACGATATTGATTTTGCTGATCTACCGTTTGATTTTGGGCAAGGCATAGCGGGTATTGAGCGTGTCAATTTTGGACGCACTCAATCGGGTGGCCGTATCGTGATAACCTTTCAAGAGCCTTATAAGGTCCAGTCTCTGGTATCTTCAAGCAAAGCCTTGGATGGGCGCACAGGTTTGCGGCTAGTTTTGGAAAAAACGGATGAAGAAGGCTTTCAAGATTTGACAGAATCCCTTGGTTATACGGGCGGAGATCTAGGCTATGAAAAGCTCCCAGAAACAATAGGCGCTCCAGAACTGCCTCTTGTGGTGATTGATCCTGGGCATGGTGGTGTTGATCCAGGTGCTGTTCGTGATGGCGTCAGTGAAAAGCTCATTACAATGAGCGCATCACGGGTGATTGCAAATGTTTTGCTCAATAGTGAGCGTTATAGAGTCGCCTTAACACGTGAAAATGATGTGTTTGTCTCTCTTCTCAATAGGCGTCGCTTGGGAGAGCAACTTGGGGCTGATCTATTTTTGTCGATCCATGCGGATACTGTTGAGGTTGGAGATGCGCAGGGAAGCACAGTTTACCTTCTGTCAGAATCGGCAACTAGTGAAAACGCTGAGAAATTTGCGGTTTTTGAAAATCGCGTCGACTTGTTTGCGGGCGAATATCTTGAAGGTGATATTAGCGATCTCACCAATGTGTTAACGGATTTAGCTCAAATTGACTCACGCGAAAAGGCGGAGAAATTAGCGAAATTGGTTCAGCTGAGCTGGTCTAATGGTGAAATGGCACGCAAGACGAAAATTGAAAGCGCTGCATTTGCAGTTCTAAAGGCCCCTGAAGTGCCATCACTCCTTCTTGAACTCGGATATTTGTCCAATCAAAAAGATCGAGAATCCTTGCAAGATGAGCAGTGGATAGAGCTGATTAGCGTGAAATTATTGGCCGCCCTTGATGCGATTTTTTATCCAGATGATCATGCAGAGGAATAAGGTTGTTGGTATGGGAACCTTATTCTGATGAGTTTTGTGAACAGATAATTGAAAATGGTATCATTGCCACTGGATTTTTTTCTGTGAATAGGTGATATAGGCTTCAATTTTAATATTTGTGTAAGATGTGAGGCGACTTTGTTAACATTTTTAAGCCGATTTATGGGTTACCTTGTCTCTTGGTTTAGTCTTGGCGTCGTAACGGCTCTGGGGCTTATCTACGCAATTTTTGGCTATTTCAATCGTGATTTGCCAAATCTTACTCAACTTAATGATTATGCGCCTGCAACAATCAGCCGAGTTTATGATGGTGAAGGAAAGGTCATTGATGAATTTTCCATCGAGAAACGCCTTTTTACACCAGCCGATGAAATTCCAGATCTCGTAAAATATGCGTTTGTATCGGCTGAGGATAAGAATTTTTATACACATCCAGGCTATGATGTGCGGGCGATTGCGTCTGCTATTCAAGATGCAGTTCTTACAGATAGGCAGCGTGGTGCATCGACCATTCCTCAGCAGGTGGCAAAAAACTTCTTTCTTTCGGGTGACCAAAAGATCGAACGTAAAATTCGTGAGGCTTTGATTTCGGTTAAGCTTGTGAATGAAATTGATCGTGAACAGATTCTAAGTCTATATCTCAACGAAATTTTTCTAGGGCAGAACTCTTATGGGGTTACGGCGGCTGCACGCACATATTTTGCAAAAACACTCGAACAGCTAAGTTCTGAAGAAGTTGCCTATTTGGCATCATTACCTGCAGAGCCTTCAAACCTACATCCAGTACGCAATTATGATAAAGCGCGTGAGCGCCGCAATTTTGTGCTCGAGGAAATGTTCGAGAATGGCTATATCGGAGAAAAAGAGTATCTACGCGCTAAAGAAACCAAGATTCTTACCGTACAAAATGGCGATATAAAAAGCTATGCTTCTAGTCGTCCACCACGCAATTATTTTACGGATGAAATTCGTCGGCAGCTTTCTGAAAAATTTGGTCAAGAGGCGCTTTTGAGTGAAGGATTAAGTGTGAGAGCAACGGTTGATCATAACCTGCAAAACACCGCACAAAATGCTCTTCAAATTGCGCTTGAACAATATGATCGCAATCTTGGTCATTATCATGGCCCTGTTGATCAGATCGAGGAAGAAGCACTTGCCGAAAATTGGAAGGTCGCTCTTGCCAGTTCAAAAGCACCAAGAGATATTGAAGATTGGATTCCAGCAGTAATCCTTAAGGCTGGTGAGGATTCTGCAGAGATTGGCATTGAGGATATAGGTCTATCAACTCTTTCGCTTAGCGAAATACGCTGGGCACGTTATAGAACGGAAGATAATAAACGCGCAGAAGCCAGAGCAATGAGCGATATGTTCGAACGTGGTGATGTGATTATGGTTAAACCAAAAGATGAAGGGCAGTGGACATTTAGACAAATTCCAAAAGTTTCGGGTTCTTTTGCGGCGATTGATCCACGCAATGGCCGTGTTTTGGCTATGGCGGGTGGGTTTTCATATGAAAGCTCAAACTTTAACCGCGCCACACAAGCTTTGCGCCAGCCTGGGTCTTCATTTAAACCATTTGTATACGCAGCTGCTTTAGATAGCGGCGTGCAACCCAATACCATTCTTGTGGATGCGCCGATCAGAATTAATACGCCCCAAGGTCTTTGGCGACCACGCAATGCTGGCGGTGCGTTTTATGGCCCAACGCCCATGATGACTGGACTTGAGCAATCACGAAACCTGATGACAATTCGACTTGCTAAAGATGTGGGCATGGAAATCGTCGCCTCATATGGTGAGCGCTATGGGGTCTATGATAAGATGAATCCTGTTTTGGCCAATTCACTTGGATCACAAGAAACGACTCTGTTTCGAATAATTTCGGCATATTCAACATTTGCAAATGGAGGCCGCGCTGTTACTCCAACGGTTGTTGATCGTGTACAAGATCGCCAAGGCAAAACGATATTTAGGCATGATAATCGTCCATGTGTTCCTTGTGTTGGGCGCAATGCTTCTCCTGATGAGTCACCGCGTGTGATGTCTGATTTTGAGCAGGTTATGGACCCTGTAACAGCCACGCAAATCCGCATCATGCTTCAAAGTGTTGTTGCCCGCGGTACGGCAAAAAATACGGTCGGAAAACTTAACCTTCCAATTGCAGGCAAAACAGGAACGACCAATGAAGCGAAAGATGTTTGGTTTGTGGGCTTTACACCGAATATTGTTGCGGGTTGTTATATCGGTTATGATAACCCCACACCGTTGCTTAACGGACGTGCTTCTGGAGGCGGCTTATGTGGCCCTGTATTCTCACGTTTCATTGTTGAAGCGCTCAAAACACATGGTGGCT
The DNA here is from genome assembly GCA_947501025.1 of uncultured Paracoccaceae bacterium. Lineage (GTDB taxonomy): Bacteria > Pseudomonadota > Alphaproteobacteria > Rhodobacterales > Rhodobacteraceae > CANMUM01. Next base: position 20,548 of record CANMUM010000009.1, on the reverse strand, counting down.
TTGAGTACGAGATTCCTGAAGAAGGTTATTTTGTAAATATTGATCGATTGTCTGGTGCGCGCCTTGCAGATGGTGCAAGTGGTGCAAATGTGGTTCGTATGTTCTTCCGTGGAACGACCGTGCCTGATGTGGGTGTTGCGCCTGCTCAGATTGATGGTGGTTTCAAAATGGGATCTGATGTGCCATTGATCAACCAAGGAAATTCACAGCCAAGAGAAGTTGAAGTTAAGATTAAAGGTCAGACAAAATCAGTACCTAAAAATCCATCTGCTGCAACGATTTCTGGTGGTGGACTCTACTAATTCTTTAAGCTTAGGACAGCATATATAATGCGCGCAGAAATACAAAAACTCGTTGACGAGATTGAAAAATCACTTGGTCTTTTGGCGGAGCGCATGGATCATGAAACGGCTCAATATCGCCTTGAGGAATTCAATGCGATGATTGAAAATCCTGACCTCTGGGATGATCAAGAAAAGGCACAAAAACTGATGCGCGACAGGCAGGGACTTATTGATGCCATCGCGAATTTTGATGAGCTGCGCAATGGTGTCGATGATGCAATAGAACTCATTTTTATGGGTGAAGAAGAGGGCGATGAAGAAATTGTTCTTGATGCGGAAGAGACTATAAAAAACCTTGCAGTGACAGCTGCAAAAAAGGAAATCGAAGCGCTTCTCGATGGTGAGGTTGATGCCAATGATACATTTTTGGAAGTCAATGCGGGTGCGGGTGGTACGGAGAGCTGCGACTGGGCTTCAATGCTTGCGCGGATGTATGTGCGATGGGCTGAGAGCAAAGGATACAGTGTTGAGCGCATTGCGGAGAGCCAAGGCGAGGAAGCAGGTATCAAATCGGTGACGTACCAAATCAAGGGTCATAATGCCTATGGCTGGTTGAAATCGGAGAGCGGTGTTCACCGTTTGGTTCGGATTTCTCCATTTGACAGCAATGCCAAAAGGCATACAAGCTTTTCAGCTGTTTGGGTATATCCCGTGATTGATGATAATATCGATATTGAGATCAATCCAAGTGATATCCGCGTTGATACATTTCGTTCAAGTGGTGCAGGTGGGCAGCACGTGAACACAACAGATTCAGCCGTTCGCATCACCCATATTCCGACAAATATTGTGGTGACGAGTTCAGAAAAATCGCAACATCAAAACCGTGCGAACTGTATGGCGGCGCTCAAATCTCGACTTTATGAGATGGAAATGCGCAAGCGCAATGAAGCGATCAATGAAGCCCACGATAATAAGGGCGATGCGGGCTGGGGCAACCAAATTCGCAGTTATGTTTTGCAGCCATATCAGATGGTGAAAGATCTCCGTACAGGGCATGAAACATCAGATACATCAGGCGTTCTTGATGGTGATCTTGATGGATTTATGTCGGCGGTTCTTGCCCAACAAGTTGCTGGAAAATCAAGGGCGGATGCAAATACAGATTAAATTTTTAGGCTATATATGAAACCAGTTGTCGATATAATCATGCCTGCTAAGAACCGCGCTCGCTATATCGGTGAAGCCATAGAAAGCATTTTGGCTCAGAGCTATCAGAATTTTAGATTGATCATTGTTGATAATGGCTCCCGCGATCAGACTATGGCAATAGCGAAAAATTATACGGACCCAAGGATTGAGGTCTTTGATGGCCCCAATATGAATCTACCTGAGGTTTTAAATTTTGCGATTTCCAAGGGTAACGCACCTTATATTGTGCGCATGGATAGTGATGATTATTCATATCCCGAACGTATTGAGTTTTTATTGCGCAAAATGGAAAGTGGTGATGATTTATGTGTGGTAAGTGGCAGTCTTAATGTTTGTGGGCCCAATTTGGAGCATTATTCGACAATCGAAGCGGAGCTGAAACCGCAAGTCATTAAACGAAAATTGATTGTGAAGAATACAATTATGAACCCAGCCTGTATGATAAATAGAAGCGCATTTGAAGTGGTTGGCGGTTATAATCCTAAATTTAATATTGCAGAAGATTATGAATTGTTTTTAAGACTAGCCACCCAAGGAAATTTTGCAAATATCCCTGATATTCTTATAAAATACCGCAAGCATAGTGGTTCCAGTGTGATAAATCGGAAAAAGCTTACTATTTATACTGCATTTGCACGATTTAATGCAATTGCTAGAGAATTGCGCAAGCCAGAACTTGAGGTGAACGTGGATGATGCTGGTCATAAGAGCTTGTCTGAGTTTGTAGAAGCATCATCGGAATGGAAAATGCGATCTATGCTGAGGAGGTCAATTTTAGTCACAGCACGTAAACTCAAAAAACATTCAGTTATAGCATAACAATAATTTTATGCGTTTCTATTTTAAGTTAAAGTTCGAGCTTGCCATTTTGAGCATTTTTCGCCAAAACGATAAAAATATAAAAAGGACGGCCCATGACACAAGATTCCCCAATTCAGGATTATAATCGTATTATGATTAAAGTTTCAGGGGAGGCGCTTATGGGGGATCGCGGATATGGCCTTAACCCCGCAACTGTTGCACAAGTCGCTGATCAAATCAAAGAAGTTCATGATCTTGGTATTGAGATTTGTGTTGTGATTGGTGGCGGTAATATTTTCCGTGGGATTGCGGGATCTGCTCAAGGCATGGAGCGCACCACGGCTGATTATATGGGGATGCTTGCGACTGTTATGAACGCGCTTGCGATGCAATCGGCCCTTGAAGGCCTCAATATCAATACGCGTGTGATATCAGCCATTCGGATGGATGAAGTTGCTGAGCCTTATATTCGCAGACGTGCTGTGCGCCATCTTGAAAAGAAGCGTGTGTGTATTTTTGCAGCAGGCACAGGAAACCCTTATTTCACAACAGATACAGCCGCGACATTGCGCGCAAGCGAAATGGCTTGTGATGCTCTTTTTAAAGGTACACAAGTTGATGGCATCTATGATTCTGATCCCAAAACCAATCCAGATGCAAAGCGTTATTCACGTGTGAGCTATGATGAAGTTTTGCATAAAAATTTGAAAGTGATGGATGCAAGCGCAATTGCATTGGCGCGTGACAATGCGCTACCAATTGTTGTATTCTCACTCGATACAGAAGGTGGTGTCGCGGCAATTTTGAAAGGCCAAGGCAAACACACTGTTGTTGAACCATAAAGAAGGAACGCGATTATGAGCGAAGTAGAAATTGATTTTGATGGCATTGAGAAACGTATGGAAGGTGCTATTTCTTCTTTGAAGAGCGACTTTGGTTCGTTGCGTACTGGGCGCGCATCATCAAGCATGTTGGATGCTGTGAATGTTGATGCTTATGGAGCGATGATGCCTTTGACACAAGTTGCAACGGTGAATGTTCCAGAGCCACGCATGATTACCGTGACGGTTTGGGATCGGGGAATGGTTGGGGCTGTAGAAAAAGCGATTATCAATTCGGGTCTTGGTCTAAATCCTGTTGGTGATGGAGCCGTTTTGCGCTTGCCAATTCCTGAGCTTAACGAAGAGCGCCGCAAAGAATTTGCGAAGGTTGCTGGTGGATATGCCGAAAATGCAAAAATTGCTGTGCGCAATGTGCGTCGTGATGGCATGGATCAGATCAAAAAAGCAAAGGCTGATGGTCTTTCTGAAGATGATCAGAAATTTTATGAATCTGAAGTTCAAACGATCACGGATGCTAAAATTGCTGAAATTGATAAAATTTTGGAAGCCAAACAAGCTGAAATCATGCAGGTTTAGGGTTGAACTTGCAACTTCCGGATAATTTTCACATTGCTGTCATTATGGATGGCAATGGTCGCTGGGGCGAGATTCATAAGAAAAATCGCGTTGCAGGTCATGAAGCGGGCATGAACCGTGTGGGCGAGCTTTTTGATGAATCCACCAAGCTTGGCATTAGACATCTGACGTTGTTTGCATTTTCGACAGAAAACTGGAAGCGATCCTCATTTGAAGTGAACGGGCTTATGCGGATTTTTCGCGAATATATAAAGCGGGAATCGGCTAAAATTCTTGGTGAAAATGTCCGTGTTAAATTTATTGGTGATAAGGCGGCCTTTTCTAAAGATCTCATTGCCATGATGATTTCGCTTGAAGATCAGACGAAAGAAAATACGGGGCTTCAACTTAATGTCGCGATGAATTACGGTGGCCATGATGAGATTTTGCGTGCGACACGCAAGCTGCTTGCTCAAAATATTGCTCCTGAAGATTTAACCAAAGAGCTGTTTGAAAATGCGCTTGATACAGCAGGAACGCCTCCTGTTGATTTGCTCGTACGTACCTCTGGTGAACAGCGCATTTCCAATTTCTTATTGTGGCAAGCCGCATATGCTGAGCTTTATTTTACCGATACGTTATGGCCTGATTTTGATGCCAATGAATTGAAAAAATCCATTGCGTATTATAACGAGCGCACACGTAGATTTGGTGGCAATTGATGTTCGGATTAAAACTGCAACCCCGCATAAAAGATGTGCTTATTTTAGCGCCCATTCCACTTATAATGCTCATTGTTCATCCCATGACGGCATGGCTCTTATTTGTGACGATAGGTTTTGTAGGTCTGCATGAATGCCGACGTATAGCCACGCAAACAAGAGAACGGTTTTATACATGGCAGACCCGTCTGGCTTTGGGGCTGAACATCCTAGCAGCTATTATTTCAATATATAATATAAATTTTGCACTGCTAATGGTCGTGGTCAATTCTGTTGTTATTTTTAAAATTGAGCGCTCACATAATCGAGATATTTTGGCAATGGGTCAAGCATTGCTGGGGATGCTTGTTGTGCTGGCTTATGCTTTGCGTTCTGGACAAATATTTCATGGTGAGCCCAAGCATGGGCTTGTGATATTGGGGCTTGCTTTGGTCATCAGTGTGTTTTCAGATAGCGCTGCTTATTTTGTTGGCAAAATGCTTGGCCGTACAAAATTCGCACCCGTTATTTCGCCAAATAAAACTTGGGAAGGTGCTATAGGTGGTTGGATTTTTGCAATTATAGCAGCTGTGATTTATTGCCATTTTTTAGTTCCAGAAATTTCAAGCATTCATATCATTTTTCAAGTGATCTTGTTTTGGCTTTTAGCCTTTGCTGGGCAAATGGGCGATCTTGGGGAAAGCATGTTTAAGCGCAAATTTAATGTCAAGGATTCTGGCGAAACCTTGCGATCTCATGGGGGTATTCTTGACCGTTTTGATAGCATCGGCCCAATTTTAATTTTATTAACATTGGCAATCTGGGCACTTTGATGCGGATGAAAACAATATCTATATTTGGTGTCACTGGATCAATTGGTACATCGGCATTGCAAATATTAAGAGACCACTCTGATGGCTTTAAGCTCAATGTGATCTCGGCACATTCAAATATGGATGCATTGTTGCAAATTACGAATGAATTCAGCCCTGAAGTCATATGCGTTTCAACCTCTGAGCAAGAGGATATTCTCAAGGAAAACTTTCCGAATATTGAAATTTTGACTGGATCAGAAGGCTTAGTTGAGGGGGCTTCTCGAGAAACTGATATTTGCTTGAATGCTATTGTTGGTGCAGCGGGGTTGCCTATCAGCCTTGCTGCAGCGTGCAATGCAAAGACATTGGCATTGGCCAATAAGGAAAGCTTGGTATGTGCGGGGCAGTTATTGCTGTCGAATTGCCAAAAGGGCGGCACACAAATTGTGCCCGTGGACAGCGAACATAGTGCTATTTTTCAAGTTCTTGAAGGGCAAGATCGTTCGGCTATTCACAAAATCATCCTGACGGCATCTGGCGGCCCATTTCGCGATTGGTCCTATGAAAAAATGCAAGATGTTGGCCTTGAAGATGCTTTAAAACATCCAAATTGGGATATGGGCGCTCGGATCACTATTGACAGCGCGAGTATGTTCAATAAAGCTCTTGAAATGATTGAGGCTCAACAATTATTTGGTGTCGCATCTGAGGATATTGATGTTTTGGTGCATCCCCAATCGATAATTCATTCACTTGTGGAGTTTACGGATGGGGGGCAGCTTGCACAGCTTGGCGTTCCAGATATGCGCCATGCCATTGCTTATGCTATTCATTATCCCAAACGCGGGAAATCGGGTGTTGATCGTTTGGATTTGGCTAAGATAGGCGCTCTTGATTTTAGTGCTCCTGATGAAAAACGCTTTCCAGCACTGCGCCTTGCGCGTGAAGTGATGAATGGTTCGGGCTGTGAAGGTGCTGCATTTAATGCAGCCAAAGAAATTGCGCTTGATGGATTTATGGCTGGGAATATCGGTTTTTTGCAAATGGCTGATATTGTCGAAAAAGTGATGGTACATGGGGATTGGAAATCGGCTCCAGATAGCTTACCTGTCATCAAGGAAGCTGACCAACTTGCACGCGAACTTGCGCGAAATTACATTAATTAAAACATATTAAGGCATTGTAATGTTTATACTATACTTTCTTTTAATGATGGTTCCCATTGTGGTTATTCATGAACTTGGGCATTTTTATATTGGTAAATGGTCTGGCATTCGCCCAGAAGTTTTCTCAGTCGGTTTTGGTCCAGAGCTTTGGCGCGGCACAGCTCGCGATGGAACCATTTGGCGTTTGGGTGCTCTGCCATTTGGAGGTTACGTGAAGTTTGCAAATGACGCTAATGGCACGGGTTTTCCTAATATGGATGTAAAAAAAACAAAATATTTGGCCACATATGGCGCTAAAATCGCGACATTGTTTGCTGGACCATTTGCGAATTTTTTCCTTTCTATAATTATCTTTTTTATCTATGCGGCGAGTTATGGCCCACAGGCGGGAAGCAAGGTCATCGAGCGTGTCTATTACGTTGAAACAGATTTGCAAAAAGGCGACGAAATTCTTTCTGTGAATGGCCAAGCAATTTCGACTTTGGAAGATTTTTATACAATGACCCAAGCCGAAGATCGGATGATCGACATTGTTGTCGATCGTGATGGTCAAAATGTTGCCCTTAAGGCGATGAATCCTAACGCAGCTGTTATTGTGGGGCTTGATCCGAGCCTTGAAGCATTTAAACAGGGCATTGAGATGGGCGATATGATTATGTCTATTAATGATCAAGATGTAATCCTCACATCTGATGCAATTGATCTGATTGCCGAAAATGGTGATCAAATGGTTCAAATTGATGTTTTGCGTGGGGGAGAGAATTTAAGCTTTGATATTTTGCCAAAAGCGGTTGAGCTTGAAGATGGAACATTGTCGACGCCGCGCATCGGCGTCAATTTTGGTGGTTTCTATGAAACGGCTCATGAGCCACTAAGTTTTATCGATAGTGGAAAATATGCGATCAGTTCGACATTTTGGATTATTACGACCTCTTGGGATGGGATTCGTGATCTCGTTACGGGACGTGTTGGAATTGATGCAATGTCTGGCCCCGTTGGCATTGGCCAAATGGCGGAAGAGAGCGCAAGTTACGGCATATGGAATTTTGTGTGGATGATGGCGCTTATGTCGAGTGCAATTGGCTTTTTAAATCTGCTGCCTTTGCCGATTCTTGATGGTGGTCATATCGTTTTGATCACTTATGAGCGTATTTTTGGCAAATTACCGCCTCAATCATTCTTAAATGCTATTTTTGCGCTTGGATTCATCCTGCTCATGGGATTAATGTTATACACAACAACTCGCGAGTTATTTGGTTAGTAGAAAAGTTTAGGTGGAATATGAAAAAGATGAGTTTTACGCGTAAAGTCGCTACATCAGTTGCAGCGCTCATGGTTGCAGGGCAGGCTTGGGCCGCAAGTTATTCAAGCTTCCAAGTTGTCGGCAATGAACGTATCCAAGACAGCATTGTTCTGGGGACGGCTGGTCTTACACAAGGTGTTGCGGTTGATGATTCTGGGCTAAATAATGCCATCCAACGTCTTTACACTTCTGGCCTTTTCTCTGATGTCGATGTGCGAGTTTCAAATGGACGTGCTGTGATTACCGTCGTTGAAAACGCAACGATCAGTGGTGTTTATTTTGAAGGAAACGATAAGGTTAAAGATGAAGAAATAGCTTCAAATGTATCACTTGGTGCGCGTGATGGCCTAGATAAGGCAAAAATTGAAGAAGATATTCAATCTATTCGCCGCCTTTATGCGGCTCGTTCACGTTTTGATATTGATGTAAAAGCGCAAGCGATTTCAAATGGAAATGGCACTTACAAACTGATTTTTGTGATTGATGAGGGCTCTGTTTCAGAAATTGACCGTGTTACATTTAGTGGCAATGATAAAGTTTCGGATTGGACATTGCGCAGGGTGGTGAACTCTTCAGAAGCAGGGATTTTCTCAAACCTTTTTTCTCAAGATAATTTTGCAACCGAAAAATTGGCTTCCGATAAAGACGCGATCTTAAATTATTACCGCGATAATGGGTATTATGATGCTCAAATTAGAGCTTCCTCAGCAGATTACGATGCTGGAGGTAATTTCTATATTTCATACTCGATCTTAGAAGGGCCAAAATATGACATTGGGAATGTCACTTATGTGAGTGAAATCGCAGGAGTTGAAACCAATATCTTCCAACCATTAGTGAGTGTTCGGTCAGGTAGGACCTATAAAGCGAGCGATATAGTGGATTCTATTGAAGCTATTGAAGTTGAAGCTGAGAGACGTGGGCTGCCATTTCTGCGTGCGAACCCAGTGATCACGACGCGTGAAAACGATGGTCTTCTAGACGTTGAATTTGTGCTCACGAATGCGAGCCGTGTTTATGTGGAACGTATCGATATTCATGGAAATGATCAAACAATTGACCGCGTTATCCGTAGAAAATTCGAAACATCAGAAGGCGATCCGTTAAATGCAAGAAAAATTACGGAAGCGCGTGAAGAATTGGAGTCACTTGGCTTTTTCAGTCAGGTTCAGGTCGCGGCGCGCGAAGGATCAACAAGTGATAAAAAGATTATTGATGTTGAAGTTGAAGAAGCCAATACGGGCTCCCTCTCATTTGGTGGCGGATATTCCTCCAGCGATTCATGGAGCTTAAATGCCAGTTTTACGGAGCGAAATTTTCTTGGACGTGGGCAATATCTCTCTCTTTCAATCGATTATGGTGCAACTTCTCAGACGGGTCGTTTGAGTTTTGCTGAGCCTGCCTTGTTTGATCGTGATCTACTTGGTGCATTTGATCTTTATTACTCAGAAAGTTCAAGCTCAGCATCGAGTTATGCGATGACCAATATTGGTTTTGAGCCGCGTTTGTCATTGCCAACGGGTGACAATTCAAGATTAACTTTGGGATATTTTATTAGATCTAATGATTTGACCACGGAAGATTACGATAATCCATCTCCACTTGTAGTGGCCGATGAAGGAGAGGTTATCACTTCTGGTGTTTCGGCATCTTGGGTTATTGATAAAACAGATAGCGCAAATAGCCCATCAAAAGGCTGGATTTTTAGGGCAGGCGGTAAAATTGCAGGTCTTGGTGGAGATGCGCAATGGACGCAAGCTGCGACGAAAGCAAAGGTTTTCTACCCAGTTTGGAATGATGATATTGTTCTATCGGCAGAAGTTGAGGGTGGTGCCATCCAAGCTTATGGTGATTCAACTTCTGTAAGGATTAATGAGCGATATCAGCTTGGCGGCAATAATGGTCTGACAGGTTTTAATTCAGGTGGACTTGGGCCACGTGACGTCTCGGGAGATGTAGATGTTGCCCTTGGTGGTAATTATTATGCATTGGCACGGGCGAATTTGACGTTCCCTTTAGGTTTGCCAGAAACCTTTGGGATATCTGCTGCTGCATTTTGGGAAGTTGGTTCTGTATGGGGCCTTGATGATGTTGATGGTGGCGCCTCTGGTGTTATCGACGATAGTTTCATATTGCGGGGAACGCGTGGTTTAAGCCTGCTTTGGAATTTGGGTGGACAAACGCTTTCATTTAACTTTGCGGACCCATATCAAAAAGAAGACTATGATGAGACTGAAGAATTTACGGTTTCATTCGTTTCAAAGTTTTAATGAGAAGGCTGATGGCATTTAAAATGAACAGGATTTCAATGCTGATTGCATTGGTATTTTGTCCATTTTATCTTTCAGCTCAAGATACGCCGATTCAGTCACAAAGTGCGGTTTGGATTGTTGATCAAAACTATATTTTATTAAATAGCGAAATGGGTGAAGAGCTTCTCAAACGCGAAGAGGCTGCGTTTGAGGCTTTGAAAGCCGAAGATGAAAAGCAAACCGAAGAATTGCAATCACAAGAGGCGGATCTTGCAATAAGAAGAGAACAAATGACCAGTGAGGATTTCGCGGTATTAGCGAAAGAATTTTCGGAAAAAGTTGAAAAAACGCGATCTGATTTTTTGGTCAAAGAACAGATCCGTTTACGCACCAATAGTATATGGAGGCAACGTTTTGATAGTATTCTTGTTGGCATTAGCAGAACGATTGCAACTCAAAACGGTGTCAAAATGATTTTGGATAGCGATACAGTTATTTGGAGTGATCCATCTATTGATTTTAGCCCATCACTTGTGGCTGTTTTGGATAGAGAATATATAAAAAATCCAAATATTTATAATGAAATTTTGTTTGCGCCTGTTGAAAATACTCAACCAGAATCTGATAGTGTAGATAATGCAACTTCTCAAATTGAAAATGAAATAAACAAGGATAATTCAAATGACGCAAGCCAATGACATCGTAAATATTGAAGAAATTATGCGCATTATTCCGCATCGTTATCCGTTTCTACTTGTCGATCGTGTGAAAGATATCGTTCCAAACGAAAGTGCTGTTGGGGTTAAAAATGTCACGATGAATGAGCCGCATTTTACGGGTCATTTCCCTGATCAACCCGTTATGCCTGGCGTTTTAATTATTGAGGCCATGGCGCAAACAGCAGCAATCTTGGTTGGCAAGACACTTGATCTCGTTGATAAGAAAATGTCGGTTTATTTTATGGGTATTGATAATGTGAAGTTTCGCCGCATGGTCGTTCCTGGTGATTGTTTGGAGATGAAAGTTACCGTTACACGTCCAGGTGGCAAAGTGTGGAAATTTCATGGGGAAGCATTTGCAGGCGGTGAAAAAGCTTGTGAAGCCGATTTTACGGCAATGATGCAGCCACCTAAAGGATAGTTCATGATTGATCAAAATGCGAAAATTCATGCTTCAGCTGTGATTGAAGATGGTGCGGTGATTGGTGCGAATTGTGAGATTGGCCCATTTTGTCATATCGGTTCACAGGCTCGACTTGGCAGTGGTGTGATTTGTTATAGCCATGTTGCGATTATGGGCGATACAGAGATTGGCGATGAAACGCGCATATGGCCACATGCTAGTATCGGCTCGCATCCACAAGATCTCAAATATGCGGGCGAAGATACGAAGCTTGTCATCGGTAAACGCAACATGATACGCGAAAGCACATCCATAAGTCTGGGAACCGTTCAAGGTGGCGGCATCACTCAGATTGGTGATGGTAATCTCTTTATGATTGGTGCCCATATTGGCCATGATTGCATTGTTGGCAATAATATTGTGTTTGCGAATAATGCCGCTATTTCAGGTCATGCTGTGATCGAAGATGGTGCGATTATTGGTGGTCAAGCAGGTGTGATACAGTTCGCACGGATCGGTCGCGGTGCAATGATTGGTGCGGGTTCCATGGTTGCGGCTGATGTGCTTCCTTATGGCCTCACAATGGCTGAACGCCCCCATTTGGCAGGGATTAACTATGTTGGCCTGAAACGCCGAGGTGTGGATAAGGACGGTTTGCGTGCCATCAAAGCTGCTGTTGACGAGGTATTTGCTAGCAGCGAGGGCGTTCGCGCTCATGCAGAGCAAATGAAAACGGCTGGTGGGCATCATGAATATGTGAATGAAATCCTAGATTTCTTACTTGCGGATAGCAGTAAGTCATTTTTAACGCCAAAAGCAGAAAAGTAATGGATAGGCTTGCAATTATCGCAGGACGTGGAGCGCTCCCAATAGAATTGCTGAAAACGCGGCCTGATGCATTTGTCATTACTTTTGAAGATATTGGATCAGACCTCTCACCCTATAAGCACTTCACCGCTGAGTTTGAAAAAACAGGAGCCTTATTTAAGGCGCTGAAAAAAGAAAAAATTACTCATATCTGTTTTGCTGGTGCTGTTTCGCGACCTGTTCTCAAAAAGAGAAAGCTGGATTTTAAAACCATTTTTTTGATGCCAAAACTGCAAAAAGCAATCTCTGCAAGTGATGGGAAAACATTATCCATTGTGAGAACGCTTGTTGAGAATGAAGGCTATAAGGTCGTTGGCGCGCATGAGATTTGTCCTGATATGCTGGTGACTCAAGAAACCCTGACAAAAATCGAACCAAAGGATGATGGCGGCCTCGAGAGAGCAATAGAGATCCATGCGGAGATGTCGCGATTAGATATTGGGCAGGCGCTCGTCATGCGCAAACAACAAGTGCTTGCAATGGAAAATATTTACGGCACTCAAGCTATGATTGATTATGTTGCTAAACATGCAGATCAGAAACAAAAAGCCGCAGGTTTTTTATTTAAAGCGAGCAAGATTGGTCAAGATTTAATGTTGGATATGGCCAGTATTGGGCCAGATACGGTTGATCAAGTACATTCGGCCAATCTGATTGGTATTTATTTGCGCGTAGGTCACGTGATTATCATTAATAAGCGCGAGACAATAAAACGCGCGAATGATCTTGGCATCTTTATTAAAGGGATAGAGTGATGCGGATAGCCATTCTCGCAGGTGAAAGTTCTGGCGATCTCCTTGGGGCTTCATTGATGGCGCAGATACCAAATGTGGATTTTGCAGGTATTGGTGGCGAAGCTATGGCTGCGTGCGGGCTCAATAGCATTTTTCCGATGAATGAGCTGTCCTTGATGGGGGTTGCGGAAGTCCTTCCGAAGGCGCGTGGCCTCTATCGGCGCATTAATGAAATGGCAGATTTTGTACGTCGTGGAAATTTTGATGCACTCATAACGATTGATAGCCCCGATTTCAGCTTTCGTGTGGCGCGACGCGTTAAAAAAACGCATCCAGACTTGCCTATCATACATTACGTAGCTCCGAGCGTTTGGGCGTGGCGGGCAGGGCGCGCAAAAAAGATGGCTAAGGTTGTCGATCATGTGCTGTGCCTTTTGCCTTTTGAGCCTCAATATATGTTGGATGCAGGCATGTCGGCAGATTTTGTGGGACATCCTGTTGCAATACGTCCACGGCCAGATCAGCAGGGATTATCAGAATGGCGCAAGTCATATGGCCAAGTGATCGGTTTATTCCCTGGTTCGCGCAATAGCGAGATGAAATACCATCTCCAAGAATACGCGCAAATGTGGAAAACAATGTCAAAGCAAGTTCCTCATAATATGGTCATTCCTGTCTATGATCATGTCCGTGAACAGGTTGAACAAGCATTTTCAGGCCTTGACCGATTTGAAATCATTAGCCCAACGGATTTGGGGTTTGAAGAATTTCAGCACCAAAAATCATTGCTTATGCACGGCGCGGAACTTGCGATCGCGACATCTGGTACGGTGAGCTTTGAGCTGTCTTGGGCGGATACGCCTGCAATTGTTGGCTATCAAACAGGTAAGATTACACAGTTCTTTTTCAAACGCATGGCAAAAGTGAAATGGGCCTCCCTAACAAATATCTTATGTGATCGAGAAATTATTCCTGAGCTTCTCTTTAATGATTTTACCCCTGATAACTTAGCAGATGCGGCGCTCTCTGCCATTGAGAATCCAATCTTTGCTCAGATTCAACGCGATGGATTTAAAGACATGCGCGCAAAAATGATACCTGAGCTGAGTGCGGGTCAATCGGTAATGCAGTTTCTAACGTCGTAATTCCTTCAAACAATAAAAAAGGCCAGCATTAAGCTGACCTCATTTTCTGTATTCTCAAACGGATTAACGCTTTTCGATGTCTTTATAGTCACGGAATGTATCACCGATATAAAGCTGACGAGGGCGACCAATTTTGCCTTGTGGGTCATCCATCATTTCTTTCCATTGTGAAATCCAGCCCACCGTACGACCAACAGCGAAGATCGGCGTGAACATCGATGTTGGGAATCCCATGGCTTCAAGAATAACACCTGAATAGAAGTCAACATTTGGATAAAGCTTCTTCTCTACAAAATACGGATCTTCAAGCGCCACACGCTCAAGCTCTTTGGCAACTTGCAAGATGGGGTTATTTTCAACGCCGAGCAATTCGAGAACTTCATCTGCGCTTTCTTTCATGACTTTTGCGCGCGGGTCAAAGTTTTTGTAAACGCGGTGACCAAAGCCCATTAAGCGGAACGGGTCTTCTTTATCTTTTGCACGTGCAACAAATTCTGGAATACGGTCAACAGAGCCGATTTCCTTGAGCATTTCAAGACATGCTTGGTTTGCTCCGCCGTGAGCAGGGCCCCAAAGTGAAGCAATACCCGCTGCAATACATGCAAATGGGTTGGCTTGGCTTGAACCAGCTAGACGAACCGTTGATGTTGATGCATTTTGTTCGTGATCAGCGTGAAGCACCAAGATACGATCCATTGCTCTGGCCAAAATTGGATCAACCACATATTCCTCAGCAGGCACAGCAAAACACATGCGCAAGAAGTTTTCGGCATAAGTCAGCTTGTTATCTGGATAAACGAATGGACGGCCTGTGTGATAGTTAAATGCCCAAGCCGCGATTGTTGGCATTTTGGCGATCATGCGGATGGTTGCAACTTCACGTTGGTGCGCGTCATTAATATCGGTGCTGTCATGGTAAAATGCAGAAAGAGCAGCCGTCATACCACACACAATTGACATCGGATGCGCATCGCGGCGGAAGCCACGCAAGAAATATGCCATTTGCTCATGCAGCATTGTGTGATGTGTCACATGGTGCGAGAAATCTTCGTATTGTTCTTTATTTGGCAATTCGCCATGCAAAAGAAGATAGCAAGTTTCCAAATAATTTGATTTTTCAGCCAATTGATCGATCGGATAGCCACGATAAAGAAGCTCACCTTTATTGCCGTCAATATATGTAATCGCACTGTCACAGCTTGCAGTTGATGTGAAGCCCGGGTCATATGTGAAGTGGCCTGTTGTGGCGTAAAGTTTGCGGATATCGATGACATCTGGGCCAACAGATGGGCTAAAAATTGGCAAATCATAGCTTTCGCCATCGATTGTGAGTGTTGCGTTGCGGGTTGTTTCGTTCATAGGTCACTCCCTTTTCTCGCAGAAAACTGCGTTGTTTTGGGAGAACTGCTGAACTCCCTTTATGTGGCTATGGCATCTTCAAGGCGGCCGATGGTTTCGGTTTGGCCAAGTGCTACCATCATCTCGAAAATACTTGGGCTAGGGGTGCCGCCTGAAAGTGCCGAGCGGAGCGGCATAGCGATTTTCCCAAGACCAATCTCACGTTCGGCACAAAATGCCTTAACGATTTCTTCAAGATCATTGAGCGACCATTTAGCATTGCGCAGTTGCGAAGTCAAGATTTCGAGGTTGGCACGCGCCGTTTCATCGATTGATTTTTGCGCTTTTTCTGTGAGAGAAATAGGTCGATTTAAGAATATAAATTGTGCATTATCAAGAAGATCTGGTATTTTCTTTGCCTTCTCGCGAATGCCAGGCAATGCCGCTGGCATTTTTGCATGAAAATTTGTATCCAATTGTATACCGTTTTGCGCTGCAGCATAGCTTGAAATCGAATCGAGAAGGTCGGCATCACTCATCGTATTGATATGGTGTGAAGATACGGCATCAAGCTTGGCGAGATCAAGGCGGGCAGGTGCTTTGTTGATTCCAGAAAGATCAAACATTTTGATGGCTTCTTCTGTTGTAAACAGTTCATGATCACCATGTCCCCATCCCATACGGGTGAGGTAGTTGCGGACAGCTTGAGCCGGATAGCCCATATCGCGATAAGCTTCGATACCAAGAGCGCCGTGACGTTTGGAGAGTTTTTTACCATCTTGGCCGTGGATAAGTGGGATATGTGCGTATATTGGCATCTCCCAACCATTGGCCAAATAAATAAGGGATTGGCGTGCAGCATTGATGAGGTGATCATCACCGCGAATAATATGTGTGACGCCCATATCGTGATCATCAACCACTACAGCGTGCATATAAGTTGGCGTCCCATCAGAACGCAGCAGAATCATATCATCGAGATTTTCGTTTTGCAAAACCACGCGACCTTGAACTTCATCTTCAATAGCCGTTTCGCCTGTTTTGGGTGCTTTTAGACGCACAACAAATGGCGCATCAGGATGATCGCTTCGATCGCGCCATGGAGAGATAAATGTTGCATGAGGGTTGGCTTCGCGGAAAGCCTCAATCTCTTCTTTGGTAGAAAAGCATTTATACGCCTTGCCTGAATCAAGCATCGCCATCGCCACTTCAATATGGCGTGGCGCACGTTCAAATTGCATTGTCGCAGGCTCATCTGGGTTCAAACCCAACCATGCAAGACCATCAAAAATAGCTTGTGTGGCTTCTGGGGTGGAACGTTCACGATCAGTATCTTCGATACGCAATAAGAATTTTCCGCCCTTGGCGTGGGCATAAAGCCAATTGAAAAGTGCTGTTCGAGCGCCGCCAATATGAAGATATCCAGTGGGCGAGGGTGCAAAGCGCGTCACAACAGGTTTGTTCATATTCATATCCTTTCAACGATTTCATGCGAATTTGGAAACTCATAAACGGAAAACACTGATGGTGAAAGAGCAATATGCTACCTAATGAGCCAAAAAAACGCGGATTTTGGCGTGCGCGTGAATCACCTCTGGCCGAAGTTCTGCGAGGTGCCATTTGGCCATTGCTGCCAATTGCGCTGGGAATCGGTATTCTCATGGCAAAGAAGTGGCCAGAAGTTTCCCT
The DNA here is from genome assembly GCA_947501025.1 of uncultured Paracoccaceae bacterium. Lineage (GTDB taxonomy): Bacteria > Pseudomonadota > Alphaproteobacteria > Rhodobacterales > Rhodobacteraceae > CANMUM01. The sequence continues at coordinate 3,722 of CANMUM010000009.1, read as the reverse complement.
TTCATTTGCGCTCTATATTTGGCTTTTCTGTTGTGTAGCTGTTGTGCTTGCTTTTGGGGTCAGACGCGGTGTTGCATCACAAATCCTTATCATTACGATCATTATTATCATTGGCTTCGCACGTCTTGGCGTTGAATTTCGTTCCAATAAGACACAGCCTATTTTCTCTCGCTATTATGGCCCCATAGAGGGACGGGTTGTTGAAATTGATCAATCAAGTTCGGCTGCATTGCGTTTAACTTTATCGAACGTCATTTTGGATGGGCGTGAGGTCAAGGGCAATGTAAGGATATCCCTTCATGGACTTTATATGCGCGAGCGTATTTTTGCAGGTTCAATCGTGCAGACCACGGGGCATTTGGGGCCACCATCAGGGCCGTCCGAACCTGGTGGTTATGATTTTAGACAGCGCGCTTGGCAAGACGGGCTTGCCTCCGTTGGTTATACCCGCAATCCAACAATTGCTTCCGCACCCAAAGACCCAACATTCCAAGATAAGCTGTTAACATGGCGATTGGGGCAGGCGGATAAATACCGCAAGCAACTTGGCGAAAAGATCGGTGGATTTGCCGCGGCCATTTTTATTGGTGACCGCAGTGAGATAGATCAAGACGTTCTAGATGTAATGCGAAGAACTAATCTTGCGCATTTGCTCGCGATTTCTGGGATGCATATAGGTACGGTTTGTGGACTGGTCTTTATGACTGTGCGGCGTGGGTCGGGCTTGTTTCCAAGTATTGCAAATGGCATGTGGGGGCTTAGAATTGCTGTATTATCTGCTATCATATTTGGCGCCGCATATTGGTTTATCTCAGGTATGTCATTTTCTTCAACTCGAGCATTTATGATGGCAACGCTGTTTTTTCTTGGCCTTTTTGCGCTCAGGCATGCCATTTCCTTGCGCTCCATTGCCCTTTCAGCAAGTGCAATTTTGATGTGGCAGCCGACCGCCCTTGGTGATGTGGGGTTTCAGATGTCTTTCGCCGCAACAACCGCACTTGTGTTCATTTATGGCAAGTTTTCACTGAATGGCTTGCGTATGAATGCTGTACTGAAATGGATTTTGATACTTGGAATGACAAGTTTTATTGCTGGCCTTGCAACCGCGCCATTTTCGGCCTTCCATTTTCACAATGCACCTAAATATGGGCTGCTAGCCAATTTGCTGGCTGTTCCTGTGATGACATTTGTGGTTATGCCAGCGGGCATTTTGGCCGCGATTTTGGATCCGTTTGGACTTGATCATTATCCTTTATGGGTTGCAGGAAAAGGCATCTCATGGATTATCAGTGTGGGTGAATATGTTGCCAATTTTGATGATCCTGTATGGCAAATCCCCAAAGCAAAGCCCGCAATATTTATTGCGATCGTCATCGCGGGATTGCTTGCCGTTATCGGAGGGATGCGAGCAAGGGTGATTGCCATAACCATTTTGATTTGCTCACTTATCGCTTGGCCACGTAATGAAAGGCCGATGCTGCTTGTTGCGGATAGCGCGCGATTTTTTGGATTAAAACTTGAAGGCCCAAGGCAATTTTCACGCGCAACAGGCCATAGCTTTGCAGCTGAAAACTGGGCGCTTGGTGATGGTGATGTGTTTGATCAAGACGCAAATGCTATAGAAAAAGCCGACCCGATTATCGTTGATCTTAAAGATGGTTGGACGCTCATATTCACCACGACAAAAAAGGGAGCTGAAAATGTTCAAGATTTGTGTCGTGCAAAAACACTGGTCATTGCTGCGCAAGCAAAAGATATAAAGGGGGAGTGTATGTTTTTCGGTGAATATGCAATCACTGATATGGGCGGTATGGCAGTCGATATTGAAAAAGGCGAACTCATAGTGACCCCAAATATACATCCCGATCAAAAGATCTGGGAGCGGATCAATAAGACCGAATAAGCCCGACCAATTTACCTTGGATTTTCAACTGATCTGAGCGAAACAAACGTGTCTCATAGGCAGGATTTGCAGCTTCAAGTGCGATAGCATTGCCCTTGCGCCGAAAGCGCTTAAGAGTAGCTTCTTGATCTTCAACAAGGGCAACAACAATGTCGCCATTATCCGCAGTGCTTTGGTTCTTAATGATCACTGTGTCTCCATCATGAATCCCAGCGTCAATCATACTGTCACCACGGACTTCAAGCGCGTAATGCTCACCAGAACCTATCATATCGAGCGGAACACCAACATCATGAGTGGCATGCTGGATGGCTTCGATAGGAACACCCGCCGCAATATGACCCATCATAGGTACTTCACCCATTGTGGGATGGCGTTCGATAAGCTCAGCATCTCGTTTGGCTTGGGCTTCAGAGAAGGAGGGGACAGAAGATGTGCTAATGCTTACCGGACTTCCCGTATTCATAGCATCAGGCAGCTTGACGATCTCAATAGCGCGCGCACGATGTGCGAGACGGCGTATGAATCCACGCTCTTCGAGAGCCGTGATCAAACGGTGGATGCCAGATTTTGATTTCAGATCAAGCGCAATACGCATCTCATCAAAGCTTGGCGGCACACCATCACGGTCCAAACGTTTTTGAATAAATTCAAGTAAGTCTCGTTGTTTTTGTGTCATCATTGGTGACCCCCATGTTAAAATAGATACAGTTAGGCAAGCCCAAAATCTGGGTTTATTCGCCTTTTGTTCTACTTTGGTTCTTTCTGTGTGTCAACAAAGAATTATCCTATAAGTTGCCTCTAAGTTTATTGGTGGATTTAACGTTAAATAGGAATCCCCAATTATAGCAATAATATTATATTGGAATATGCGCCATAAAAGAATAATAAGCCATTTCAAGATATAAACGCAGTTTTGTGGAAAATTATATTTCGCTGAGAAAAGCCTTAATAGCATTTTTCTTTTGAATGGGTCGGATCATTGCGTCACTTCTTTTAGTCTTCATTTGTGAACTTAATGAATCTAATTTATTTTTATTAAAACTAGTAAAAATGTAGCATATCCAATCTTCCTATGACTCTCGCCGTTAACCATAAGCGAAGGTTTGCGTTGGAAAGATCTTAATATAGAATTAGCATTATTTTGAGATGGAGGTCTATTATCATGACAGAAAAAGCTCTGATTTCAATAAAAGTTAATTTAGTTAGCGCCCCTGATGCGGGCAACATAGGAGATGCCTGGAGCTTCTACAATGTTTTTTTGAGCTTAAGGAAAAATAATGACAACATTTAATGGCGATACACTTGAAGTTACTCCAATCACAACAAATGGTTCCGATTCAAATGGAACGGTTCTAACTGCCTTAAGTGTTTATGAGTTCGAGGCTTACGTAAGTGCTACTTTTATGGCTTGGGGCGACGAATTTACAATAGACCGAGATCTTGATGGTGATTTCACGGATGAAACAACTACAACCCAAGACCTTAATGAGCGCTACAATAATTCGACGTTTACTTTTACGGACGGGTCAACACTTAGTATGACTGTGGAGTTATTAACGCTTTCTGATGGTACACAAACGACTCTAGTTTCAACTAGTAATGCTACTAGTTTGAATAACGTAGGACTTGATGTTGTTAGTATTACCTTGGGAACCTATTCGACTGCTCAGTCTGGTGCTTATAATATGGCCAATTGGGATAATGATTTTACGTTTAATGCAGCAACCGTAACAGCCGTTTGCTTCACGCTTGGTTCTTTGATTTTCACGGATCAAGGAGAGGTTAAGATTGAAGATCTATCTGTAGGTGATTTGGT
>CANMUM010000008.1 GCA_947501025.1 uncultured Paracoccaceae bacterium | reverse complement strand
ACTGCGATCAAAACCCCGATAACAACTCTGAGATGGATACGTCCTAAAGGGATAATTCATACCAATTTCAAAGCTCTCCCCAAAATATGCCCCAGACCCTTATGCATAATCACCCTAAAAAAACATCTTCTCCAATTATCTCACAACGTACTGAAAACAAAAGATAAATGATAAATATCAAAGGTATACAAAAGATACTATTAGGCAAAAATCCGCCCGATCAAGACAATGTTGGATGCTTGTTCTGAGAGGGGATTCGGGATGTGTCAGGCAAGTGATTCGAGGGGGGGGGCATAACAGAAAAAGAAACGTCCATTGGAGCAAAATCAGGATCACTTTAGTCTGGACAAAGAGCAACAAAGCTACCGACAACCGAAAAACGACCCAAGGACAATAACGGTCGTTTCCGTATTTTCCAAAATCCCCTGTCAAAACATATAAGCGTATAGGCAATATATCTACAAAATGGTAAAAAGCGATATTGAGATTTTTATAATTGACTTTATAAAATTATAATTGACTTTATAAAATTATACTTTATATTATAATTAATATACAGGAGTTATAATATGAATATAAAAGAAAATTTGGCACTAATTAAATCACTACGAGAGCTTTACGCCTCAGATAAAGTTTCTGCTAAGGTTCTAGAATGGTTGTCTGACAAACAGAGAAGTTCAAGAGAAACAAAGGTACGTGTAGCAGGCGAAAGAACCGATTCCGCATATGCTGAAATTGTTGATGTATTTAAAAAGTTTAAAGCAATTGGCGCGGGAGAATTTATTGTTGGTAGGCATGGTGCAGAGACAAGGATTGTATGGAACCATGACCCAAAGAGCATGGGGCAAGTTGCCATAGGCGCACTTGAAGAATTTGAGAGTGTTGATGAGTTGGATGATGAAGATCTAAATGAAACCCTCTCAAAGCATGTGTTTAATCTTCGCCCTCATTTAGAGGTTAGTATTGAGCTGCCAAGTGATTTAACAGAAGCTGAGGCAAGACGGCTAACCGGTTGGATTACAGCGCTGCCGTTTTAAATGACAAAATCTGCTATAGTATCATTGCAAATCTAACGTGAGCCTTTAGCCCAATAGGAATTGGGCAGATAGGATTTTCCTCCCTTGTGATTTGTTTCGGTGGTTTTATAACTTTCATTGCCTTTTGGGCAATTCAATATTGTATTGATAAATTAAATAGAAAGGAGATTACCATGGAAACAAAAAGTAAAACTTCGGTAAAAAGTAGCCAATTAGTAATATCTTTAATTAGCACAATCTTTGCCATCGGAACAAGCACATGGTCTGGAATCCTATTGAGCTAAGGGCTTATTGTTGAATTACAACACGTTGTACTTACGCCTATCGTTGGCCAATAACGGTCGCTTTTGTCCAATTAAACCGCAATCAACAAAACAAGCCCCAAAACAATGGCAAAAACCCTAGGCAAAACATTTGCGGTTTTGCTAGGTTTTTGTCATAGTATATTATGATTATTGGATATGCTCGCGTCTCAACAGAAGACCAAAGTCTAGATGCTCAAATAGATGCGCTTAATGCCGCTGGTGCCGAGAAAATATTTTCAGATAAGGTCAGCGGATCAAAACGCAACCGCCCTGAGCTTGATCATTTACTCGATCAGCTGCGCGAAGATGACGTCGTCGTGGTTACTAAATATGATCGCCTCGCCCGTTCGCTTAAAGACCTTCTTGAAATTGTTGATGCTATTAATGCCGCGGGAGCTGGGTTCAAATCCATCGCCGAAGACATTGACACAACTACCCCTGCTGGGCGTTTGGTGTTTCATGTGTTTGCATCAATCGCTCAATTTGAACGGGAACGGATTTCAGAGCGTACAAAAGAAGGCCTAGCCGCGGCTCGCAAGCGTGGTCGTATAGGTGGTCGCCCGCCTGCCTTAACGGATACGCAGAAAGTAGAAGTCATCTGCATGCGGGACAATGAAGGTCGTAGCATCACAGAAATTGCACAGATATTTAAAGTGAGCGAGCGGACTGTGCGGAGAGCTTAGTTAAAAAGCCAATATTTAGACAGTATTGTGACATGAGTGTTACCACCTTAAATAGGGATGAATTAATTATATTGATGGAAAGGCCCCCAAGTCAGGCACGCGAGCTCCATGTAGTAAATCATATAGTCCAGCTGTCTTTGTTCGAGCGTTAGAAGTCGAAGTAAAGAAAACGCGTTCTCGAGCGCGTGAGACAGCTACAAAAAATGATAGTTTTTCTTCGTCCATATCGGCCTTAAAGTAAAAACCATTGTCCTGTAAATTTAAGAAAATCACAGTGTGAGCCTCAAGCCCCTTACTTTTATGAATTGTCATCATCCTAACTTGATCTTTTCCTTCAAACTTATCGATGAGGGCAAACCAATTCCTGCTACCATCTGCGCATTCTTTTAAAAACTCCACAGTTCCAGTTGCAACAGCTGTAAAGCGTTTAGCATTTTTATACTCCTCAGAAAGTCTTCGTAGATTAGGCACTCCGAAATGGCGACCAATCACCGTTACTATATTTTTTATATCAGCAGAATTTGGCATAGAAATTAGCTCGGCCTTGATAATTTTGTTTAGAGTTGCAAGACTTTGTTCAATCGTGTGCTGAACCTTCTCCCTGTCACTCCCTGTAGCAAATACACCGTCTAGTAGTTCGAGAAGCCGTAAGTAAGGGCTGTTCTTGCGATCTCTATTCCGTCTATCTTCAACAGCGACTTGTATCGTTCGCAATACTAATTCAGAAAATGGATCTGTAGTAATGTCCTGAATAGAAATCTTTGAGGTTTTCAAAACCCGCGCTTCGTTCCTTAAAGACAAAGAGCAGTTTGTGAAGGGCTCATCGAGCGTATCTTCAATTTCGTCAGCTTTCTGGCGAATTAAAATTAAGAAATCTTCGGGTAGAAGATCAGTGTTGGTTAGTTGCGAGGAAATAAATTCGGCTAACTTATCGGCTTGATTAGTCGAATTCTCTAAATTTACTAAACCATCCGTAAATTTTGGAAGTTCATCTTCTGAGCGCGCACATGTGACTTCAACTGCGTCGGGCTCAATGTTTTTAGCCATTGAGTTAACTATTTCTACTAATCGTCGGTTAGATCGAAAGTTACTCGCAAGTGATATTGTGTCAGCGCCAAAATCATTGATGAACTCATTGAAACGAGCATTGCTTGCCCCAGCCCAACTCATGATTAATTGCTTATTGTCTCCGACAGAAGTCATGATTGCATCACTATCTTTAAATATAGACTTAAGAAGTGCGTACTGTATTGAGTTTGTATCTTGGAATTCATCTAAAAACACATGCGAGTAAGTCGCGAGCATTGCTGCTTTGATTTGTGGATTATGTTCAATAACTGTCAATGCAAGCATTTTGATCATATCAAATGTAAGCGCGTTGGGTTCTAAGCGAAGCGATTGCTCCCACCATTTTAACGTTAAAGCTTCAACAGGTGTGTTAGGTGCAGGTTTTGATAATGGAAATGGTTGTGGATGTGCACCAGAGAAGGCGTGAAATTTTTCGACTATATCTTGACCGAAAGTCTCATTTTCATAATCTGTCCCTAAATTTGGGTTTTGCCCAAAGCGAGCCCAGTCTTGCCAGTTTGGAGTGGCTATTTCAAAGTTTCTATCAGGTCTTAACCATTCTGGTATTGCAGCAATAAAGCGATCAACTATTGAGCGTGCGAATGCATCAAAGGTATGAGATTCAAATCGATGAGAAAGCTCCTCATCTAAGCGCTCTTTTACACGCTCCTTTAAGTTCCTAGCTGCATCGCGCTTGAAGCTGATGGCTAAGATTTTTCGTGGGGCTCGGCAGGTATTTGTTTGAAGTAAATAACATGCTTTTTGTGCCAAAAGCTCCGTCTTGCCGAGTAATTGTTCTATCGGTTGAGAATGCGCCAAACAGCCTCTGAAGTGCGTAGAGGACAGAGGTTTTTCCGCTACCATTTGTTCCCACAAACGCAGTGAGATCTCCTTCTAAAGGAATGCTAACTACCTCATCACCGAAGCAACGGAAGTTTCTAACTCTTAATTCGCTTATATACATCCCAATATTCCCGTTTACCTGATGTATACGTTAAACAATTCAGTGCGTTAATCAAGGGCGATGAATATCGTGCAAAATATAAGGGTGAGATGCCCCTAGATTTGTAGACATCTTGCTGTTTTGAAAAGCGTTGCGAGGTCTTACCTTCGCAATCTCTTTTACATTTATTTGAAAAAACCACCCACTTAGTAAAAGCTGATTTAAAGTCCGAGAAAATATCCATTAAGTTAAGTTCGTACAATTGATTGTAAAAATAACTAATTTCGTATGGCACTCTTATATATTTTAAATTTGATCAAAACTTCCTACAAACGCAATATTTTCTACAAATGAAAAATTTTATATAGAAGCATTATTTTATATAAGCATATGTTTTTATTCATATTTATTTATTTTACTTCTTGCTTCACGAATTTTTTTGATTCATACTGATCGAATTAATCAAAGAGGCTTTATGGAATTGATTGCTCAAGAAGAACGACAACGCCACCATATGATTATTCATAATCTCATGCTTTTGAATACATCTCTTGCAGGTGTCGTAATGAAACTGGCTGAAATGACAGATACGCCATTTGAGCTTCTGTTCCCAGAATATTGTGAAACCGAAAAAGGAGTAGAAAAATGAATTAGCCAAATAAAAAACTCGAAAGGTTTACGCACCCCTCGAGCTTATATGAGATCTAAGATCCCACTTCAATAATCTTAGTTTCTCTCGATTCTTAAAAAAAGTCAATCCCCAACAGCTTTACGCTTGTTGAGGGCTGGCATCGCTTTTTTAAATTATAGAGGAGAATAAAAATGAAACCCGTTTCAGATAATAGAACATTTGTCCCCCCACTTGCTAGTACGGCAAGTCGCAAAATCAGCAGACGTAGTAAGGCTAGGGTTTATACAGCACTAACAGTAAGCTTGCCAGCTGACAAATGCCGACCACGAATAATATATTGTGAGAGTAAGCTTGAACGGAATTGCCTACTATTGTGGCTTGCAAAAAAAGATGTTTTTGATGTACGCGAACAGCCCAGTGCCGTTAGTTTTAAAGATGGATCAGGAGTGGTTCGTAAGCATACGTTTGATTTCTTGATCACCCTAAAGAACAAGAAGAAATATGCAATAGTTGTAAAGCCATCGAACAATGCAAACAAAGATAAATTCAAAAGCGATATAAATTGTTTATCGCAGCAACTTCCGAAATCCTTTGCGGATCAATTGGTTTTGTTTACCGATAGATCATATAGGAATGAAGAGGCTGTCAACGCAGAACGTCTTTTCAAGTTAAAAACTCATATAACTTCTGATGATCATCTTGCGATTAAATGTGCAATTTCGGGCCAAGCAGGTTTCAAAACTGTTAGGGCAATCCTTGCAAGCGCAGGCAATCCAAATGGGGGTTTTGGAGCAGTTCTACATGCCGTTTTTGAAGGAAGGCTTGAGCTAATCCGCTCTCAAATAATTACACTTCATTCGCTCGTTAAACCAGTGGAGGTTCAAAATGCAATTTAACTTACACAGAAATGATCGCATATGCGTTGGCTCAGAAGCACTAAGGTTTTCGAAAAATGAAGGTAAGTATTTGTATTTTAAAAATGAACAACTCGCCAGTGATCAAAGAGTTTTTGGTGTAGAAGAATTTTTAGAACTTCAAACACGCCGCGACTATAAATTTGAGCAAGGCTATTACTCTCAGGAGCAAGTTGAGGCGCGTGATGTGAGCTTAGAGAAACAATTGGCCGCTCTTGCCTCACCTGATGCAAAATCAATTATGCGAAAACTATCATATGCCATTGCGATTGAAACTTTGTATAAAGAAGGTAAAATCGTAAAGACAGACAAAAGCCTGAAAGAAAATTCAGCGCTGATCCAGTCATGTGCAATAACTTACGCAAAGAGGCTTTGCCCTAAAATTTGTATCGAGGAATTCAATCGCTATAAATCACCAAGAACACTTAGAGCATACTTGAAAAAATATGAAGGCGGAGACTATTCACTCGTCAAGCTTGCCGACGGAAGACGGCGCAATATTGTGAGAGCAAACTATTTTTGCGATGACACTGAGCGGCTGATGAAGAAAGAGATCGAAAAATTCGCAAATGAAGATCCGCCATTACCTGAAACGATCGTACGTAACACGAGTATAGCGTTTCGTGATGAGAATAAAAAACGACTTGAAGGTGGACGCAAGTTACTTGTAATTCCAAGCGGGAGCACAATTCGAAGGCGTCTTGAAAAGCTAAACAAATTTGAGGTGGATTGTATTCGTTTAGGTGTTGATGCTGCACGAAAAAAACATGCCATGGCAGGAGTTGGCCTCAATATTATAGCTCCATTAGAGCGCGTTGAGATTGATGAATGGTATGTTGATCTTTATACCTTTTTCAAAACATTGGGGCTTCATCAAAAGTTATCTAAACAGGAGCTTGAGAGAATACCGAAAGGAAGGCGTTGGATTGCAGTTGCAATCGACTGTGCAACGCGCGTGGTACTTGGCCTTGTGATAGCAGAGAATCCATCTTCAGAAGTTTCAAAACAGCTGCTTCATCAGATCCTAACCAACAAGACGAAGTTGGCCAATTCTGTGGGCGCTCAAATGGACTGGTCACAATGTGGTAAGCCGATGGTCATTGCAGTTGATACAGGATCAGCATTTGTCAGTGATGAATTTGTACGAGCGGCTACTTACTTAAATATTGTGATTGAGTTTCCTCCAGTGGCTACGCCTGAGCTAAGGGGTATGATCGAGCGCTTTTTTAAATCTTTGATAGATGGGCTAATACCTTATCTGACGGGAAGAACGTTTTCTTCCGTGGCGGAAAAGAGCGAATATTCACATGGAGATCGAACGGCGCTCACAGATAGTGAATTCTCTGAGATATTGATCAATTGGATTGTAGATTATTATCATGTTAGCTCACATGCGGGACTTGGAGGGCAGCTTCCCATTAACGCTTGGAGCGAGAAGATCAAAGAATTCGGACAATCGCCCGCTTTGGGATGTGAGCAGATTGCTGCTGCGCTTGGAATTGCGAAAAAATGCAAGTTGAGTAAGCGTGGCCTAAGGTTTTTCGGACTTCATTACACATGTGTTGAGTTGCAAGAGAAATACCGCTCCACAACAAACAGAGAATTTGATGTTCGGATCATGGCTGAAAATATCGGCTTTATGATGGTGTGGATTGATGACCGTTGGGTGCGCGCAGATTGCGTCGAAGAGCATGCTGACGGCAAGCACTTGGAAGATTGGATCTCAGAATATCGCGGGATCACGCAGAAATATCGCAATGATTCTGAAGTGTTTTCGGATGTTCGGGATGCGGTGATGAAAAGGATAGGCGGTAAGAATGATCAAGGTAAGGAGAGACGTCAATTGGTTCCGAGTACGATGTCTGCGGAACGGCTAGCACGGCTAGAACAAGAACTCTATCATGGGCCGACATTTGTCGATGTTGAATTGGAAGCCTCAAACGATCCTGATGTGCCTTACGGTCAGATCATCTCAACTGATAGTTCTGCGTTAGGTGAGTTGCCATCTGAGCATGTGAATGCAGCTGACGACATGAAGCATGGCTCCGATTGGTTTCCTTCTAATGATTTGAGATTTAAGTTGGAGGACGAATAATGGCCGATGAATTTAGAAACGACGTTCAACTCAAAATCACAAAGCTTCGCGGGAAGTTTTTTAAAACCAAACGCTATGAGGAACTCAGTCAGGGTTTTGACAAACTATACCAAGTTCGCCAATCAGAGATTGAAGCCAACTTGCTACGTGAAGCACGTGGACTGGTTCTTGTGGGTGAAAGTGGTAGTGGGAAAACAACGGCTCTTAGGCGTGTATTTGAAATGCATCCACAAGCGAAAGTGCTTACTCAAAATGAAGAGTTCGGCGATATCGCCACATTGTCTATTCCTTCGCCAGCAACTCATAAGTTTGTCGGAATATCTACTCTTAAGGCATTAGGTTATCCGCTTCGTCGTGATCCAACTGCTGCAACAATTTGGGATTTGGCGCAAAGGCACATGAAAGCACGCCGTGTTTTGTTTTTACATTTCGATGAAGCTCAAGATTTTTATAGTGCGCGACCCAGTGAAATGACCGCCGTCGTGAATACACTCAAGTCGATTATGCAGAACAATGAATGGCCAGTTGGCGTAGTTCTGAGTGGCATGACTAGACTTGTAGAACTTCTGAATCATGACCCTCAATTGGCGCGTCGCATTACACCTGTGTACTTCCCACAGCTCTCTGAGAATCAAGACCTAGATGTGGGTTACGGCGCATGTCAGAGCTATGCTGACGCGATAGGTATTGCCTTAGGTGATGACCTGAAGTCACAGAACTTCTTAAGGCGATTAATCTATAGCAGTGCTGGTCAATTGGGTATTATGATCGAGTTGATTATTGATGCGTTGGAAGACGCACTCACGAAACAAGACACAACTTTGACACTACCAAATTTTGCGCGCGCTTATGGTAAACGGACGGGCAGCATTGATGGTCTTAATCCCTTCATCATAGAAGGCTATCACCAAGTCGACCCACGATTAGTACTTGGTCAAGTTGAATTGGGGGGCTTTAAATGACACTCGCGCTCAAAGTGGCTATCAAAGAAGATGAGTCAATTCTCTCATTTGTATCACGTCTTGCCCAAAAAAATCTTTGTGCCTATGTGCATGAGTTTACAAGTGATGTTGGAGCTCGCTGGTTAGATATTGTTGCTAATAAACCGCGCGCAATTAAATTGTTGGGTGAGTTAACTGAAATAGAAGAGAGCAAACTGACTGCACATACAACACGCAGGCAACTCGGAAGTTTAACAACCTATCGAGGAAACCAGTTCTCGCGCACAACAATGGCTCGAAACGAAGTCAAAGTGTGTCCCAAATGTATCTTGGAGGACCGTGATAGTGGAGATGGATACGCGTATGTTCGTACGCATTGGTTTTTCAAATATGTACGAATTTGTGTAAAACATGAGTGTTCATTGATAAAACTTTCGAGCGTACCATCGCCTTGCCATGCAATGGATTATGCAAACGTCTTAATCTACAATCATGACTTAATTCGGAGCGCATCCCTTGAGAGCAAGAAACTAATATCGAAACCAGCGTTAGCTTATGCGAACTATATCTATCAGCGCCTTATGGGGCAAACAACGAACATACCTTGGCTTGATCAACTCGATATAGATATTGTGAGCAACTTGGATTGTTAGCTGATCAAGTAAGCAATTGTACTCGCGAAGCCTTATCTGAAATGGAGTGGTTTGAACTGGGAGGAAAAGGGTTTTCAATTGCCTCACAAGGTGCGGATGCTATCAATGATGCATTTGAAAGCTTGGTTGATGTCAGTGCGCCGTTGAACACAGTTGGATTTACTGCTGACTTTGGTCTGCTGTATAGGTGGCTTTCACGGTCAAAAGAAAAACGAGCATTACCGCTACAAAAGCACCTTCATAATTTCATTTGTAACAATTATCCTGTGCCTTCAGGAAGCCTCATAGCAAATATAAAATTATCAAGCAGACGTTTACACAGTTGGCCGTCAGCAGCGAAGGAATATGGTATCAGCGAAAGTGCGACCTACCGCCTCCGTGGCGAGATATGTGCAAACTTAAATCACTGGCGTTGCTTCCCAATTGATCAATATACTGAACAATTTGAAATGCTAGCAAATGGACTGAAGCGCTACAATGCAGCAAAATATTTGAATACAAGTATTGAGACATTTGATCAAATTGTTGCTGCTGGATACATCCCAGTCGGACTGGAATTGATGCAAGCGGGTCAGTTGTTTGCAAAAAGGGATCTGGACGTTTTTCTAGATAAATGGCGCTCACAAGGTCATCCTCGAGCTGAAGGAGATAAAGAACAACAATCAATATCTCTTGCATGTAAAAAGGCTAAGGTGAATGTAGCATTTGCGCTGAAGTTTATTATGAGTGGGTACTCTAAGACTGTCAGAAATGATCCATATGTAGATGGGTTTGAAACAATCGCCATTGCATCGAAGGAACTCATTGCAGCCTATGACGCGGAGCAGGGATCAACGGAAAACGAATTGAGGATGGAAGATATGAAAGTGCTGCTTTCAATTGATTATCCTACTACTTCATTCTTGTTTAAACGTGGATATATAAAATCGAAGTTTGTAAAGAATCCAAGAAATGGGATGAAGCGGACAGTTACGAATGGTGAGTATCTTGAGTTGTTCAAAAACGAATACATTACGCTTGGAGAAATGGCTAAAAAATCAGGGAAACAAGTACGGTCGGTATATTCTGCACTAAAGAAGCTTGGTGTTCACCCGCTACCGCAAATTAATACTGGTAGTCTGATCTATCAGAACAACTTGAATATTCCGAAGGAATATCGTCGCGCTGAGAAGGAAAGTTAACCTCGAAAAACGTGTCTATGGATATGATCCATTGCTGCTTTTGCATCAACTGAAAGTGACAACCTTAGCTCACAAACTACAGCCACATTAAAAACAAAAAGCAGCGCTTGAGCGCTTCTTTTTTTGTGTCTTGCCATAATGGCAATCATTCGTGAGAATAATGGCAAACTATGCGCCAAAATGGAAATGTCTGGTGACAATCCACAATTGATGTCAAATGTCACGATACTTTGCCATTGGGATAAAACGTGAGCATTGATTTTATTCGTTATTTCCAAAGGCAGTTCACCATAGTTTGCCATTAATGTCATGGAACATTGCCACTTTGTTTAGAATGCGAAAGTAACTGTATAAATTAAGTAACTCTGACAATGCCTTTCAAACTACGTTAATTTTTTGCACCCAGCCATAAACAGTTGAGCAATCAACGTAAATGCACTTACTGAGAAAGCATATTGCGCAAATCACTATAACTGAGTGAGTATCTGCAATGCCACCTAATCGGTAACAAAATGATATCTCTAGGAAGTTCAAGAGGTGAAAGATTTGGCCCAGTGAATTAATAGCCCAGAACGTGATGTTTAAACGGATCGCGACGTGCCATGATAAAACTCAAAAGCGAAATACTGGACAGAAGGGCTAATTAATGAAAATATCCCCTTGGTTTTGTATCGCTTACTGAAAATGCCATGATGGTCGCCATGGCCATCTGGATGCTCTGGGCTATGATTTAGGAGAAATGAAATGAAAAAATATTTTATAGGCGCTATTTTTCTCGTGTTCATAGGTTTTGCGGTGAAGGGGGTGATGGATAGCGTTCCAAACAGCGACGATAGCCCTAATTTCTCTAGCGGTGATCCGCTTGCCCGAGTAATTCTGCCTGAAAGCTTTTCTGTTGAAGCGCAAGCTGGCCAAGAACTTTTTCAAGCCAATTGTGCGTCATGTCATGGTGACAAAGCACAAGGCAAATTCGAATTTGCTCCTCCACTTGTACATGAAATTTATGAACCGAGTCACCATGGTGATCTGGCGTTTTTCATGGCCGCTCAAAATGGTGTTCAGGCACATCATTGGCCTTTTGGAAATATGCCGCCTGTCGCAAAGGTAAACGAGGCAGAAATCGCGAAAATCGTTGCTTTTGTGCGTGAGCTGCAACGGGCAAATGGGATCAACTAACCCATAAATTCAAATAAAGAAACTACAAAAATGCTCAAATACAAGTCTATCGTATTCACCCTTTCAATCGCGTCGGTATCCGCAATAGCCTTTACTCACTCTGAAACATACATTCTCTAGTTTATCCGTTCAACTTGCCCTGATCATATTCAAAAATACAGTCTGAGCGTGAAAATTTTTTTAACCAGCCAGCCTGTATTTCCCTCGCCTGATTTTTACCACCTGTTTCGATTTTACAAGTTTTGATAAGGATCGATAGCAGGCTTCATGAGTTAATCCAACCGCGCCCGAGAACTCGATTACAGATTCAATTTCTATACCCAATTTAAGAGCCGCTAAGATTCGTTCTTCTGCCGATCTAATAAATGAGATTTGTAATCTATTCCGATAGGATTGAACCTGTTTTGCGAGCAATTCGACAAAAGAAATCGCAAATTCTGGATCATTACTAATTTTTGTCAAAATAGTATTTTTTGATATAACTTCAATTTTTACATCTTTTACCGCTTTTGCATCGCAATGGTAAAAATCTGAAAATAACGCGGCTTCTGCAAAACTTTCCTGTTGGCTGGTTTGATGGATAATCAAAATTTGACCGTCAGAAAGATGCCTCTCAAGTCTAATTTTCCCAGATATAAGCATAAAGACATAATTTGCTGCCTCGCCTTGCCTAAATATATAATCACCCTTTGATACAGATTGACTTCTAAATTCAAAAGAATGGTTATTAAACATATTAAAATCTCCAATATGATTTAGATCATATAATAATTATATCTAATCTATTAAGCTAGGGAAAAATGAGACATTAAATGAATAAACTCTTACGCGTACTAATACTCCTTACATTTGCAGCCAATGCGAATGCGCAACATAGTGACAATAACTCACCCAACCCAATTGAGACTGGCCAGTCGATGTTTGCAGCTATCGCCGAAATCGTAGATATTCTGAGATCAGACCCTAATACTGAATGGGAAAGAGTTGATATTGATGGACTTCGGGCGCATCTCATTGACATGAAAAACGTCACAGAAAATGCCATTGTTGTTAAAAATAGGGTTGGTATGACTGTGATTTTTGATATTCAGGGTGATGGTCTTACAAAGGGCTCAATTCAACGAATGACTAAGGCTCATGCACCTATGCTTTCGGCGGAGTCAGGATGGAATGTAATTATTGAAAAAACGCCATCTGGCGCCATTATGACAATCACAGCTCCCAAAGAACAGCTACACAAGCTATACAGTTTAGGTTTTTTTGGAATTATGACAATTGGGGCACATCACCAAGCCCATCATTTGATGATTGCTAGCGGGGAAATCTCACACGCCCATTGAAATTAAGTTAGTCTGACAATGCCCACTCATCGAAGACGAAGCGCTGCTCGTAAGTTTTTCAACACCGCGATCGCCAAGAACGGCGTCCCAAAGCGGGTTGTGATTGATAAATCAGGATCAAATTTGGCTGGGCTTTAAGGCGCTCCAATCAGCAAGGTCGACATTCGCAGGAATTGAAGCCGCTCACATGATCAGAAAAAATCAAATCGTCTCAAACCACAAAACAGGCTTCCAAATATTCGCAGCACTTGCAGCGTAAATCCAAGGAAACCTGCCAATACTTGACCTAATGAAAACCTTGCGACAGAGCCCTTTTTCAAGGTGCTGATTTACTCTGACAATGCCGATTTTTCTGGCTCATAACAAAAAATTATGCAAGAATACAGAAATCGTCAATTTAGTCTGACAGGACCATTGAAACCTAGCGCAGGACGTAGCGTTCTGGCGTTATATCAGGAAGTGATGGGCGCATAAGAATTTCGCTTATCGATATCTCAATCGAGCGACAAAGTGCGTTGAGAGGAACTCCATTTTCTGATTCTCCAAATGGAGATTCCAGTTCATTTGTCACAGCTTGCAATCCAAAAAACACATACGCGACAACAGCCGCGTATAATGGTGCGAAAATACTCGCCGCGTCCACTAGGGCAAATGGCAAAAATATACAATACAGGTAAGTTGTCCGACGAACGAGAAGCGAATAAACGAAGGGTAGAGGCGTATTATTTATTCTTTCATTCGCTGCCTGTGCCAACCCGATTGAAGATAGAGTTTTTGAAGTGGCCATCTGGCCAAAACCTGATATCAACCCGTTGTTAGCCATTTCACGAAGTTGGATGGCAATGGTTCGAAGCGCTATATCAGGTGAACTCAGATGTGTTATCATCTGGTCAGGTTTTGTTTTGCTGATCCAAGGAGCTAGTTCTACTTGCACATCGACATTACGTAGACGACCACGGTGAAGATGGGCATATGTGACGATATCGGATAATATTTTCTCCTGTTCTGGGCAGGGCACAACAAATAGCTCTAAATGGCGACCCAATGTCCGAATTTCAGCTACAATAATACCCCATTGCTTGCGCGCTTCCCACCAACGATCATAGGCTGCATTGTTACGAAACCCGAGAAACAGAGAGAGCGCAACACCAAAGACCCCCATTGCCGAAATGGAGATATGAGGAACTTCGAAACCAGACGTCTCCAATAACATAACAATGGTTGTTAGAAGAAAAACGAATATAATTTTACCAAAGATTTGAGGTATAATTGAACCTTGGATAACGAAGAAAAGTTTGATTGCCTGCGGCTGGTCTCTGACGATCATATTGAGCCTTTTTCGGATTTAGTGATCGATTCTATATCTTTCTCGATCAGGTCTTTCAAGGCTTCTAAGAAGATATCATTCTCTGCAACGGGCCCTGTCGTGACACGCGCCCATTTTTGATAAAGAGCTTCCTGCCAGCCTTTGATCAGCACGCCTTTGGCGTGCAAAGATTCGACAAAAACGTTGCGGCGGGTTGCCTAAATTGTCATCAGTATTTCTTCCGTAATTTTGTGGCCCAGTGCTACGGAGTTTGACTTTGTAGGCGGTTAATATGTCTGCGCTTAATGAAGTATTGAGCAATTTTATATGTGACAATTCAGTTATATACGACTACAGTTGAGTGTTTCTGTTATAACATAAAAAATCTGGGATTAATCAGACTATGGACTCAAAGTTACCCCCATTGCGTGCCTTACAAGCATTTGAAAGCTTTGGTCGCCATGCATCAGTGCGGGCAGCCGCACAAGAATTAAACGTTACGCCAGGTGCGATAAGCCAGCAGCTCAAGTTGTTAGAAGAGCATTTGCAAACTCCGCTGACTGTAAAAGATGGCCGCCGCGCTGCCTTGCTGCCGAAGGCAAAGTCTTATCACGCCGGTGTTTCTGCGGGATTTGAGAAACTTCATCAGGCGCAAAGGCTAATTGCACAACAAGATACAGCGCTCGATATTAATGTGTCGAGCTTGCCATCCTTATTAACTAAATGGCTGCTACCTAAATTACATAATTTTGAAGCCATAAATGAAGGTGTGTCGATTCGCCTAGATGCGACCCACGGAGAACCCGAACCAGAATTTTTAGATCATACTTTCCGTCTAACTTATGGTGCCGCTTCAGATCGTCATCCTCATGTGCGCGCTTTATTTCGTGATATCTGCTTCCCTGTTTGTTCACCCGAATTTCTGAAGAAACATCCAGAAGCATTTGAACCGTCAAATTTTTCAAATCTTCCTTGGGTTGATATAGATTGGGGGCCTTATTACTCCAATGTTCCGAGGTTGGAGACTTGGCTTACGGCGCATGGTTTCGCTTCACCAAAACGAAAACCAGTTTCTATCCATTCGCTTTCGGGTTCTGCATTAGAAGCTGTGGCAAGCGGCCAAGGAATTGCTTTGGCGCAATTATCTTTCGCCTCTGCTGATCTTGAATTGGGTCGATTGATCCGAATTTCCCAACACTCAATTGAGATGCCAGAACCCTATTATATTTGTTGGGGTTCATTGGTTTTGAAGCATGAAAAACCGCGGAGTTTTCTAAATTGGATATTGGCAGAGGCAAAGCGTTAGAAAAACTAAACAATGTAAATATTAGCTTCTATTTTCATAATCCGCTCTCTCGTATATCCTTTGTTACGTCGAGCAATATTTGCAAACTAGGAGTTTTTATGTTTCTCAAAAATGCATGGTATGTCGCTGCGTGGAGCGAAGAAATCATCAATGATTTGCAGCAAGTCAAAGTGCTTGGCGAAAAAATTTGCATTTTCCGCAACACTGAAGGCGAAGTGATCGCAATGGAGGATGCTTGTCCTCATCGTAAACTTCCTTTGTCGAAAGGTCGAATAAAAGGCGATAATGTCGAATGCGGTTACCACGGCCTAACCTTCAATTGTGCTGGGCAATGCATTTGGGCACCCGGCGGCGGTCGGATTCCGTCTGCGGCGCGTGTTCGCCCGTACCCAGTTCATGAAAAATATGGGCTTGTTTGGATTTGGATGGGCAATGCTGCGATCGCTGATGTCGATGATATTATCGACATTCCGAATTTCGATAGTACAGAATGGGGCATTAACTGTGGTGCAGCTATGGAGCTGAACTGCAACTACTTGTTGATGTGTGATAACCTGCTCGATCCGACTCATGTGGCTTGGGTTCATGAGTCGTCTTTCGCTGCCGACGCTACACGTGACACACCTTTGCGTGTTACCAAGACTGATACGGGTGTGATTGTGCACCGTTGGATAATGGATCATGAACCAGCCCCGTTTTATAAAAAAGTAGTAGAATTCGAGGGCAATTGCGATCGTCTGCAACACTATGAGGTTCGCTATCCGAGTCATGCACTGGTGCGGGCCGTGTTTACACCAGCAGGAACAGGTGGCGTGGATGGCACCTTGCATGAAAAAACATTCGTAATGGATAGCTATAACTTCATGACCCCCACCAGCGAACATGAAACGCGTTATTACTGGTTCCAGCTGCGCAATATCCGCCCAGAAGATGAAGAATTGTCAAAGATGATGAGTGAGGACGTTCGTCATGCATTCGAAGAAGATCGCGCTGTATTGGATGCGGTTCAAATTGGGATGAATGAAAAAACATCTCCACATATCGATCTTGGCATCGATGCTGGTCAGCTGAGGTTCCGTCGTCAACTTGAAGCCATGATTGCTGAGGAAGAAATGGTTGATGCGAAAATGAGCCTCTAAAATGGCACTTGATCCAAAGCAAAAAGGGTTCCGTGCCTTTCGCATTAACAAAAAGGTAAAAGAAAGCGACATCATCACCTCGTTTTACCTTGAGCCAACTGATGGTCATTCGGTCTGGGCTGTTAAGGCCGGGCAGTACGTTACGTTGCGGATACCAGCTGCTGGCAGGCAGGTTCTTAAATCCTATTCTGTGTCGAGTAACTCATCGC
The DNA here is from genome assembly GCA_947501025.1 of uncultured Paracoccaceae bacterium. Lineage (GTDB taxonomy): Bacteria > Pseudomonadota > Alphaproteobacteria > Rhodobacterales > Rhodobacteraceae > CANMUM01. Next base: position 58,099 of record CANMUM010000008.1, on the reverse strand, counting down.
AGGAAAACGGCTACCGCATTACCGTGAAGCGTGAGGCAGGTCTAGACGGCGCGCCAGATGGGGTAGGCTCGTGTTGGCTCCATGATCAGGCGCAGATTGGAGGCATAATCGATATCGCCGCTCCGCGCGGGGCTTTTTATCTTGATGAAGAAAGTACGCGGCCCGTGATTTTGCTATCGGGGGGCGTTGGCTTGACGCCGATTATACCAATGCTGCACAGATTAAAAGAAACTGACCGCGATGTGTATTTCCTGCATGCCTGCGAAAATGGTCAAGTTCATGCGCTGAGAGATGAGGTTTTGGGTTTAGCTAATGACCGTATAAAACCTTTATTTGTCTATCGTAAACCAAGCGAACAAGATGAGATCGCAAATTCATTTGATGCGAAAGGTTTTATTGACAAAGCTTTTTTGCAACTTCATCTGCCTATTGATGATTATGAGGTCTATCTATGTGGGCCAACGCCGTTCATGGTCGCAATGTATCAATTGCTACAAAAAATCGGTATTGCTAAACCGCGAATTGCTTATGAATTCTTTGGCAAGGGCGGATCATTGGACAAGGTAGAAGAATCCCCCAAATTCTCCCTTGCCGCATCTAAAGCAGTACCAACGATTCAAGCGCTGACGTTCTTGACAGACCCCGATGCCTGGGCGTCTGCCGATGAACCTGCTAATTCAGTTGTAACAACCTCCAAAGTCTCAAGTGCAGCGCCACCGGGCGATGTCGTATTTCGGAAATCTGGCTTGTCTGCGGTCTGGGATGGTAGCTCTGAAACTCTCTTGGAATTAGCGGAAAATGCAGGATTAAATCCTGAATTTAGTTGTCGCGCAGGTATTTGTGGGGCTTGCAGCTGCAGATTACTAGAGGGCGAGGTTGAATATACCGAAGAACCGTTAGAGGATATTGAGAAGGGGCGAGTTCTGATTTGTTGTTCTCGCCCCAAAGGTCAAGTGGTGTTAGATATCTAACTTTTCAAGCTGCAGCCGTTTTTTGATCTACCTTCATTTTCGAAAGTTTCGGGCAAATCACATAGAGCTGATCGCTCGGTGACAGGATGAGAAGGTTTGAATAAGGTGCCAGCATTGCTTTGCTGGCTCGTTCTCGATTTTGTTAAGATCACATAGCCGAAATATTGTATCCGAGTGATCCCAAATGTCCTATATCATTCCTATGTCCGCGCTATGATGTAACTCGCCTTCGTACTAAGATTGAAAATGTGGTGATGGAGGCAGGCAATCTGTAGCTACGTGAAGTGCCTTTATGCACTAGCAATCGCAAATGCTGATTGTTGATATCAGAATGCACTAAGGATTATAATGGCCGCTTTCTAAAGCGTCAGCAACCCAATCAGTAAACCTTTAGCGATAATGTTAATAATGAGGTTCATTTGTACTCTTATGTCTGAACTATATTGTAATTTGCTTAGATTAATACGACAGTGCTGCAAACATATGCCAAACGTTAACTTAGCCATTCTGGCTGATTGCCTAGATTTTTTATTGTGGCTATAGATAGAGGTTTGAGAATTTGTTGGAGATAACTTAGATCATAAGATCTGTCAGAAATGAGTACTAAAACTACGAAGAGGGTGGTGATGAAGGTCACATACAAAGAGATAAAATCGGACATATTGTCAAAAATTGTAAAAGGTGAGTGGGCGCCGGGTGTATTGGTGCCCAATGAAGAAGATCTTGCGGAAATTTATCAATGCGCCCGTGCGACAGTTAACCGCGCCATGCGAGAACTGGCAAGTGAAGGGATCATTGAAAGACGGCGCAAGGCTGGCACACGTGTTCGCATGACACCACTGCGCCAAGCAAGTTTTGACATTCCCAAAATTCGTGACGAAATTGAAAGCAAAGGCGCAACATATCGCTACTATCTGGCAAAGCGTTCTGTTGAAGTTGCGCCAGATTGGTTGAGCGCGCGACTAGAGCTGCCTCAAGGCGGGAAAGTTCTGCATCTCATCTGTATGCATTATGCCGATGGCACGCCATATCAATACGAAGACAGATGGATTAATCTTTCCGCGTTGCCAGCAGCTGAAGACACTGATTTTTCAAAAATAGGGCCAGGGGAGTGGCTTTTATCGACAATTCCATTCTCTGAAGCAGAGATCAATTTGTCCGCTGGTTTAGCTGAGAAAAATGTAGCAGATTATCTAGGATGTGCCGTAGGTGACCCGATGTTTATTATTGAGCGTTCGACAAGATGGCAAGAAGATGCAGTGACCTATGTCCGCTTCTCTTATCGTCCGGGATACCGTCTGACGACACGCTATTAAACTGCCACAAAACAGCGCTACCACAAACATATGGCGGGGCTATTTCATTACAAAATTCCAGGTAAGTTCAAACCGTTTTCGCGAGCGAAATCTCTCGCGATGTCATAACCTGCATCGGCGTGACGCATGACGCCCGTTGCAGGATCATTCCATAAAACACGGGCAATTCGGCGGTTCGCATCATCAGATCCATCACAGCAAATTACCATTCCTGAATGTTGTGAAAAGCCCATGCCAACGCCACCGCCATGGTGCAAAGACACCCAAGTTGCGCCAGAGGCTGTGTTCAAAAGTGCGTTCAGAAGCGGCCAGTCAGACACCGCATCCGATCCGTCCATCATGGCTTCGGTTTCGCGGTTTGGTGAGGCAACAGAACCGGAATCCAAATGGTCGCGCCCAATCACAATAGGGGCGCTCAATTCGCCCGTGCGGACCATTTCGTTGAACGCAAGACCAAGCTTGTGGCGAATGCCCAAACCAACCCAACAAATACGCGCCGGCAGACCTTGGAATTCGATCCGCTCACGTGCCATGTCGAGCCAGTTGTGCAGGTGCTTGTCCTCGGAAAGGATCTCTTTGACCTTCGCATCCGTTTTGTAGATGTCTTCTGGATCGCCTGACAGGGCCGCCCATCGAAACGGGCCGATACCACGGCAGAACAGTGGGCGAATATAAGCTGGAACGAAGCCAGGGAAGTCGAAGGCGTTCTCAAGCCCTTCTTCCAAAGCCACCTGACGAATGTTGTTGCCGTAATCGAATGTTGGAATGCCAGCTTTCTGGAATTCAATCATCGCTTCTACGTGAACTTTCATAGAGGCGCGGGCCGCCGCTTCGACAGCTTTCGGATCGCTTTCACGTTTTTCTTTCCACTGTGCCATAGTCCAACCCTGCGGCAAGTAACCGTTGATCGGATCGTGGGCCGATGTTTGGTCCGTCACCATATCAGGACGCACGCCACGTTTGGCCAATTCAGCGAAAACATCAGCCGCATTGCCCAAAAGTCCCACGGATTTTGCTTCGCCTGCAGCGGTCCAGCGTTCGATCAAGTCCAGCGCTTCATCCAACGTGTCCGCACGTTCATCCACGTAACGTGTGCGCAGGCGGAAATCGATACTGTCTGAGTTACACTCAACCGCCAAACAGGATGCACCTGCCATGACAGCCGCCAATGGCTGCGCACCACCCATGCCGCCAAGGCCACCGGTCAGTACCCATTTGCCTGTCAAATCTCCATCATAGTGCTGGCGGCCCGCTTCGACGAAGGTTTCATAAGTGCCCTGAACGATACCTTGACTGCCAATGTAAATCCACGACCCAGCCGTCATTTGGCCGTACATGGCCAGACCTTTTTTATCTAGCTCGTTGAAATGATCCCAATTGGCCCAATGCGGCACAAGGTTCGAATTAGCAATCAAAACACGGGGTGCGTCTTTGTGGGTTTGGAACACGCCGACTGGTTTTCCTGATTGCACCATCAAGGTTTGGTCTTCCTCCAGATCACGCAGTGCGGCAACGATCAAATCGTAGTCTTTCCACGTCCGCGCGGCTCGGCCAATGCCACCGTAAACCACCAACTCATGCGGGTTCTCGGCCACATCTGGATGCAGGTTGTTCATCAACATGCGCAGCGGAGCTTCTGTCAGCCAACTCTTCGCGGTTAGCTCAGTGCCGGTTGCTGGGAAAACGTCGCGGATGTTTTTGCGTGGATCGCTCATGATTTGCCTTTCGGTGTCGGGGCCAGATCGGCCAATTGGGTCAAAATTGATGTGAGGTAAGGGCGCAGTTTTGCGGCCTTCTCTTCGTCATAGGTCCAAGGGCTTGCCTCAGATTTCAGGTAGGTGCTTTGCGCCAGTTCCATTTGGATTGCGTGTAGGCCCTCGGTCGGTCGGCCATAATGGCGAGTTGTCCATCCACCCTTAAAGCGCCCGTTGGTGACCGAGGAATACCCTTCGGCCACCGCGCAAATGTCTTGGGTGATCGTTTCAATGATTGGAAGACAGGTCGTTCCAAGGTTTGTGCCGATGTTGAAATCGGGGAGGATACCTTCGAACAGAAATGGAATCTCGGACCTGATCGAGTGGCAATCATAGAGGATGGCAAACCCGTGCAGGCGCTTTACCCGCTCCAATTCTGCTTCTAGGGCGGCGTGATATGGGGCATGAAATGCCTCACGACGATGTTCAATCGCTGCCGCATCAGGCGCGTTTGCCCAAATGTCATGGCCATCAAAATCAGTAAGCGGAACAAGCCCCGTTGTGTTTTGGCCCGGATAGAGGGATACGCCAGACGGGTCGCGGTTTGCATCCACAACATAACGGTGGAACGTCGCGCGCACGCTTGTGGCATCCGGCACGAGCCCTTCATATAGGGCGTGAATGTGCCAATCTGTGTCATCCAGCCCGCGCCCACGTTCGTTCAGGTCGGTCAGAATATCATCAGGCACATAGGTTCCCGTGTGAGGCAAGCCAAGAACAATCGGGCCGTCGCCTTGAACTATTTCTACAGGGTTCATGTGGAAAGCTCCGGCATGTCTATACCTGCTGCCGATACAATATCACCAGACGCGATAAGCGTTGCGGCCTTTTCCAGATCGGGGGCGAGATAGCGATCATCGGCCAAAGTTTCGACGTCTTGACGGACCCGTGCGACGACTTTCTGCAATGTATCACTCGTCGCCAAGGGCACGCGGAAATCGATCCCCTGCGTTGCGCACAGCAGCTCAACCCCCAAGATCCGCGTTAGGTTTTCGTTCATTGCGCCCAAACGACGGGCGCCATGTGCGGCCATGCTGACATGATCCTCTTGGTTGGCGGAGGTCGGCGTGCTGTCGGTCACGCAAGGGTTGGCTAGATGTTTGTTTTCGCTCATCAAGGCTGCCGTTGTGACCTCTGCAATCATATACCCACTGTTCAGACCCGGATTTGGCGTCAAGAATGGTGGTAGGTTAAAGCTGAGAACAGGATCAACAATCAACGCAACGCGACGTTGCGCAATGGCCCCGATTTCAGCAATCGCAAGGGCGATCATATCGGCAGCAAAGCCAACCGGTTCTGCATGAAAATTACCCCCCGACACTATGACATCTGCATCGATCAGAACCAGCGGGTTGTCGGTGGCGGCATTCGCCTCAATCTCTAGTGAACGGGCCGCCATGCGCAACACGTCCATCGCCGCGCCAGTCACCTGTGGTTGGCAGCGAATGCAATAGGGATCTTGGACCCGGGCATCATCCAGCACATGGCTTGCGCGGATTTCAGATCCGGCGAGTAAAGCACGCATCGTTTCGCCCGCTTGGATTTGGCCCGGGTGGCCGCGTAATGTATGGATTTCAGGCTGCAAAGGCGCAGTGGATCCCATGATCGCATCCGTGGACAAGGCCGACGTCACCAGCGCGGAATGTGCTGCACGCCATGCACCAAACAACCCGGCAAGGGCGAAGGCTGTGGAAAACTGAGTACCGTTGATCAGTGCCAGCCCTTCTTTCGGACCCAGATCTACCGGTGTCAAACCGGCTGTGGCCAAAGCTTTGTTACCAGACATGACTTGGCCGTCAAATTCCGCCTCACCATGGCCCATCATTGCTGCGGCCATATGGGCGAGGGGCGCAAGATCACCCGATGCGCCAACAGAACCCTGTGCAGGGATGACTGGTGTCACACCTTTTTCGAGCATCGCCTCAATCAAAGCAACGACTTCTAGACGCACACCGGACGCACCGCGGCCCAAGCTGAGTAATTTCAATGCCATTAACAAGCGTGCATGACGGCGCGAAATTGCAGGGCCGACTCCGCAGCAATGAGACAGGATCAGATTACGTTGAAGTGTCGCTGTGTCTTTGGATTCGATCTTGACCGAGGCCAGTTTGCCAAAGCCCGTGTTGACACCGTAAACCGCATCCGCTCCAGCGACGGCCGCCGTGATCCGCGAATGGGCCAGTTCAATTGCTGGGTGGCTGGCAGGATCGAGACGAACTGAGGCTTCGTTCCAATAGATATTAGCCAGATCATCCAATGTGACGGCGCCAGGTGTAAGGGTCAGTGTTGTCACAATGTGCCTCCAAAAATGCGGGAATGAAGTGGGTTAAAGCCGATCCGATAGGAAAGTTCGGCGGGATGTTTGATGTCCCAGACAGCCATGTCAGCGCGCATGCCAACCGCAAGTGTTCCGGCGTCCGTTAGGCCCAAGGCGCGTGCGGCGTTTTGAGTGGCACCGCGCAGGGTCTCCTCTGGCGTCATGCGAAACAGGGTGCAGCCCATGTTGAGGGTCATCAGCAAAGAATTTAGAGGAGATGATCCGGGGTTAATATCTGTCGCGAGCGCCATAGGGACGCCATGCTTGCGCAACAGCTCAATGGGCGGTGCTTGGGTTTGGCGTAATGTATAGAACGCACCAGGCAAGATCACAGCGACAGTGCCCGCGCTTTTCATAGCCAATACACCGTCCTCATCCAAGTACTCAATATGGTCAGCCGATAAAGCGCCGTATTGCGCCGCTAGCTTTGCACCGCCGAGGTTTGATAGTTGTTCTGCGTGCAGTTTGACAGGTAAGCCCAGCTCTTTTGCAACGTCAAATACTCTCGCGATTTGTGGAGGCTGAAAAGCAATGCCTTCACAAAATCCGTCTACAGCATCAACTAACGCTTCCGAATGAGCAGTGCGAAGCGTGGGAATGCAGATGTTATCAATATAGGCATCATCACGACCCGTGAACTCAGCGGGTGTTGTATGAGCACCAAGGAATGTTGTTTTCACCAATATAGGACGATGCTTCGTGATCGCTCGGGCGACACGCAACATACGAAGCTCGGTTTCCATATCCAAACCATATCCAGACTTTACTTCAATACAGGTGACGCCCTCAGAAATCATTACATCAACCCGTCGCAATGCATCTGCAAGCAGCACTTCCTCAGATGCAGCGCGTGTCGCATTCACCGTTGAAACGATACCGCCGCCAGCACGCGCAATTTCTTCGTAGCTGGCGCCGTTTAGGCGCATTTCAAACTCAACAGCTCTGTCGTCGCCATGTACGATATGTGTATGACAATCGATCAGACCTGGGGTCACAACGCGTCCCCCAAGATCAATTTTGGTTAGATTTTTGTATTGATTCGGTAGGTCTGCATTAGGCCCAATCCAGTCAATCATTCCATCGGTCACTGTAATTGCAGCGTTTTCGATACATCCATACGCAAGATCTGATTTGCACATCGTCATAAGATTTAAGTTATTAAAGATTTTATTATCTTTAGACATTTTACATCCACCAAAACTAAGAATCATCTTTTATTGTATGATTAAATATATTATATGTCTATACATAAAAGGAGCATCAAATGATTTTTGCAAAACAAGCTAAGCTCTCCACAGGGTGGGCAATGAACGTGCGCCTTGAAATTTCGCAGGGGCGGATCATAGCGATTGAAACAGATCAACGCGCGCAAAACGAGGATGTGACAGTAGATACTTTGCTGCCCGCACTTGGAAATCTTCATAGTCACAGTTTTCAACGTGCTATGGCTGGAATGACAGAATTTCGAAAAGCTGGTAAAGACAGCTTCTGGACTTGGCGTGAGTTAATGTACCGTTTTACAGCAAGCCTCAGGCCCGAACAAATTGAGGCAATTGCCGCCTTTGTTTTTTTAGAAATGCAAGAAGCTGGATATGCAAGTGTTGGCGAATTCCATTATCTTCATCATCAGCCAAACGGCATGCCATATGATGATCTTGGCGAACTGTCATCTCGCATTGCAGCGGCAGCGGATTTGACGGGTATTGGTTTGACCCATTTGCCAGTATTATACACCTATGGCGGGGCAGGCAAGGTGCCTCTTGAGGCGGGGCAAGCGCGATTTGGAAATTCGGTGGACAGGTTTAATAAACTGGTTATGGGAGCTCAAAATGCGTTGACCAAGTTACCGAATGATTGCAATATTGGCATTGCGCCACATTCTTTGCGTGCCACGTCACCCGAAGATTTAAAAGAAGTACTGGCTGCCCAAAGTTCTCGTCCAGTTCACATTCATATCGCCGAACAGCCAAAGGAGGTGCAGGATATCGAAGCATGGCTCGGCGTGCGGCCCGTTGAATGGCTGCTTGAAAACACATCCCTGAATAGCGATTGGTGTCTCATCCATGCGACGCATATGACTGAATACGAAACGTACAATATGGCTAGATCTGGCGCGATCGCTGGGCTTTGCCCTGTGACGGAGGCTAATCTTGGTGATGGTCCGTTCAATGGGGTTGCATATTTGAACGCAGGTGGAGCTTTTGGCGTTGGATCGGATTCAAATGTGCTGATCTCATTGACCGAAGAGTTGCGTATATTGGAATATTCCCAACGTCTGCGCGATATCGCCCGCAATGTTATGGTTGTCGGCGAAGGTTCGGTTGGGGATACTCTTTATTCAGGGGCAGCAAGGGGTGGCGCTCAGGCGCTGGGGCGGAATGGAGGTGAAATTTCTGTGGGTAAACTCGCGGATCTTGTCGCGATTGATACGACGTCTCCGGCACTATGTGCTTTGCGTCAAAATCAAATTCTCGACGGTTTGGTTTTTGCCGCTAAGGATGAGGTTGTGACTGATGTGTGGTCTGCAGGGCGGCATGCTGTACAATCTGGCGTACACATCAAACGCGAAGCGATTACGGCGGCCTACCGATCGGCGATGCAAACTTTGATGTCTGAGCTTTGATTGAGATATGATAGGCGAATTTCTAGCTGCACATCAGCATGGTCTAATTGAAGCACTGCGCTATGCACTGAAGTGAAAGCCATGTCTGCATGTTCTAGCGGTGTACCGTTGATTTTTGGCGCTCCTGCAAGAGCATGAAACGCAAGAAGGCCATTTTGAGGACACGCGAAAGTGGACTTTTAAGGGGTTGAGTGGGAAATTACAGTTCCATCGAACTGATCTGGATTAAACATGAGGTTCAGATCGGTGATCGGGCAATCAGTTAAACGGGGCTTCACGGCTAAACCACCATAGAAGCGAACGGGCTTCGAAGGTTCCGCAATAATCGGAGTATCTTTCGTTTCCAGAATCATTGTTTCACCGACCACGACGGTCAGCAACTGCGTCATGCCAGAAAAATCAGAAAACGCCCCCTCAATCACAACATCTGCGTGACTAAGAGTCCAAGCAGTATATTCGCGCACAAGACCTTTCGCGATATTGCGCGTAATACCGCCAGCGTTTTTCCAAGGAACGTCAACTAAAGCTTTTGCTCTTATAATTTGCATATATATCTGCTCTACTATGTTTATGACCTGATCACTTGACCTAACTCAAATCAGAAGTTAATACTACTCTAAATCACATTAAGTACATACATAAAATATAAGGATGCCGTGAAATGATGAGAACTCGTGCCGCCGTAGCCGTTGCCGCAGGTAAGCCGCTAGAAATTATGGAAGTTAATCTCGAAGGCCCAAAGCGAGGCGAGGTTTTGATTGAAGTTAAGGCCACAGGACTTTGTCATACGGATGAATTTACACGATCTGGCGATGATCCCGAAGGTATTTTCCCAACCATCTTAGGTCATGAAGGCGCGGGCGTTGTGATGGAGGTTGGCGAAGATGTGACGACACTGGAGGTTGGCGATCATGTGATCCCACTTTACACCCCAGAGTGTCGCAATTGCGAATATTGCCTGTCGGGAAAAACCAATCTATGCCAAGCTATCCGGGGTACGCAAGGTCAAGGGTTATTACCCGATGGAACTACACGGTTCTCAATGTTGGATGGTACGCCAATTTATCACTACATGGGCTGTTCAACTTTCGCCAATCATACGGTTGTGCCTGAAATCGCGCTTGCGAAAGTGCGCAAAGACGCACCGTTTGATAAAATCTGTTATATCGGTTGTGGTGTGACCACGGGCATTGGCGCGGTTATCAATACCGCCAAGGTCGAAATCGGTGCGCGTTGTGTTGTGTTTGGCTTGGGCGGCATCGGCTTGAACGTGATACAGGGATTGCGCATGGCGGGCGCAGATCAGATTGTCGGCGTAGATCTGAACGACGACAAGAAAGAACTGAGCAGGTATTTCGGTTTGACCGATTTTGTGAATCCGTCCAGCGTGGATGGAGATCTTGTGACTCATTTGGTGGAACTCACAGGCGGCGGCGCAGATTATACTTTTGATGCAACAGGCAATACAACCGTCATGCGTCAGGCACTAGAAGCGGCGCATAAAGGTTGGGGCGAGAGCGTGATCATTGGTGTTGCTGCCGCAGGTGCGGAAATTTCTACGCGGCCCTTTCAATTGGTCACAGGGCGCGTTTGGCGTGGCACAGCTTTCGGCGGCGCAAAAGGGCGCACTGATGTTCCAAAAATTGTTGATTGGTACATGGAAGGCAAAGTGGAGATTGATCCTATGATTACTCACAAGCTGACTTTGAATCAGATTAATGAAGGTTTTCATTTGATGCATGCTGGCAAATCTATCCGTGCTGTAGTAGAATTCTAGTTTATGCAAATCCTTTCAGAAAACATATGTTTTGGTGGCGTGCAGGGTGTGTATTCCCATGCGGCCAAAACAACCAATTGCGAGATGACGTTTTCGGTTTATCTGCCGCCACAAGAAAGGCCGCACAAAGTACCCGTCTTATGGTATCTTTCTGGTTTGACGTGCACACATGAGAACGCGATGACTAAAGCCGGCGCCCAAGCTCATGCGGCCGAATTTGGCATTGCAGTGATTTTTCCAGATACGTCACCGCGAGGTGAGGATGTTACCAATGATGAAGCTTTTGATTTGGGGCAGGGGGCTGGTTTTTACGTAAACGCGACGGTTGCGCCATGGGCGTCTCATTTCCAAATGTGGGATTACATCACTTCCGAACTTTCGGATCTTGTGTTTGACGCGTTTCCGTTAGATCGTGAACGGCAATCTATCACAGGCCATTCTATGGGCGGACATGGTGCATTGACCATAGGAATGACCTTGCCGGAGGTGTTTAAATCCGTCTCGGCATTTGCGCCAATTGCAAACCCGACAAACTCCGATTGGGGTCGCAAACAATTTACGGCCTATTTGGGTAATGACGAAACGACTTGGAAAGCCCATGATGCGTCCTTATTGATGCTCGAAAAAGGCCACGTAAATCCGATCCTCATCGATCAAGGTGCGGCTGATAATTTCCTTGACCTTCTGCGCCCAGAAACGCTTGCTCAAGCAATGGCTTCAAAGCGTCAGGCCGGCAACTTTCGTATGCAATCAGGGTATGATCATAGCTATTACTTTATTTCAACATTCATGCGAGATCATATCGCGTTTCATGCCCAAAATCTTTGATAAGCGTTGTCAGACTAAGTTGACAACTTAATGACATTTGCCTAGATTTTTCGGATGACCAATCAAACCTATTCAAATATTTCAATTCATCGCCTGAAATTATCAAATTAGCGGTTCTTTATTACATCAAATATCCACTTTGCTTTCGTCAAGTTGAAGACATTTTGTCAGAGCGTGGAATTGATATTTGTCACGAAACGATACGGTTTTGGATCAATTTTTGCGCAGAAAATTCGAAAACAGCGAGCTGGTTTGCATTCGAATTGGAGGTGGCATTTGGATGATGCATTGCCCAGCAGGGTATTGCGCAGCAATATCCCGAGAGGATTTTCGTCAAAATTAATGGCGAACGGCTTTACCTTTGGCGAGCTATTGATCATTAAGGCGAAGTGCTTGTTAACTAAGAGGCGTAACAGACGTGCCGCCCTTGTGATGGGGGTGGAAGACGTGAAGCAGGTGCTGAAAAAACTATCGACCCAATTGGCATCAATGCCTAGCTTTTCACTATCACTAAGGACGGTTTCTTGAAATGTTGAACCGTGCTCTAAATTATAAAAACCATGCGTAAGTTCATGGACAACCAGGGACTCCAAGCTACCCCCAATCCAAGGATCGAAAAGCGGGTTCGATGGTACAAGCCAAACTATTGCAGTCGTCCCATCTGCACTTAACAATCCAGCCCCTGCGTCTCTTTGAAGTATTGGGTTTAATTCAATTAATTGAGCTTGATTCTGTAAGACATTTATTTCAATTTTTGTAGGCGATTGAGATGGATTAATCGTCCCGTTCATTACTCCGGAAGTATATGTATTAACAGTAGCTAAGATTCTATCTAATTCTCCCTTTCCTAAAAACTGTTCTCCGTTAACCGTTACAGTGTAGTCGTTTATTGTATATGTACCCATTTGATTTACACTTTTACTTATGCTAATTTATTTAAGAACTTAGCTTCAAAATACCTTCACATGGTATTGCCTCTTCGTTAGAATCTTTAAAATTTAAATACGCCGCTTCTGACCCAAAACCATCCCCAAAATAATTTCCATTTGCCAACGGCTTTTCTACGAATAATTCAACGATTTCAACTTCTCGTTCCCCTAAATAAAAACCGTAATGTGCTTGAGTTCTATCACTAGAAATGGTGATCTTTAATGGAAGTTTTTCAAATGATCCGAAAGATATTATTGCCTGGCTATTATCTGATGAGAAAAATGCAATTCCGTATTTTTCTCCTCCACATGTATATGTAATAAAATTCCTAGGGCGTAAGTCCGAACAACTTACTAACACCAAAATAAAAACTATACCAAAAACAAAATTCCGTATCATCCCGACCTTTTCTAAAGTTGTTAATGATAAGTCAAGTATCGCTTCTTGATTGAGCCTACTGACAACTTGAAAAGTTGTTCACGAATTTTGTCAACAACATCAAACATTTTTTTGCCAAAATTGTATCTTTGAAACTATTATCCCCCAATAAACTTGTCCCTAAATTATGCGTTAAGATTTTAACGCGTTCCGATCTACCTGTGAAAAGGTTACATTCACCTTCCTTCGCGAGTCAACTCTTAATTGCAAAAATATGATATGGCCAAATAATCACCGAGTTCAGCAGCTATGCTGCCAGTGGTAATTGCTCAAGAGCTCGCGACGTCCGCCAAGTTGTTGGAGCATAGTAAACTTCAGTATTCCAATTGTAGAGGTCAACGACCTGTTCATCTAGTGCATTTGTGCCAAGCATCCCGTTGAATTCATCATACGGGTTTGAGTTCATACGCTGCATAGGTCCGATCCAAGGTTTTACACTCTTCGTACGTAGCCAAAATTGAATACCCTTTCCAACATGAGAACGTATTTTAAGTAAGCCCTCTTGAAAGGCTACTTCTTCGCCAAAATGCTCTTCCATTGCAGCTTTCGCCGCATCAGGCGTCATGCGATTTGATATGCCAGCGATAGAAAAATCTTGTGATGTTTCTGGGCGGCTTTCTGTGACAGGCTCAAATGAGCTGAGGTCTTGTGCAGACAGTTCGCTAGATAGAAAGAATGCAGCACAGAATGCAATCGCTTTGGTGTTTGATATATGTGTAAGCTTTAACATGTTAAACTCCCTAAGTTTGCTAAAAAATGACCTCCAGAGCTTATCTCTGGAAGTCGGGGAGTTATTAAGCAGCCAAAGGACCAGTGTACGACCTTCAAGTCGAGGCAGTATTGTATAGCCGCAGCCTTCCCCGACCATAAAAGGTGAGGGAGGTTTTACGGTCATGCCAGACCACACTAGGAGGGGTTACAACAACCCGAGATCACACTGTTTTGTGAGACCTCAAGGCTAAGCCAATCAAGAACAGCTCAAAGAGTAAGCAAAAGGAAATGGCGAAAGTTGCCTAATTTCCGCACAAATTTTCCCAATTGGGGGCGTACAGCAAATTATGTGCATTTTTTTTCGATTGTAAGTAATAAATTTTATTATGTGTCATTTTATAACTTGATTACTGAAAATTACATTTCGCTATCCATAGAACCTATTGAATTCACAACATTTGCTTCTTTTAAACTAAAAAATCAAACAGCAAATTTGTCTGATTTACAAGTAAAAATAGATAAAATCGTTTAAAATCAGTTGGTTAAATAAATTTTTTTGTTGCATGTTGTTCTAAAATGATTCAAGTTTAGAGAGTTCGTTTTAGACTAAGGTTACCATGAGCATTGATCACCGAAGAAAAGAAATTATAAAACTGAAGTTGCGTGAAAGGGGATACACTCTCACTAAGGTCGCAAATTCTCTGGGCATTTCTGTAGCGAGTGTCAGTATTGTACTCAGCCGCTTTAGAAAATCAAAACGAATAGAAATGGAAGTATCTCGGCTGCTCAATATAGAGCATCGTGATTTGTTTCAAGATGAAGACTTTTGGTTGGAAAATATTATAAATGAAACGGAGGCGAAAATGAAGGAAAGTTAAAAAACAAAGTAAAAACGGCTTATCTAAAAAAAGAAACGTCCGAAGGTTTTCGACAACCCCCAGACGCATTGAGTTCAAAGAACCCATCAATATCTCTTTGATCTCCTTTTTTCAGAAAAAAGTCAAGTGAATTGCGCAAAAATGATTTTGCGCAACCAAATTTGTATTGCCTCGCGGACTTAAAGGTTTGCGAAAAGGAGAAGAAGATGACAAATCTAATGAATATAACTGAAAACTACCTACCCACTTTACCAAGTCGCGCATCACGAAAAATCAACCTGCGCACACGAGGAAGTCAAAGAACAGTAGCTCCTGTACAGTTGCCGAGTAACGAGTTTCGGCCACGTAAAATGTACTTCGAGAGTAAGTTGGAGCGTAGTTTTGCGATGCTAATGTTTGCACGCAACAATGTATTTGATTTACATGAACAACCGCCAGCTGTGGATTTTGTGGATCATTCTGGTTCCAAGCGAAAGCACATTTTTGATTTTTTGGTTACGCTTAACAATGGACGCAAACTTGCAATCATTGTTAAAAACTCTCCTTCTGCATCAAAGGCGGAATTTCAATCTAAGGTTCGCCAGTTGGCACAGCAAATGCCAACAGACTTTGCCAATGATGTAATATTATTTACAGATAAGAGTTTTCATACATCCGAAGGTATTAATGCTGAGCGCTTATTTAAGGCAAAGACTCTGATCACTGAAGCTGCCCGTGAGATAATCGGTTCACTTATTAGAGAAATGAACCACCAAACAACGGTCGAGCAATTACTTGTAAAGGCGGGGCATCCCGTTGGAGGATTTGGTGCCGTGTTGGAAGCGCTATTTGATAGCCGTATAAAGTCGGCTCATCCTGAAATCATCTCACCAAAAAGTATCATCTTTAGAGGAGGGAACTGGGCATGAATTATCACATGACACCAAAAGATCGTTTATCATCTGGTTCACTGTCGTTACGTCTTATAAAAATTGCGGATGGATATTACCACTTTAAAAATGAAAACAATCCTGAACAAACTGAAGTCTACTCGGAAAAGGAGCTGAAATATCTAACAGAGCAAAGAGACTTTCGCTTCGAGGCCAATTATTATTGCAAGGAAGCCAAGAAAGCTCGTGAATTTAATCTTGAAAAACAAATTGCAAGCTTTGATACAAAAGCGGCTCAAAGAGTTATGTTGCGTTATTTGCTTAGCGCCGCAATTGATGCGCTAAAGAATGAAAAGCGTCTCGTCATGACTGATCAGAGTTTGCGTGACAACAAAGATGCTATTCTTGGTCGAGCAATTGAACTTGGAACAAAGTTTAGACTTCAAATCGAGACCGATCAACTTACGAAGACTGTTTCTCCGCGTACTTTACGTACGTATTACAAAGCTTTCAAAAAGTCAGGCTGCAATGCTTTAGGTTTGGGTGATGGTCGACAAGCTCTACATCTACGCAAAGGTTACTTCGACACAGACACTGAAGACTTTCTACAACAACGTGCCAAGAAATACATTGCGTATCAAGGGCCTGATAAAAACACCGTGGTTGTGGATACAATCCGTGCTTTCAAAGATGAAAATAAGAGACGTGATACTCATAACTTGCCTCTCCTTACAATTCCTTCGCGCAGTACAATTTATGCCCGAGTAAACGCATTTGATAACTTCCATGTGGATTGCGTACAGCTTGGAATAGACAAGGCTAGAGCTATATATGCGAGCTTGTATAATGGCCTGTCGGTTTTGATGCCGCTCGAGCGCGTTGAAATCGATGAATGGAAAGTTGATCTTATAACGTTTTTCCAAAAGCTAGGGTTATGGGAAACATTAACACCGAAGCAACGCATGCAAATACCACGCGGAAGGCGTTGGATTGTAGTTGCAATCGATGCTGCTACACGGGTTATTTTGGGTTTTGTTTTAACCGAAAACCCATCCACTGAGGCGACGAAACGGCTCCTCTTTCAGGTGCTACAAAATAAGACGGATCTCGCGCGAGCAATGGGAGCTCGTTCATCATGGGAGCAACATGGAACGCCTATGACAGTGGCCTGTGATACAGGATCAGCTTTCATTTCTGGTGAAACGGTTAGGGCTCTTACGTATCTAGGTGTGTTGGCCGAGTTCGGCCCCGCTGGTGTCCCTGAGATGCGTGGTAGGATTGAACGCACATTTGGTAGTCTCGCTGGCGGATTGATGCCGAAACTTGTTGGTCGAACTTTTGCGAGTGTCGAAGAAAGACAAGCAAACAGTGGCGAAGACCTTGTTGCTTTAACTGATGAAGATCTCACTTCAATTTTATTGACGTGGATCGTAGATTACTACCACCACAAACCTCATGCTGGTCTTCAGGGTCAAACACCAGCGAATGCTTGGAAAGAAGGTGTTAAAACATTTGGCTTGAGACCTCCACAAGGGTGGGAACAGATTACCATGGCATTAGGGATTGAATATACACGGATAGTTAGCAAACGCGGCCTACAGCTCTATCATTTGCACTATAGCTGCGAAGAACTTCGCCAAGTTCGAAAATCGACTGATCAGCGTGAATTCAAGTTCAGAGTTCATCCAGAAAACATTGGCTTTGCTATGATCTGGATAAATGATCGGTGGGTTCGAGCAGATAGTATTGAGCCACATACGGAAGGTGTTCGTATGATGGATTGGATTGCTGAGTATCGTGCTCTTGCTCAAAAGTACCATAAGGAAGCTGAAATCCAATCTGATGTGCGAGACGGAGCCTTAAAGCGCATAGGGAAGATAGTGGACATGGCGAAAGCTCGTGCACAGCTAGCACCAGTTGAATTGAGTCCTGAGCGATTAGAGCGCCTTGACCGAGAACTTTATCATGGCCCAAGATTCATTGAGGATACGCCGCTGAAAACGCAGACTGACGTGGATATTCCCTTTGGTGAAGTTATTGATACCGATGCGGATGTAATTGACGAGACAAATGAAGCTGTTTCCACCATATCACCAGAAATCAATGCCCCTAAATTTAACGCTGACAAATGGAGGCTCGAATGATGGATGATCAAAATATCTATGAACGCGTTTCTGATTTAAAAACGCGTTTCGTCAAAACTGACAGCTACCGAAAGCTCGAAATTGAGTTTAACCGTCTCCTGAGTTATCGCAAGGCTGAGATCGCAAGTGGGACATGTCGCGAAGCGCGGGGGCTTGTGGTGATCGGTGAAAGTGGAGCTGGTAAAACCACTTTACTGCGTCGATTATTTGAGACCCATCCTGATCTCATTTTAATGAACTGTGAAACGATACAAGCAGACGTTGTTAGTCTCTCTATACCAAGTCCAGCGACACCTAAGCATGTCGGATTGACATGTTTGACCGCCCTTGGCTACCCTTTGCGTAGGGACCGAACAACTTCAATCATATGGGAGCAAGTTCATCATCATCTTAAAATGCGGGGGACCATGTTCTTGCATTTGGATGAAGCACAAGACTTTTCAAACAATCGAAGCGTGAGTGACATGGAGGCAGTTATCAATACGGTTAAATCTTTGATGCAGAACCGTGATTGGCCCGTTGGTGTGATTTTAAGCGGCATGCCCGTTTTGCATAAACTTGTAAATCATGATCCCCAGCTTTCAAGGCGAATGACACCAATTGAAATGAGGCAACTTGATCCCCTAGGGGATCAAGACATGATTTACTCCTCGCTACACCAATATTGCGCGGCAGTAAAATTAGAACTTGATACGAATATCAAATCTTCGGCTTTCATAAAGCGCTTGATCCATTCAAGTGCATATGAGTTTGGCATTCTGGTTGAGTTCATAATCGAGTCTATCGAAAATGCTTTATTACGGGCCTCAAATTCTCTTTCTTTGAATGACTTCGTGTGCGCGTTTCGGCGTCGTTCAGGAGTTGTTGATTGTCTGAACCCATTTGTGATTGAGGACTTCGAAATGATAAAAGCCCGTTCGATTTTAACAAATGGACAAAACGAGGTGCGCAAATGAAACTTGCATTGACACTTCCTATAGAAGCCCAAGAAACTCTAACAAGCTATGTATCACGAATAGCGGCACTCAACGGTTCGTATTATGTCCAAGATTTTTGTGTGGATATGCGATTAGATTGGCGAGGAATCCTCAAAGGTGATCAAAGATCAATCGACATCATCGCAGGTCTTGTAGATGCCGATCCAAGTACTTTGTTGCAACACAGTATAAGAAGTGTCGGCGGTGACGGTTATCGTTATCAGAAGGAGATACTAACCAAAAAGCTCATGAGACGTCGAGACGTGTTTGTTTGCCTTGATTGTTTTAGAGATGATTTGAAGCGAGGACCCTATGCGGCATTTAAGCGGATCATATGGGATTTGGATACTGTGCAGGCTTGTCCCTTACATTCGAAATTACTCGTGGAATTTCCGCGCCAAGAATATCCTCGTGATGGCCAAGATTACTTTGGTAACATCACTGACAATATGAATCTTTTGTCTGAGTTTCCTAAAAGTGGGCAAATAAAAACAACCGCATTTGCGCATTACCAACAACAACGCTTGGTAGGTCGGATGAGCAAAAGGACGTGGCTTGATAAACTTGATTTTGATGTCGCTATAAGCTTCGCGACGAACTTGGGGTTGCTTTTTCTCTATGGTCCGAATGTTAATGTGGCGGAACTAAGAACTATACAGTGCCATTTTGCTGGTGAAAAAGGTTATGAAATTTGTACTGGGGGAGATGAGGCCATAATTGAGGCTCTAAAAGATATACAAGCGAGCTCGACATCTCCAAAAGGCGGATTCTATCCCGATCTTGGTTTCTTTATGCGTTGGTTGCAGCGTGTAAATAATCAAGAGCGCCATAAACCTGTTATTGATTTAGTGCGCAGTTTTATATTTGATTATTACGCTATTCAAGTGGGAGAGCAAGTACTTGGAAAAACCTGCTCGGAACAAAAGTATTACAATTGGAATCAGATCGCGGAAAAACGTGGTATTCATATAGGACAAATATATCGTTTGAGGGATTCCATTGCAGGAGATGCATATAGGAAACAGTTTCCGAAGGGCATGTTTGAAAATGAGTTCAAAGCAATAACTAATGACTTGGAGATGAAAGATGCTGCACTGTACCTGAACATTCATCCCCAACGATTTGGTGAATTCGTCACGAATAAGTATATTCAACCCAGCCTAGAGCTACCTAGAATTCACCGTCTTTATGCGAAATCAGAGCTCGATCGTTTTTTGAGCTCACTGAATGTTTATAAAGAAATTGAATACGAGCAGGAAGGATTTTTGAGCTTGGGTGGGGTTTCTAATAGTTTGAAGATTGAATATTCCATACTGATTAAGCTGCTCCAATCAGGGCGGCTTAAACATACATCATTTATTGCATCTACCCGTGGCATTGCTGGAATACGTATAAATAGAAAGGAGCTTGAAGAACTAATCAGGCTGCCAAAACCGAAAGGGTATTGTCGAGCAACTCTCAAGTCACGACTGAGAATATCAACGCAAACAGTGACATATCTAATCAAGTACAAACTTATTGCGAGTACAACATATTCGCACCCAAGAACTGGAAAGCGAACGACATTGGTTCAAGAAGAGGACGTCCAAGACTTCTTAATAGAACATGCTTCACTGGGATTATTGGCACATAAAGTTGGTATGCAGGCTAGACATGTGAGTTCGCGATTGAAAAAGAAAGGTATATATCAAATGCCATTTCCAAAACATCTCAGTATGATTTATCGGCGTGCAGATCTCCCACATGATCTAAGGTAAAAACTCCCACACTAAAAACCAAAAAGCAGCGCTTATGCGCTGCTTTTTTTGTATCTGGTCATAATGGCAATCATTCGTGAGAATAATGGCAAACTATGCGCCAAAATGGAAATGTCTGGTGACAATCCACATTTGGTTTTATTGGTGAGCCCAACAGGATTCGAACCTGTGACCTACTGATTAAAAGTCAGTTGCTCTACCAACTGAGCTATAGGCCCTCCAATGGCGTGTGTTTAGTGCTGAATGCTTAATAGGTCAAGAGCAAAACGCTATAACTTGCGAGTTTTATAGTGATCTTTCGATCTCTTCACTTGTGAAGATCTCGATGACGTCGCCAACACGAATATCTTCGTAGTTTTCAAACGCCATACCACATTCTTGACCGCCGTGAACCTCTTTGACTTCATCCTTGAAGCGCTTGAGAGTTTTGAGCTTACCTTCATGTATAACGACGTCATCACGAAGCAGTCGAACGCCTGCAGCGCGACGCGCAACGCCCTCGGTGACTTCACAACCTGCAATTTTGCCAACGCCAGTCACTTTGAACACTTCCTTAATGGCTGCGTAACCAATAAATGTTTCTTTGATTTCAGCAGAAAGAAGGCCAGATGCAGCGGCTTTGATATCGTCAACCAGATCATAGATGATGGAGTAGTAACGAAGCTCAACTCCTTTTTGATTCGCAGCTTCACGTGCTTGAGAATTTGCACGGACATTAAAGCCGATCATTGCAGCTTGTGAAGCTTCAGCAAGACCAACATCACTCTCAGTAATCGCACCAACGCCTGCGTGGAGTACACGGACACGAACCTCATCATTGCCGATTTTCTCGAGCGCTTGTGTGATCGCTTCAGCAGAACCTTGAACATCGGCCTTAACGAGAACAGGTAGCTCAGCAACATCCTCATCAGCTTTTTTCTTTGCAAGAAGCTGATCAAGTGTTGTGGCTGCACCTTGTGCAGCGCGTTTGTCTTTTGCCAGTTGAGCGCGGTATTCGGCGATTTCACGAGCCTTCGCTTCATTATCAACAACGTTCAGCACGTCGCCAGCCTCTGGTGTGCCTTGAAGGCCTAGAACCTCTACGGGACGTGATGGGCCAGCTTCTTTAACTTGCGCGCCTTGATCATCAATGAGGGCGCGTACGCGACCATATTGCTCACCCACAACGAAAATATCACCAACGCGTAATGTACCCGTTTGGACAAGAACTGTTGCAACGGGACCGCGGCCTATGTCGAGTTTCGCTTCAATAACAGCGCCTTGTGCTTGGCGATTTGGATTGGCTTTAAGCTCGAGCAGCTCGGCTTGAAGCGCAATGTTTTCCAGTAATGTATCTAGACCCTGACCCGATAGGGCAGAAACTTCGACGTCAAGCACATCACCAGACATCGCTTCAACGATCACTTCGTGCTGCAATAGCTCAGCGCGGACTTTGTTGACATCTGCGCCTTCTTTGTCGATTTTGTTGATAGCAACAATCATAGGAACTTCAGCAGCTTTTGCGTGTTTGATCGCCTCGATTGTTTGTGGCATAACACTGTCGTCAGCAGCCACAACAAGAACCACAATATCCGTGACCTGCGCACCGCGTGAACGCATTGAAGTAAACGCAGCGTGACCAGGTGTGTCAAGGAAGGTTAGCAATGCACCGCCATCGGTTGTAATTTGATAAGCACCAATATGCTGCGTAATGCCGCCAGCTTCACCAGAAACAACATTCGTTTTGCGAATCGCGTCGAGAAGAGACGTTTTACCGTGATCAACGTGACCCATGATCGTGATGATCGGAGAACGTGGCTCAAGATCCTCAGCTTTGTCTTCAATTTGCGTTACACTTTCTTCAAGCGCCGCGTCTGAAACGCGCACAACATTATGGCCAAATTCTTCAACGATAAGTGTCGCTGTGTCTGAATCGATTGTTTGGTTTTGTGTTGCCATGATGCCGTTTGTCATCAATGCTTTCACAACTGCGGCAACGCGCTCAGCCATTCTATTTGCAAGTTCCTGAACCGTAATCGCGTCAGGAATTTGTACATCACGAATAACTTTTTCACGTGGACCCGTATCTTGATTCCCCGTTTTGCGCTTTTCTCGCTCTTGACGGCGGCGCATAGATGCCGCGGAACGTTGACGCGCTTGATCACCGCTTAAAGCTTGCGAAATGGTAAGCTTTCCACGACGACGATCATCACCACCTGCATTTTTCGGTTTCGCGTTGCGCTCTTCTTCTTTACGGTCTGGCGCTTTGTTTGGGCGAGCAGGTGCCGAATTTGGACGATTTGGAGCGACTTTCGGCGGTGCGACAACTGCTGCTGGTGGAACATCAGCTTTGGTCTCAACCTCAGGAGACGCTTTTTCAGCAGCCAATCGTTTCGCTTTTTCAGCAGCTTCTTTTTCCAGTGCTGCGGCTTTTTCTGCGCGAAGTCGTGCCAACTCAGCTTCGCGTGCTTCATTATCTGCTTTTTCGCGAGCAGCGCGATCTGATTCTTGTGCTTGTGCAGCTTCAACGGCCTTACGGCGGCGTTCGATTTCTGCTGAGTTGATATTGCTGGCACCACCACGTGCAGCACCCGCATCGCCGCCACGCCCTGGTACTGTTATTGTTCGCTTGCGCTTTGTTTCAACAACAACCTGCTTTGAACGTCCACGCGCAAAGCTCTGTTTTACAGTGCCAGCACCGCTTTTGATACCAAGCGTTTTTCCGCCATTGTCGTTTTGATCAGCCATAAGTTCTGTCTGCCTTCTATCTATCTTTTTGATCTGAAGAAGCGTTTAACACGCGGATTCCGCAGAGTCGATTAGCTTCATAAATTACACGATTTTTTAGCCCAACGCTAGTCAAGGCAGCATGTACCACAGTTTCACGTCCGAATGCCATGCCTAATTCGGTGCTAGTGAGACATTCAAAAGCCCCGCTGAGCTCACTTTTATCCCCAATATTCCGTTTTTCGCGCTCAGAACCATCACTTGCTTGAAGAAGCACGCGCGCTTTTCCAAACTGCATGCTTTCCTTAACGCGATCAGCGCCCGCGATTGCGAAGCCACCCTTGCGGGCCATAGCGATTGCAGAGATGAGACGTTTAACGAGCATCGTCTCGATGATGTCGATAAGGTTTTCCGGAATTTTGGCGGCTTCTTTAAAACCGCGTGCAAAGAGATTTTTTGCAATTACGGTATTAATGCTCGCGCGATCGGCCGTTACCCATACACCACGGCCACCAAGCTTTTCGGCAAGATCAGGCGTGACCACGCCATCAGGCCCGAGGACAAAGCGGATCATACCAAAGCGGTCTTGCCCGCTGCCTTCAACAAGGCAACGGCGCTCTTCGCTTACTTTGGTTCTAGATCCACCTCGTGACATATATTAAACATCCTCACTGCCCTGCGCAGTTTCAAGAGTTTCATCATCTTCTTCGTTTGCAAGATCTGCTTCGGTAATAATGCCAAGCTGCAAACGCGCGCGCATGATAAGCTCTTGCGCTTCAGGAAGACCCACATCGAATTCTTCAAGAAGTCCGTCATCTTTAACGCGCTTGCCATCAATAGTTGTGTAACCACCTGCAAGCTCCCAATCGGCACATTTTGCAAACTCATCAAGCGATAAGATGCCATCTTCTGCAAGTTTTTGAACCATCACTGGTGAAAGACCATCAAATGCATGAAGGTCCTCTTTAACGCCAAGCTCATTGCTGCGTGCGAGCGCGGCTTCATTGCGTGTGTTCAGGCTTTCTGTGGCACGGGTTTGAAGCTCTTTTGCAACATCTTCATCAAATCCGTTAATATCTGCAATTTCTTCCAAAGGCACATAAGCAACCTCTTCAAGCGAGGTGAAACCCTCAGCAACAAGAAGATGAGCAACCATCTCATCAACATCAAGCGCCTTGATGAAGAATTCTGAACGCTCTGCAAGTTCTTTCTGGCGGATTTCGCTCTCTTCAGAATCAGTCATGATTTCAACGTCGAGGCTCGTTAGTTGACTTGCCAAGCGCACATTTTGACCGCGACGACCGATTGCAAGTGATAGCTGCTCATCAGGAACAACAACCGTGATGCGACCTGTTTCTTCATCGAGAACAACCTTAGTCACTTCAGCAGGCTGCAAAGCATTTACAAGGAATGTTGCTGTGTCTTCGCTCCAAGGAATGATGTCGATTTTTTCGCCTTGCAACTCACCAACAACAGCTTGAACGCGTGAACCGCGCATACCCACACAGGCACCAACGGGATCGATAGAGTTATCATTTGAGATAACACCAATTTTTGCGCGCGAGCCTGGATCACGTGCAACGGCTTTGATCTCAATCACACCATCGTAAATTTCAGGAACTTCCATTTTGTAAAGTTCAACAAGGAATTCATTGGCTGTGCGAGATAGAACAACTTGGTGTCCACGGTTTTCTTGACGGACATCTTTGATGATAGCGCGAATGCGATCACCTGGGCGGAACATTTCGCGGTTGATCAATTGATCACGGCGCAAAATAGCTTCACCACGACCCACATCAACAATCACATTGCCATACTCAACACGGCGAACAGAGCCGTTGATGATCGTGCCAACGCGGTCTTTGAACTCTTCGAATTGCTGATCACGCTCCGCTTCGCGGATCTTTTGCAAAATAACCTGCTTGGCCGATTGAGCGGCAATACGACCCAAATCCAGCGGTGGAAGTTGATCAATGATTTCGGTGCCGATCTCAGCGTCAGGCTGAATGTCTTTGCCTTCTTCAAGTGTGAGCTGTGTGAAATGATCTTCAACTTCTTCAACAACTGTACGAATACGCGTCATTGTCAAAGCGCCCGTTTTTCTGTGGATATGCGCACGGATTTCAAAGTCAGCTCCATAACGTGAACGCGCTGCTTTGGCCAAGCTTTCCTCCATAGCCTCAATAACGAGTTCTGGCTCAATAAGCTTTTCACGCGCCACAGATTCAGCGATTTGTAAAAGTTCAATACGGTTAGCACTTGTTATCGACATGGGTTAATCCTCTTCATTGTCGGTTGTGTGATTTTCGGTTTCAATGATGTCATCAAATTGATTCTCATCGATTTTGTCTTTTTGAGGTGAACGCTTAAGAGATTCGCGGATGAGATTGTCATCAAGCACCAATTTAGCTTCGGCGATCCAGTCAAATTGTAGGCCGATCGTGTCGCCATTTTCGAGATTGAGCAAAACTTCACCATCTTCAAGACCAGTAAGAACGCCACGAAATCGCTTTTGGCCATCAATCGGTGTTTCAAGCGTCACGCGCGCATCATATCCTTGCCAATCATCGAAATCTTTTTGGCGGGTTAGGGGGCGGTCAATACCGGGACTTGAAACTTCAAGCACATACTCACCAGAAATGGGATCATCGACATCTAAAATAGCTGATACAGCCGTTGAAATTTTAGCGCATTCATCAACCTCAATCCCACCATCAGGGCGCTCAGCCATGATTTGAAGGGTCGGGCGCTCACCCGTTTGGAAACGCAAGCGCACAAGCTCAAAGCCGAGTGCTTCGATCTCGTCATTGATGATCGCGGCAAGCTTACGATCGATTGGTGTTTTTGCGACCATGCTGGTCATAGGCGTGTCTCCACAATAAAAAAACGGGCGCGCGGCCCGTTAGATCTATTCGATTTTTCGGGGCATATCCGAAAATATGTCCGCTTGAGACCCGTATAGCGCATGTCTACACTATACGCAAGCTGTTTAACAGCTCGTAAGGCTATAAGGCACATTCGTCACATCGTGGCGCTTTCCGCCAGTGACAAAATATTCATTGCCGCCAGATTTTTCAACTATGCCTTTTGCGCCTTTTGGAATCACAGAATATGTGACATTTGCAAGGACATCAGAGGTGAGGCATTGGCTTGTTGAGGTTGAAGCTTCTTCACTAACAGCTTCAGTCGATGCTTCAACGATCTCTGTAACGTCTTCCACATCAGGAACTGCTGTTGCCACGTTTTCAACCACAGATGTTATAGAGGTGTTCGTAGATGTGCCTGTGTAAAATGGTGAGTTTGGATCATTGACACAAGCGCTTAGCAATAAGACAGCTGTAATCGGTAGAAGAAGTTTCATAATATTAATTTCCCGAATTCGTTTTTAAAATTTATTGATCTAAGAAACTACGCAGCTTGCGTGAACGGCTTGGATGTTTGAGCTTGCGGAGTGCCTTCGCCTCAATTTGACGAATGCGTTCGCGTGTGACGTTGAATTGTTGACCAACTTCTTCGAGAGTGTGATCTGTATTCACACCAATGCCAAAGCGCATACGCAATACACGTTCTTCACGCGGAGTAAGCGATGCAAGCACGCGCGTTGTCGTTTCCTTGAGGTTACTTTGGATCGCATTATCAAGCGGCAAAATCGCGTTTTTGTCTTCAATGAAATCACCGAGCTGACTATCTTCTTCATCACCAATGGGCGTTTCAAGAGAAATTGGCTCTTTTGCGATCTTCATGACCTTGCGCACTTTTTCAAGTGGCATTTGAAGTTTCGCAGCCAATTCTTCTGGCGTTGGCTCGCGACCAATTTCGTGCAAGATTTGACGTGATGTGCGCACAAGCTTGTTGATCGTTTCGATCATATGCACAGGAATACGGATTGTGCGGGCTTGATCCGCAATAGAGCGCGTAATCGCTTGGCGGATCCACCAGGTTGCATATGTCGAGAATTTATAACCACGGCGATATTCAAATTTATCAACCGCTTTCATCAAGCCGATATTACCTTCTTGAATGAGATCCAAGAACTGCAAGCCGCGGTTTGTGTATTTTTTCGCGATCGAAATAACGAGACGCAAATTGGCTTCAACCATTTCTTTCTTGGCTTGGCGGGCTTCTTTTTCACCTTTTTGAACTTGGGATACGATGCGGCGGAACTCTGAAATATCAATGCCTACATATGATCCGATGGCGCTCATCTCTTCGCGCAAAGCGTCAACCTGTGGACCAAATTTTTCTGAAAGCTCTTTCCAGCCACGCGTTTTGCGATTCGATGCCTCTTTGAGCCAGTTGGCTTCAAGTTCGTTGCCTTTATAGGATTCAACAAATTCTTGACGGTTGATCCGCGCTTGATCAGCAAGTTTCACCATCGAGCTATCAATGCTCATCATACGGCGGTTGATGCCATAAAGCTGATCCATCAAAGCTTCGATACGGTTATTGTGAAGATGCAAACCATCCACCAAAACAACGATTTGATTGCGAAGCTTTTGATAATCGATCTCTTGTGTGGTCGTGAACACTTCTTTGCGAGAAACAGTGGCAGCCATACGGTCATCTTGCATATCGGCAAGATCGCTATACATGGATGCGATTTTATTCAATGTGGCAAGAATGCGTGGCTTTAGCGATGTTTCCATTGCTGCATGGGAAAGATTTGCCTGCTCGTCATCATCATCGTCTTCATCAACGATTGGATTGCCATCGGCATCGGTTTCGGGATCTTTTGCAGGTGCAGCACTTTCCTTGGCTTCTTTAGCTTTCGCTTCAGCAGCCTCAGAAACACTCATCATCCCAGCGACTTCTTCATCTGACACAAGCGTTTCGTCAAAACTTGTCTCCAGATCGATAATATCGCGCAGCATAATCTCGTCAGTGAGAAGCTCATCGCGCCAAATCGTAATCGCTTGGAATGTGAGGGGGCTTTCGCAAAGCCCAGAAATCATCGTATTGCGGCCAGCCTCAATACGTTTCGCAATGGCGATCTCACCTTCACGAGACAAAAGTTCCACCGAACCCATTTCCCGAAGATACATACGAACGGGATCATCAGTGCGATCAAGAGCTTCACCGCCAGAACCCGTTGCCACAAGCGCGCGCGAGGCGCTTTCTTCTGCGCCAAATGATGCGCTGTCGTCTTCATCTTGGCTTTCGTCCATGTCGTCATCATTCTCGACAACATTGATACCCATTTCAGATAGGATCGACATCACATCTTCAAGCTGATCTGAACTCACTTCGCCAGAAGGCAGAATTTCATTAATTTCATCAAGCGTCACATAACCGCGGGCTTTTGCCGCAGCGATCATCTTTTTGACCGCACCTTGGCTCATATCCAAAGCGCCCATGTCGTTTTGATCGTTTTCGTTGGATTTATCGGACATTATCTTCCTTATATTCCTCTGGGTTCCCTTGAATGGAAACGAATCACCTGCGTTCATTCTCTATGTTGGGTGCGAATCACTGATTCGCAAGGGTAAACCAACTATTTTTATCCTTTTACTTGCGCCAGCTCTCGGATTCAAGGAACTGACGAAGGAAACTCGCACTATCATCACTTTCTATTTGATTCGCTTGTCCATCCTTCTTCTGTTTTTCCCGCAAACTAATGGCTTCTGATAAACGATTGTTTAACGCTTCGCTCGCTCCGTTAATGCGGATTTCCCCCATAATTTGTTCAATTTCATTTTCAAGCGATTGATTCTGCGCCTGCCGCATCAATTCCGCCCGCAATGCATTTGCGGCATCACGGTCGGGTGTTTTCGCTTTTGTCATGGAAAGCGCATCAAGGGTTGAGAATTGTTTGAGACAATCGACTTTAGGCGTTAATGCAATATTTTCGATGATTTGCACATCACCATAGCCAATAACAATTTCACGGCGCAGTGCATCAAGTTGAGGATCAAGGCATTTCAGCGCGGAGATTTCATCAATAAAATCTCCTGCGATGCTTGGATGAGATAATACCGTTTTTAATACCAATGCCGTTTTGAGGTCGTTTTCATAGCCTTGCTTGGAAAGAAGGGCGGTGAGCTTGGAATTGGTTGTGACTGATTTTTTCTTGAATGCGCCCTTGCCAGCAGATGAATAGGTTACGCTGGGCGCAGGCTTCCATAGATCACGTCTGCGGTTTGAAAAATCAGATTTATAATGTTCGCGCAAATTGGCATCAGGAATTTTGCCCAAAATTACGCGCAAACGCTTATCAAAATCAGAGCGCGCCTCAGGTGTGTCGAGCGGCGTATCGCCAAGCGCTTGTTTCCAGAGCATTTCCACCATGGGTTTCGCGCTTGCGATCAGCTCCGCAAAACCTGCCGCGCCTTTTTCTTTGATAAGATCGTCTGGATCAAGACCTGCTGGCATAATTGCAAATCGCAAAGACTTGCCAGGGCCAATTTTCGGCAATGCAAGATCACATAACCGCAATGCGGCGCGCTGACCTGCTTGATCACCATCGAGCGCAACAACAGGCATTTGGTCAATGCGCCAAACGAGATCTAGCTGTTCATCAGTAATGGCTGTCCCCATTGGTGCGATGCTGTGCTCAAATCCTGCTTGTGCAATTGCGACAACGTCCATATAGCCCTCGGCAATAATCAGATGCTTATCGTCTTTCACATGGTTGCGAGCTTGGTGAAGATTGTAGAGTTGGCGACCTTTGTGAAAAATCGGGCTCTCGGCTGAATTGAGATATTTAGCGCGCGCTGCAGGATCCATCGCCCGCCCACCAAAGGCCACAACGCGTCCGCGCCCATCTTTGATGGGAAACATAATGCGGTTGCGGAAACGGTCAAAAATGGCGCCGCCATCATCGGGTGTAAGCGAAAGCCCACCTGTGACCAATTCTTCATCGGTAAAGCCTTTTTCACGCAGATGAATGGTGAGCGCATCACGGGCGTTTTGGATAAATCCGACACCAAATTCAGAAACGGTTTTGGCGCTCAATTGACGCTGGGCGCTTAGATACTCGCGGGCTTGAGTGCCTGCCGCACTTGCCAAGTTCAGCGCAAAAAACTGCGCGGCTTTTTCATGCATATCCACAAGCCGTGCATTGCTATCGGCTTTTTCGCGGGCCTGTGGTGAATATTCGGGCATGGGCATACCCGCCATTGAGGCAAGTTCTCGCACCGCATCCATGAATTCCATATTGGCTTTTGTTTTGAGAAAATTAATCGCATCGCCTTTTTCATGGCAGCCAAAGCAATAATAAAAACCTTTGCGATCATCTGCATGAAAGCTTGCCGTTTTTTCACTGTGAAATGGACAAGGCGCCCAATAGTCACCCTTGGCGGGCTGCGATTTTTTCTGATCCCAAGTGACAAATCTACCAATCAAGTCGGAGATGGGCACGCGAGCACGGAGTTCATCCAAAAAGGCGGGAGTCACACTCATTCGAATTGGGCCTTGCTTTTGATCTCACCATCTGCACCAAACATCGTAATCATTTCTCCTGAAGAATGCACAATAATGTAATCACCATTACTTAGCGTTGTGATGGAAACTGGAGCATCACCGTTGGGCAGGGTGATTGATGTCGGCAATTCAATAGTGGATGTTTTGCTGGTGATTTGAAATGCGGCCCATATGACCGTCAACATCGCCAATATGGACACAATGATTAACCCGAACACCAAATAACGCAGTATTTTTAACCATGCGGGCTGCGGAAGCTCTTGCTCCATTGTGCTTTCTTGCGTGTTTGGATAAGTCATATTTATGTCAGAAGCCCATTCTATAGAAATTGAAATTCCCGCAGGTGTTTATGATCGCGCCGATAAAGTTCTATCAAGTTTGATGCCTGATGGGGTTACACTTTCACGTTCACGACTCCAAGAGCTTATTCAATCTGGTGCGGTTTTTCTAGAGGGCAAAGGCGCAATAAAAAACAGCAAGCACAAGGTTGAACCATCGGAGCGCTACCGCATAGACGTGCCTGCCAGCCGTGCACTCGAAACAATGGCTCAAAATATTCCACTTGATATCGTTTTTG
The DNA here is from genome assembly GCA_947501025.1 of uncultured Paracoccaceae bacterium. Classification (GTDB taxonomy): domain Bacteria; phylum Pseudomonadota; class Alphaproteobacteria; order Rhodobacterales; family Rhodobacteraceae; genus CANMUM01. The sequence continues at coordinate 27,107 of CANMUM010000008.1, read as the reverse complement.
AAGATGATGATTTGATTATTGTGAATAAGCCATCAGGAATGGTTGTGCATCCAGCGCGCGGTGCTGATGATGGGACTTTGGTCAATGCGCTTTTATATCATTGTGGCGAAAGCCTGTCGGGTATTGGTGGGGTTGAGCGCCCTGGTATTGTGCATCGCATAGATAAGCAAACCTCTGGATTGCTCGTTGTTGCGAAAAATGACCATACACATGAAGGTCTGGGATTGCAGTTTCGCGCTCATAGTATTCATCGTGTTTACCGCGCAATATGTTTTGGGGTGCCTAGTCTTGGGAGCGCAAAAGTGATGGGCATGAAGGGCGTTAGTGCGCAAGGTGGTGACATCAAAGTTGATCTGCCTTTGTATCGCCATCCCCATGATCGTTTGCGCATGGCGGTGGTTGAAGATGGCAAACGTGCCGTGACTTATATACGCCCAATAAAACCTGATGCCAGCGAAACAATAGCGCTCGTGGAATGTCGTTTGGAGACGGGACGTACGCACCAGATTCGCGTTCATATGACCCATATCGGCCATCCACTTTTGGGTGATCCATTATACGGAAAAGGCGCGCGCCATCTCTCAAACAATATTGATGCCGAACTCAAAGATGCGATCGATACTCTTGATGGCCAAGCTTTACACGCTGCCGAGCTTGGTTTCATTCATCCACGAACAGGTGAAGAGGTTCGTTTTGCTTCTGAGCCGCCAGATAGCTTTGCGCGCGTTCAAAACTTGCTGAGCTAAAATAAAGTATTATTTCTTTTTGCCTTTGAACTTCTTTTTCTTTGATCGCGAGAACTTCTTTCGTGGTGAACGTGTGTCCATTGGTTTGCCCTCATGGGCGAGCATTGTCATTTCGATACCACCAGAAAGCGCATTGGTTTCAAAGATTTTCACCAGCACTTCTTGCCCGATTTTAAAGACACGACCCGTGCGCTTGCCGCGAATAATGTCTTTCGCACGATCAAGAAAATATTGATCATCACCAAGAAGACGCAATGGCACAAACCCGTCAGCATGGGTTTCATTAAGCGTTACAAAGAAGCCAAATTTGGAGACACCTGAAATACGCCCTTCGAGTTCTTTATCAAGATGGCTTTGCAAAAACTGGGCGACATAGCGGTCATTGGTATCACGCTCGGCTTGCATGGCGGTGCGCTCGGTGCTTGAAATATGTCCTGCAATCTCATCAAGTTGCTGGTCATCATAGACATGGCCATCTTCCCCAAGATCGAAAGCGGCAACAAGCGCGCGGTGCACAACAAGATCAGCATAGCGGCGGATGGGAGATGTGAAATGGGCATATCGCTTCAAGGCCAAACCAAAATGTCCCAGATTTTGTGGCGAGTATTGCGCTTGGCGAAGCGAGCGAAGAACTTGCATCGATATGGCTTCGGAATTGTCATATTTGGCCGCGTGATCAAGAAGTGCGTTGATGGCTTGACTTGAGATACCATCGCCGCGGCTGATTTTATATCCTGCGGCCTTCGCGATTAATCGGAGCGCTTCTGCCTTCTCAGGTTTTGGATCTTCGTGGATGCGGTAAAGCAGAGCTGTTTTTTGCGCTTCAAGACTTTGTGCTGCCGCCACATTCGCCATGACCATCGCTTCTTCAACGAGCTTATGGGCGTCAAGGCGATCACGTTGTCCGATGTTTTTGATCTGCCCATCTTCGCCAAGTTCAATTTTGCGTTCGGGCAAATCAAGATGGAGGGAACCACGGGCAAGTGTGGCTTTGGCCATAGCGCGGTAGCATTTAAATAAGAGTTTTATTTGATCTTGAATTTCTCGGCTTTGTCCTGTGTATTCCCCATCTTCGATTGCTTGAGCGGTTTCGTAAGCTAGAGAGGCACGCGATGAAATATTTCCACGCCCAAAACGATGCTCCATTTTGCGGCCGTGTTTGTTAATATCCATAGCCACAAAAATCACGGGACGTACAACATTTTCATGGAGTGAGCAAAGATCGCCTGAGAGATGATCTGGCAACATGGGCAAAACACGATCAGGGAAATATACCGAATTGCCACGCGCAAGAGCTTCACCATCAAGCGCGGATCCTTCGCGCACAAATGCGGCTACATCTGCAATTGCAACATATAAACGGAAGCCTTCGCCCCAAGGCTCTACATAAATTGCATCATCATGATCACGTGCATCATGGGGATCAATCGTTGTGAATGGTAATCCCGTCAGGTCTTCGCGCGGCACATCAGCGGGGATAACAGATTTGGCTTCGGCTTCGACCTTATCAGAGAATTTATCCGATAATCCATATTCTTCAATCGAGAGCTGCGAAAGAATATGGCGATCTTTCATATTCCCAATTACTGAAATAATGCGCGCTGTTTCACGGGCAAATTTTTTACGGATTTTTTTAGTTGGAACAAGTTCCGCAACAACGAGATCTCCGGTTTCAAGCTTATGCTTGCTTGTATTGGCTTTGTATTCCTGATTGCGGCCTTTGTTGACAGTGACTAGCTTACCGCCTTCGCGATCATCTTCAAAACGAGCGACAAATGTCGGGCGTTCTCGGTCGATTTTCCGAACAACCCTTGCACCATTCTCACCAATATGAAGAAGCACTTCGTCACCCGTGCCAAAAAGTGCACCAAGATTGGGTATGCGCACAAGCTCTTCAGAATTATGAAGAACAGCAACGCCTTCGCCTTCAGGCGTCACTTCAACGATCTCAGCGGCTTGGTAAGATGTTTGCGGTGTTGAGTTTTTGGCTTTTAGCTTGCGTAATAAATCAACCAAGGCAGCTTTGTCGTTGGATTTTAAGCCAAATGCCCGCGCAATATCACGCCGCGAAGATGCCTCAGGATTTTCGGTGATCCATTCTTCGATCTGCTTAAGGGAGGGAAGCTTGCTCATTGGATATCCTTTGATATGCTCTCGATGAGAGTTGCACGATTATTCAATGAGATCAGGCTCATCACCATCCGTTTTAGCAGCAGATTTTTTCGGCGCTGCTCTTTTGGCTGGCGCCTTTTTCGCAGCTGTCTTTTTGGCGACAGGTTTTTTAGCAGCCGTTTTCTTGACCGCAGGCTTCTTCTTAGCAGCTGCTTTTTTCGCTGGCTTCTTTTTGCCTTTGCTTGCCGCTTTCGCATTAATCAACTCAAGCGCATCATCAAAATTAATGCTATCAGCATCCATGGTTTTAGGTAGGCTTGCATTGATTTTTTGCCATTTGACATAAGGGCCATAACGACCATCAAAGAGCGCAATTTGCTCACCATCAGGGTGATCGCCCAAGACCTTTAATGGTTTGGCGGCTGTGCGCGCTCCGCCGCGAGAAACTTTCTCAGCGATAAGATCAATGGCGCGGTTGATGCCAATCGTGAACACTTCTTCAGGGTCTTTAATATTGGCATAGACTTTCCCATGCTTCACATAAGGACCAAATCGACCAATACTGGCTTCGATCTTTTCGCCATCTTCAGGATGTACACCGATTTCGCGCGGAAGAGATAAAAGTGCCAGTGCCTTTTCAAGGTCGACCGTTGATAAGTCCATTCCTTTAGGCACAGAGCTGCGCGGTGGTTTTTCGTCTTCACCACGTTGAACATAAGGGCCAAAGCGACCACGGCGGAGTGAAATCTTGTCCTCACCATCCATGCCAAGAAACTTGCCATCAGAGCCGTCAATGCCGTCTTCGCCTTCACCTTGCGTGATGGAGCGTGTGTAGCGGCATTCTGGATAATTCCCACAACCAATGAACATTTCACCGCCCTTGGAGAGACGAATAGAGATCATGCCTTCATCACATTGAGGGCATTTTCGTGGGTTTGAACCATCTTCTTTTTCAGTAAAGATAGCAGGGCCGAAAATTTCGTTGACCTTATCAATCACATGGGTCACGCGGATTTCAGCAGTGCCATCAACTGCGATTTTAAAGTCAGTCCAAAAATTGCGAAGAAGCTCTTGGAACTCACGATCACCATTTGAAACACGGTCAAGATCGTCTTCAAGATTAGCTGTGAAATCATATGACACATAAAGTGGGAAATAGCTTTCAAGGAACATAATCACAAGTTTGCCCTTGTCTTCAGGGATCATGCGGTTTTGTTCTTTGCGCACATATTCACGATCTTGGATCGTAGTCACGATTGATGCATATGTAGAAGGACGACCAATGCCAAGCTCCTCCATGCGTTTAATGAGGCTGGCCTCAGAAAAGCGCGCTGGCGGTTGAGTGAAATGCTGCTCAGGTTTGACATCGCCGCGTTTTATGGTGTCATCTTCGCGAATGAGCGGGAGTGATTTATCATCATCATCCACGACATCATCATCGCGGCCTTCAAAGTAAAGTTTCAAAAACCCATCAAATAAGAGCACTTGACCCGTTGCGCGCAATGTCGCCAATTTGTTCTCTGTTTCAAGATCAACTGATGTGCGCTCAAAACGCGCCTCGTTCATTTGAGATGCAATCGCACGCTTCCAAATCAGCTCATAAACTTTTTTCTGATCAGCTTCTTTTGCTCCAACCTTGCTCGGTGAAACAGACATATCTGTTGGGCGAATGCACTCGTGCGCTTCTTGAGCGTTTTTGGCTTTATTCTTATAATATTTTGGCTTCTCGGGAAGATAATCTTCACCGATTTGCGTTTTGATATATGTGCGCGCCGCCGAGATTGCCTCTGGTGCCATATTGATACCATCCGTACGCATATAAGTAATGTAACCAGCTTCATAAAGACGTTGAGCTGCGGACATGGTCTGACGCGCGCCCATGCCAAATTTACGGCTGGCTTCTTGTTGAAGTGTCGAGGTCATAAAGGGAGGTGCTGGGTATCGCGCTTGTGGTTTCGCCTCAACATTAGCAACAACAATAGGTGCAGATTTAATTTTCTTGACGGCTTCATTGGCCGCGGCTTCATTAGCGATGCTATCGCGTGTAAGTTTTTTGCCATCAAGATGCGTAAGTTTTGCAACAAATCCATCACCGCGTGGAGATTGAAGAGCAGTTTGGATGCTCCAATATTCGGTTGGCAAAAATGCATCGATCTCACTTTCGCGCTCGACAATAAGGCGCAATGCAACGGATTGCACACGCCCGGCAGAGCGCGCACCCGGCAATTTGCGCCATAGCAATGGCGACAGATTATAACCCACAAGATAGTCCAGAGCGCGGCGCGCAAGATAGGCATCGACAAGCGGTTTATCAATTTGTCGTGGTTGCGCCATTGCTTCGGTCACAGCGTTTTTTGTGATCGAATGGAACACAACCCGCTCAACCTCAGTGTCAGCTTTGATAATTTTTTTCTTCGTCAAAACATCATAAAGATGCCAAGAAATCGCTTCTCCCTCGCGGTCAGGGTCGGTTGCGAGAATCAGTTTGTTGTCTTTTTTAAGGGCATCTGTGATTGCTTTTACGTGTTTTGAGCTGGTCGTTGGGACTTCCCAAACCATTTCAAAATCATTATCGGGATCAACAGATCCTTCTTTTGAAGATAGGTCGCGCACATGGCCAAATGAAGCCAGAACGGTATAATCTGATCCTAAATATTTATTGATGGTTTTCGCTTTTGCGGGTGATTCGACGACGACAACGGCCATTTGATTTCCTTATTCTTGTGGCAGAAATGGGCGTTTTCGCATATGAATGTCAAGGGCGCTCGGCATAAATACCATTTTTTATCGCTAAGATATTGTTAACGAAAAACTATTTACGGGCCTCATTCATAATGGCGCGCATTTTTTTGGCAGCATGATCAAGTCCAATAAAAATGCTCTCACCAATCAAAAAATGCCCAATATTGAGCTCTTTTATTTCAGGGATCGCGGCGATTGGCGTCACGTCATCATAAGTTAGCCCATGACCCGCATGAACCTCTAGACCAAGGCTTTTTGCAAAATTGGCCATATCTTGTATGCGCGCAAGCTCACGATCACGATCTTCAAAACGGCCTTCGGCATGCGCATCGCAATATGCGCCTGTGTGAATTTCAATGACAGGTGCACCAATACGATGAGCGGCCTCGATCTGACGTTTATCGGCCGCAATAAATATAGAAACGCGGCATCCAGCCTCTTTGAGGGGGGCAATAAAGTGAGCGAGTTGATTTTCTTCACGAGCAACTTCCAGCCCGCCTTCAGTTGTGCGCTCTTCACGTTTTTCAGGAACGATGCAAACAGCGTGAGGGGTGTGCTTAAGGGCAATAGCTTGCATCTCGGGTGTTGCAGCCATCTCAAAATTAAGTGGTATGTTCAGCATTTCAACAAGTCGTTCGATGTCGCGATCTGTTATATGGCGGCGATCTTCGCGCAAATGGGCGGTAATGCCATCGACGACGCCTGATGCTTGCGCAATTTCTGCGGCGCGAACGGGATCGGGTAGTAATCCGCCGCGTGCATTGCGAATGGTTGCGACATGATCAATATTTAAGCCAAGTCTAAGCATTTGAGATTTCCCCCTCACTAAGTGTTTTACGATGACGTATGACCTCTGAAATTGCATTGTCGAGCTTTAATGCAGAAATAATATGAACCAAATGTTCATTATCGCGCACGGATAGTTCGATGATTATGCTATAGTAATCGGGGCGTCTGTCAACAAAATCGACCTGCTCGATATTGGCATGATTCTCTCCAATTATTGTGCAGACACGACCTAGTACACCTGAATCATTTGCCATTGTGACGAATATACGTGACGGATAAATCGCACCAGCCAAATCGCTAGGCCATTTTAAATCAACCCATTGCGTATCTTCATCATCTTCAAATTTACCAAGCTCATTGCAATCAACAATATGATAAAGAATGCCCTGACCTTTTTGACCAATTCCGATGATTCGATCACCCGGCAAAGGCAGGCAACATTGGCCAGGCTTGCTTGAATATGCGGGGGAGCGCCCCATCATGGGAGGAAGAGCAACGGGATCTGTGTCATATTGGAGATCATGAGCAAGCTCTGGATAAAGCTCGGATATCATTTTTTTTCCAGATATTTCAGCACAGCCTAGGGCTTCGAGAAGCATATCGGAACTTGTATAACCACAAGCCTGCGCAGCAGCGACCAAGATTTTTTCGGTAAGGCTTTTGTTGATAAGTGATAGAGAGACTTCCGCAATCGATCTGCCAAGTTCTATATCACTGTCACGTTTTTCAGTTTTAAACGCCCGTTTAATAGCTGCTTTAGCACGGCCTGTTTTCGCAACCTGCCTCCAGTTTTCTTGTGGACGCGCCGCATCAGCTTGAGTGATGTGAATGGTTTGGCCATTGCGGAGGGCTGTTGAAAGCGGCATACGTTGCCCGTCAATGAGCGCACCTACAGCATGATTGCCGACATTTGTATGAATTGCATAAGCGAAATCAATGGCAGTTGCGCCACGCGGCAGGCTCACGACTTTGCCTTTTGGCGAAAAGACAAAGACCTGATCGGAATACATTTCAAGTTTAAAATGCTCAATAAACTCTTCGTCATCATCATGCTCGATCAGCCCTTCATTGAGCTGTTTGAGCCAGCCTGTAGGGTCAACTTTATAGGGGTTCTTGACTGGCGCACCGTCTTTATAAGACCAGTGAGCGGCAATACCCGATTGAGCCACAACATGCATCTGGCGGGTACGAATCTGGAATTCTACGCGGCGCCCATTTCTGCCTGTCACTGTTGTATGAATAGAACGATAACCATTTGATTTGGGTTGTGAAATATAATCTTTAAAACGCCCGGGAATAGCCGCCCAGCGCGAATGGACAGAGCCAAGAGCCCGATAGCAATCATCATGATTCTCTGTGATCACCCGAAATCCATAAATATCCGATAGACGCTCAAAGCCTTCGCCTTTATTTTGAATTTTGCGCCAAATGGAGTGCGGACGTTTTTCGCGACCTGTAACTTGTGCGTCAATCCCTGCTTTCAAAAATACTTCACGAATATCGCTTAAAATTTCAGGTAGCACATCACCATGTTCGGCACGTAATTTTACAAATTTTCGCAAAATCGATTCGCGTGCTGTAGGATTAAGAACTTGAAAGGATAGGTCTTCGAGGTCGTCGCGCAGAAATTGCATACCCATGCGACCAGCCAGCGGTGCGTATATATCCATGGTCTCGCGGGCCTTTTGGCGCTGCTTTTCAGGTCTCATTGCTTTTATGGTGCGCATATTATGTAGCCGATCGGCAAGCTTCACAAGTAGAACCCGAACATCTTTTGAGACGGCAATAAGAAGTTTACGTAAATTTTCAACTTCAGCACTTTGGGTTGCGCCAAGTTGAAGATTAGTGAGTTTCGTAACGCCATTAACCAGCTCTGCAATCTCAAGGCTAAATTCACGTGTGACATCATTGAAGCCAACACCCGTGTCCTCAATTGTATCATGAAGCAGCGCGGTAATGATTGATGTGTCGTCGAGCTTTATTTCTGCAAGAAGCTTGGCAACTTCAATTGGGTGATTGAAATATGGTTCACCAGATTTACGAAACTGCCCATCATGAGCAGCTTTGCCAAATTCATAGGCTTTTTCAATGAGGGCAGCATTGCAGCTCGGATTGTAAGCCCGAACCAATTCTATGAGTTCGGTGACAGGCTGTACATTAAGAGCGTGTTCGCTAGACAATTACTTTTAGCGCTGAGCATCCAAAAGTGCGCGAAGATAATCTTCCTCACTTTGCGATTCTTCAGGCTTATCTTCAACTTCGTTGGTCATCAGAGCAGACATTTCGTCGTCTTGTGGCTCGTCAACTTCGATTTGGCTTTGGAAACTCTCAATAAGTGATTCGCGCATGGCTTCACCTGTAATTGTCTCATCAGCGATTTCGCGAAGAGCCACAACTGGGTTTTTGTCATTATCACGTTCAACAGTTAATGGAGCGCCTTGCGTGAGTTGACGTGCACGATGTGCAGCCGTAATGACGAGATTGAAACGGTTTGGAACTTTATCAACGCAATCTTCAACTGTTACTCGTGCCATGGGCTATCTCTCTTTATGTCTAGGAATTAAAGCAGTCATTTAGCCCAAATGGCTATATATATCAAGACGAATTTCGTTTATGTTAACTTGCGGATCTCATTGCGCTGCTCTTGCGGAAGCTCTAGCCACAGCTCTTCGACAGTTTTGTGAAATACGGGATGAATGAAATCAGGCGCAATTTCACGCAAAGGGCCCAGCACAAATGCGCGCTCATGAAGGCGTGGATGTGGCAATATCAATTCATCGGGTGTGGTTTCCATGGCTTGCTCAGTCGTAAAATCAGCGTATTTTTTAAACTCCGCTTTGCTTGGTAAGATGGCTTGTTCATAAAAAATGAGATCAAGATCGCAGCTTCTCGGTGCCCATCTATATGGGCGATCACGGTGAAATGAATTTTCGATTCTATGTAGTCTTTCAAGCAGCATTTCTGGTGTAAGATCGGTTTCCAACATAATGACTGTATTGATATAATCAGGCCCAGATCCTTTTGGAAATGCAGGGGTCGCGAATAGTGAGCTGCGCTTTATGCTTTCACTTGCGCTAAAGCATTGCGAAATTGATTCGCTTTTATCTATCAGTTCAGATTGCACATCCGAATTATTCAACCCTAGGGCGACTACAGCAATTTGTTTCGACATATTATTTCAAAACTCCCAACATTATTTAACAAAAGGTTAATTCGCTAACCAATTATCTGGCTGGCGCCTATGATTTTGATTATAAATGGTATACTAATTAACTCAAGTTTATGTGATGATGTACAGCTGGAAAAGAGAAAAATTCACAAAAGGAAATTGGTGCGAATGTTTTACAAAGAAGAGAAGCTACTTCTACTTATAGATGGTGCAAATTTATACGCAGCCTCTAGAGCCCTACAATTTGATATCGATTATCGAATGTTACGCAGTGAATTTGTGAAAAGAGGTCGTTTAACGCGCGCGATTTACTACACATCACTATTAGAAAATGATGATTATTCACCGATACGCCCTTTGGTCGATTGGTTGCATTATAATGGTTATTATATGCGTACCAAAACTGCACGTGAGTATACAGATTCCACTGGCCGCCGAAAAATCAAAGGCAATATGGATGTGGAGCTTACTGTAGACGCCATGGAACATGCACCTAATATAGATCATATCGTTCTGTTCTCTGGTGATGGAGATTATACACCACTCGTGGCATCACTACAGCGCCAAGGTGTTCGCGTTTCTGTAGTGTCGACATTGCGCTCTTCGCAGCCTATGATAGCGGATGAGCTGCGCAGGCAAGCAGATGAGTTTATTGAACTGGATGATCTTCGGGGTCTGATTGGTCGTGAACTAAGTGAACCTGTAAAAGCTGAGGTTTAAAAGCTAAATACAGGTTCATTGTGAAGCCAAAATTAAAAATATTTCTAGCAGCGCCACGCGGTTTTTGTGCGGGTGTTGACCGTGCAATAAAAATTGTAGAATTGGCGATCGAAAAATGGGGTGCGCCTGTTTATGTGCGCCACGAAATCGTTCATAATAAATTCGTTGTGGATGAGTTGCGTGCTAAGGGCGCAGTTTTCGTTGATGAACTTGATGAGTGCCCGACGGATCGGCCAGTTATTTTTTCGGCGCATGGTGTGCCAAAATCGGTGCCTGCTGCGGCCCAAGAACGAAATATGATTTATGTAGATGCAACTTGCCCATTGGTTTCTAAAGTTCATATAGAGGCCGAACGTCATGCTCAAAATAAATATCAGATCATCATGATCGGCCATAAAGGCCACCCAGAAACAATTGGAACTATGGGTCAACTGCCCGAAGGCGAAGTGATTCTGGTTGAGAATGTTGATGATGTTGCAAAAATTGCGCCAAAAAATACCGATCAGCTTGCCTATATCACCCAAACGACATTGTCCGTTGATGATACGATTGAAATTGTTGCGGCTCTCAATAAACGTTTCCCAAATATTGTCGGCCCGCATAAAGAAGATATTTGTTACGCCACCACAAATCGCCAAGCGGCTGTTAAAGAAGTGGCAAGCCGTGTGGATGCTTTACTTGTTATTGGCGCACCAAATTCGTCAAATTCAATGCGTTTGGTTGAAGTGGCGAATGCACATGGCTGTAACCGCTCCTTCTTGGTTCAACGAGCATCTGATATTGACTGGTCACGCCTTGAAGCTATGAAAGCACTTGCTGTGACGGCTGGTGCATCGGCTCCTGAAGTTCTCGTGAATGAGGTGATTGAGGCGGCACGTGCTCGTTTTGATGTTGATCTTGAGATCGTTGAAACAGCAAAAGAAAATGTGGAATTTAAGGTTCCGCGCGTTTTGCGCGAAGCAATTTAATTCATTCAAATATGTTGAAATATAATGCCTGATGCCAAGACAATTTCCTTTTATGATGGCTCTGCGGAGCGTTATGCAGAATTGACCCATTCCAATGCAGAGAGCGATAACCTTAAGGCGTTTATGGCGCTTTTACCTGAAGGTGGAAGTGTTCTAGATCTGGGTTGTGGGCCAGCTCAGGCATCAGCTTATATGCGTGATAAGGGGTTTAAGCCTGATCCTGTTGATGCCTCTCAAGCTATGATCGATCTTGCAAATGTCAGGTATAACATTGGAGCACGAAAGCTGACATTTGATGAACTAGATATGGTCAATACTTATGATGGTGTATGGGCGAATTTTTCACTCCTTCACACAGCACGCGAAAATTTACCGCGTTACCTTGGCTCAATATATACGGCATTGCATAGCAAAGGTGTTTTTCATATTGCGATGAAAGTTGGTGAAAATACTGAGCGCGATAGCTTAGATCGATTATATACATATGTTTCAGTCGACGAACTCAAGGGCCTGCTTTTGGATGTGGGGTTTGATGTGCTCAATATTGTTGAAGGATTAGAAATAGGTTGCGCAGGAACAAATGATTCATTTGTGGTTATAAGGGCGATAAAGAATGATTGAATATATTGCATATACCGACGGAGCCTGCTCAGGAAATCCAGGCCCTGGTGGTTGGGGTGTTGTTTTGCGTGCTATGAAAAATGGCGAGATTACAAAACAAAAAGAGCTTTGCGGTGGTGAAGCTGATACGACCAATAATCGCATGGAGTTGATGGCTGCGATTTCATGTCTTGAGATATTATCACGGCATACCGAGATCACGATCATAACCGATAGCGTTTATGTGAAAGATGGTATGACCAAATGGATCATGGGTTGGAAAAAAAATGGCTGGAAAACGGCTGCGAAAAAACCCGTTAAAAATGTGGAGCTATGGCAGCGGCTTGACGAAGCCGTTGCAATGCATAAAGTAACGTGGCAATGGATAAAAGGACATGCTGGGCATGAGGGCAATGAGCTGGCAGATGAGCTGGCGCGAAAAGGGCTTGAGGAAGCTCGATAATATAGGAGTAGGGTATGAAAAACTCACGAACAATAGAAGCCATTAAATCACAATCAAGAATCACATTTTATATGTGGGGACTGCTCGCGGCATCTGGATGTATTGCCGCATATTTTGATGATTATGGTTCGGCATTTATGGCATTTACCGTTCTTGCCGCGAGTTTTTTACCAATATTCTTCGAGCGCTATTCAGGAATAAGCGTTCCAAAATATTTTGTTGCAGCAGTCGTATTCTTTATTATCGCCACACTTTTTCTTGGTGAAGTTTTTGACTTTTATAATAAGTTTTGGTGGTGGGATGTGGTCTTGCATACAGGTTCTGCTGTCGGCTTTGGTTTGATTGGTTTTGCCATTGTGTTCACGTTGATCGGTGGAGATCGCAGCTCTCATTCTGCATGGATTGTTGCGCTATTGGCGTTTTCCTTTGCTGTCATGATTGGTGTGATTTGGGAAATCTTTGAATTTGCAATGGATCAAATATTTGGTTTGAAAATGCAAAAATCGGGTCTTGTCGACACGATGTGGGATTTGATCGTCGATGTTTGCGGGGCATTTATGGCCGCCATATCTGGCTGGAACTTTATGCGTGGCAATAAGGCGCTTGGCATATTTACGCCTGTGATCAGCAAATTTGTTTTGTCTAATCTAGGGCGATTTGACAAATTCAAATCACGTTCAAAAAAATAGCGTCATTCGGATTGAATAATGTTTGCGATTTGTTGTGCCCAATCACCTAAGATGGGGATGAAATCAATGCGGCCAAGAAGCTGAATTAAAATATAGACAAGGATCGTAGCGCCCAAAAAGGACCCAAGGCCAAACATCAAACCACGAACGAGATTGAAGAACGCAAGCCCTAGCCATGAGTTGTGAGCTGCAAAAAATCTTTGGGTATTCAGCTTTTTAACTTCTGCCGCGAGTTCATTAATAGCTTTTACGGTTTCGTCTTGTTCATCCATGATGTGATCCTTCCTTAACTTTGTAAAAGCCTATAATCGCTTTTCCGATTTTGCGTTCGTCTATTTGAACAAGAAATTTCGGGGCAATTGGCCGCCTATCTTCTTCCCATATAACTGTTGCGCCTGCTGCTATCCATTGCATATTCCATAATCCATTTATAGCTGTTTCGCCTAGTTCTTTGCCATAGGGTGGATCCATGAATATGAGGTCAAATGGCTCTGATGTGTTTTGAGGAATGTTAAGCGCGTCAATAGTTTCAATTTGAGGCCTAAATTCGGAGCTGGATTTTTTGCAATTTTCGCGTAAGAATTTGAGTGATTTCACCCCATTTTCAATAAATGCGACGTGAGCTGCGCCGCGCGAATAGGCTTCAATTCCGAGTGCACCTGTTCCAGCAAAAACATCCACAACGCGCATATTTTTCGGCGCATTTGAAAATTTAGGATTGTTGAGAACATTGAAAATTGTTTCACGAGCGCGATCAGATGAGGGGCGCAGATGGGCATTTGCATCGCCTTCACCAATATCGACGAGTTTTGTGCCGCGCCATTTTCCACCGATAATTCGCATCAGCTCGTTTCCTTTTTATAGGGTAGATGTGCGCGCGCATCCTCAAGATAGGCTGCTATTCCTGAACGTTCCTGACGAATGAATCTATCAATAACTTTATGAAATTCTGGATGTATGAAGCTGTGATAACTTTTCGTTATGACAGGTTCATAACCACGTGCGATTTTATGCTCACCTTGTGCCCCCGCTTCAATCAGGGGAATTTTATGAAGGATCGCAAAGTCGATTGCCTGATAATAGCATAATTCAAGATGAAGGAATTTATATTCAGCAAGACATCCCCAATAGCGGCCTATGAGACGATTTTCTTCACGAAAATTGAGCGCACATGCGATCGGTTTTTCATCTTCATAGGCAACGAACATTACGATTTTCTTAGCCATAGTGCTTGATATTTCATCGAAAAAACGGCGTGTCAAATATGGCGTCCCCCATTTTCGTGCACCTGTATCTTGATAGCATTCCCAAAAACAATCCCAATCTGTTTGAGTGATATCAACACCGATTTTGGTTTTGATATTTAGATCAGTTGCCGCGACTTGCGCACGCTCTTTGCGGATATTTTTACGCTTGGAAGAAGATAATGCGTTCAACAAATCATCGAAAGTTTCATATTCGCGATTGTAAAAATGATATTGGATATTATGACGTTCAAGCCAATTCTCGTTGGGCGTATCGGTTGCAAAATTCACATGCATCGATGAGAATCCATTTTGTTTTGCAATATTCAAGGATGCCTCAAGAAGTTCATCTCGGATTTTATCGTTTTTTGCAAAAATGCGCTTACCATTGACGGGTGTGAAGGGAGCTGCCGCAAGAAGTTTTGGGTAATAATCCAAACCACTGCGTTCATATGCATCTGCAAATGCATGGTCAAAAACATATTCACCGTAGCTGTGTGATTTCACCCAAAGAGGCATCACACCAACGATGTCTTTATTATCATACGCAACCAGATGAGCGCTCTGCCAACCTGTTCCCTCTCCAACACTTTTGGAAACTTCTAGGGCATTTAGAAAAGCATGCGATCCAAAAATCTCATTATCAGTAAGCATATCCCATTCAGTCGGCGATATTTGTGATACATTATCGATAATTTCGAAATTTAATGTCATTGGTTTAAGGGCATGTATTGTTCGAAAGTAATATTATCGGCAATTTTTCGAGCCATAATTTCATCAGATGGAGATTTAACTGTCCAACATAGCTTTGGAATTTTGAGATGCTCAACGCGCTGTAAGTCTTTCCAATTATGTGAAACAAAGTCGATGTCTAAATCGGGGATTTCCGCTAGCGAATTTAATCTCTCTGCTCGGTCTTGCGGGATATATGACCATGCTTGTGATAAAAAATCATCGGTAACTAAGCCTAGACATGCCTTTGGCATTGCCTTGCGCAAATAAGCGATCATATATGGATTGAATGAAATGATTGCATATGCACCATTATAGGCGAGCAGGCTCTTAACCAGATCATCCATAAATCCACCAAGCTTTGGACCCAGCTCTCCTGATTGATCCTTTATCTCAATGAGAAGTGGTACTTTGCCATCCACTTGTGAAAGGAAGTCCTTGAAGGATTGAATATAGTCCTCGGAACGCCCAAGCTTTATCTGAGTAATTTCATTAAGATTAAGAGCATTAACTGAACCAGTTCGGTTGGTCAGCCTGTCCAGCATCTTGTCGTGAAAAACGACAGCTTTACCATCTTTCGAACATTGGATGTCACATTCTATAGGTAAGCTATATTCTATAGAAGCTTGAAAGGCAGAGCGACTATTTTCATAGATATTTTTATTTTTGTTATGAAGGCCGCGATGCGTGATCGGGCGCTCCAATAAGGCTGAGTTAATCTTGTTCAATCTCAAGCACCGCATCTATCTCAACACTTACGCCGAATGGAAGTGATGGGCAGCTGACGGCCGAGCGTGTATGCTTCCCTTTTTCGCCAAAAACTTCAACGATCAGATCTGATGCGCCATTTATGACTTGTGGTTGTTGTGTGAATTCGGATGTTGAATTTACAAAAGCTCCGAGTTTCACAACGCGAGCGACACGTTCAAGATCACCTAGAGCAGCCTTGGCTTGTGCCATTATATTGATCGCACAAACCCTTGCAGCAGCTTGGCCTTGCTCAACAGAGACAACATCGCCCAATTTTCCAGTTAACAAATCATCGCCATCTTTGGAGATTTGGCCAGAAATATAGAGTAAATTGCCACTTATTACCCAAGGAACATAATTTGCCGCAGGAGCAGGCGCATCAGGAATCAAAATCCCAAGTTGATCTAATTTGCTATTAATGGTCATGTTGCCCTCATATTTTTTTGTGAGTTTATCTATACGAATTGGCGGTGTCTAGCGCCATAAGATTGGTAAATCGGCGATTCTTTGCTGTCTTTTCACAAATATATGTGTTTTTAAGTATAGGAATTGACTGCCACATTGATTACCTAGAAAATAGAGTAATCAAAATAATAGGAATATACTGTGCTACAGAATCAGAAGACAGTCTTATCAAGACGTAAAATACTCGCACTTATCGCTAGTGGTTTTGCTGCGCCAAGTTTCGCTATTAGCGCAAGTGGTGCTGAAAGTTTTGTAATGAAGGCAACGAGAGAGCTAGAAACAATTGTAAATTCTGGTGCTACAGGTGGATCGCTGACTCAGAAGGTCCGCAGTTTTTTTAATAAATATGCAGATGTCCCATCGATCGCGCGTGCGGTTATTGGTGCCCCATGGCGCGGCATGAGTGCTGCGCAACAAAAGAATTATGTCAATGCTTTTGAAGGCTATGTTGTCAAGAAATATGGCTCTCGTTTGAAAGAACTTCAGGGTGGGAAAGGCCAGCTTGGGCGCACGACGGATAAGGGCGCAGCAGGTGTTCAGGTGGAGATTGATTTCATCTGGCCTGGATATGATCCAAGAAAAGTTGTGTTTCTTGTTTCTGATGGTAGCGGTTCACCGAAGGTTCTTGATTTGAAGGTGCTAGGCATTTCACTTCTATCGGCAGAACGTATATTTGTGCGCCAAGCCCTCACGCATAGCAATAACGATATTGATAAGCTGATTGAGAAGTTAAAAAAGTAAGTTTACCAAAAAATGTAGAGTAATAAGATTCCGAGGCAGATACGGTATATAACGTATGGTGTGAAGTCTGCCGATTTTAGGAATTTCATCATAAGGCTTAATGCAAGTATTGCCGCGAAAAAGCTGGCTATGGCGGCAATGCCTGCGGATTTTAGTAGCGCTGTGTCAACATTGCCGCTCTTGATGATCTGTAGTGATAGCAAGGCTCCACCTGCGAGAATCGTTGGGATGGACATAAGCATGGCAATTTTTGCGCCATCACGACGATCGAAGCCCAAGAAGCGCGCTGAGGTAACGGTTGCGCCTGAACGTGATGTGCCCGGGATAAGCGCTACAGCTTGCCAAAGGCCCATAATGATTGCATCACGTAAATTCCATTCAGTCTCAACGCGATCTTCCGAGCTAAATTTGTCGGCAATGTAGAGGATAATCCCGAAGAAAATCATAGTGCATGCAATAATTTTTGGGCTACGTAGGGCGTCAATTAATCCAGCAAATTTTAAGACAAGCCCAAATAAGATTACTGGTATTGTCGCGATCACAAGCCGAATGAAGAATTTTGAGGCAGGGGTGTTAAAGCGCAATAGGGCCGTATCGATAGCCCCTTGGATGAGATTGAGGGTTTCCCGTTTAAAAAATATCATAACAGCAAAGAGTGAGCCGACATGGACCGCAAGATCAATTTCATATCCTTGATCGGGAACATTCATAAGATATGGTGCCAATATGAGGTGGGCTGATGATGATACGGGTAAAAACTCGGTCAAGCCCTGAACGATGGCTAGAAATAGAATATAGAATATCGACATGTGATTCGCCCTTTTTCTTTTACATATGCTTTTTGCGGTTGCTATTTAAGTCCAATATTATATCCGATTCGGAATTACTATTAAATTTACAGTCAAGATTTCTAGGTTTTTCCAGCACGAATTCAGTATTTATGTCAGTAATGCTTACCTACACTCTTGATTGATTAGCAAATGAATGTATAAGCTTTGCGAAAGGTATCCCTATGCCGTAAAACCGAATTCGCGCGAACGCGCCTTTAAGACAGGAATATTATAATGGCCAAGCAAGTTATGCTTAAATTTGTCGATAAATCACGCAAGATGCCTGACAAACGTGATGCTGGCGAACGCAATTCGGATTATTCTGAAATTTATCAAGAATTCGTGGACGCGAAGGCAAAAGAACAGGCTTCACGCTGTTCGCAATGTGGTGTGCCGTACTGCTTGACGCATTGCCCGCTTCAAAACAATATTCCCGATTGGCTCCGTTTAACTGCTGAAGGGCGCTTGGAAGAGGCATATGAAACATCACAAGCCACAAATAATATGCCTGAGATATGTGGGCGTATCTGTCCGCAAGATAGACTTTGTGAAGGTAGCTGTGTGATTGAAAGCTCTGGGCATGGCACAGTGACGATCGGGGCTGTTGAAAAATATCTTACAGATACGGCTTGGGAAAATGGTTGGGTAAAATCACGCAAATCCACCCGTACACAAGATGGCAATGTTGGCATTATTGGCGCAGGTCCAGCGGGATTAGCGGCTGCCGATGAGCTCAGTGCAATGGGCTTTTCTGTGACTGTTTATGATCGCCAAGATCGCATTGGTGGGCTGCTCACTTATGGCATTCCCGGGTTTAAACTTGAAAAAGAAGTGGTCATGCGCCGCGCCAAACTGCTCGAAGAGCAGGGTGTTGTATTTAAATTGGGCGTGGAAATTGGCAATGATATCAGTTTTGAAAATATCCGTGAAAAGCATGACGCAGTTCTTATCGCCACGGGTGTATATAAAGCGCGTGGGCTTGGTGGCCCTGGTGTTGGCGTAAACGGCATTGTTCAGGCGATTGATTATTTAAAAGCGTCTAATCGCGCGAATATGGGTGATATAGTTGCTGAGCATAAAGATGGCTCATTATGGGCTGAGGGCAAAAATGTTGTTGTCGTTGGCGGTGGTGATACGGCTATGGATTGTGTACGCACAGCCATCCGCCAAGGCGCAAAATCAGTTAAATGTCTATATCGCCGCGACCGTGAAAACATGCCGGGATCAGTACGTGAAACACAAAATGCTGAAGAAGAGGGCGTGGTGTTTAATTGGCTAAGTTTGCCAAAAGCTTTTATTGGAGAGAAAGCGGTTGAAGCCGTTCGCGTGGTGAAAATGGAACTTGGCGAGCCAGATGCAAGTGGTCGCCGCAGTCCAGTTGAAATTGCTGGCTCAGAATATAACGAGCCAGCCGATCTTGTGATTACCGCGCTTGGTTTTGAGCCAGAAGACTTGCCTGTGATGTTTAAAGCCGATGATTTGGCAACAACCCGTTGGGGTACGGTAAAGGCTGAAATGCCAAATTTCGCGACTTCTATGGAGGGCGTGTTTGCGGCTGGTGATATCGTGCGTGGCGCTAGTCTTGTTGTATGGGCCATTAAAGAAGGCCGTGATGCAGCTACAGGCATTGCACAATATTTAAAGCAAAAAATAGCGAGCAAGACAGCTGCTGAATAGCATATGTAGGCTGCATTATTTATTATGCCACTCAGTAGATTTTTTTTGAAAAATGGTTGTTGAAATATGAATACCGAAAACGACATGCAAATATTATGTGACGATGAGGCATTAAAGTGCTGGTTCCATAGAGGCAGCGGCAATCGCCTCGTACTCTCATTTTCGGGGATAGGGCAAGATCCCGAGCAGCCACAAGTTCCAGAATTTGTGCATTCTGCACGCGGAAATGATGATTATTCGGTACTTTATTTCGCGGATGCGCAACGCAGCTGGCTCAATAACGGAGATATAATCGAACGTATCGTGGGGATAGTTAATAGAACAAAAGAAGAGATTAATGTAGATGCGGTTTGTGCAATTGGACATTCCATGGGAGGATACTGTGCCATTGTTATAAGCCATTTTATTGATATTGAGGCCGTTTTTGCGACATCGTTACAGATGTCCATTGATCCCAAAATTGCGCCAAGAGAAGGACGGTGGATGAATTTTAGAAGCCGTATCAAGGAAATCAAGATTCGGAATGTTGTTGATTATATGAACCAAAAGACCACATATTTTTTGATTACAGGTGATCATAAGCGTGAAAGATCGCATCGTGAACTGATCCCACGCCAAAGAAATGTCTTTACCTATATTTTGCCAAATGTAGCTCATCAAAGTCAAAAACGCCTTAAGGGTCATGGAATATTTTTTGAGGTGGTGCAGGCTGCAATTCAAAATCGACCAAGAAAATTGCGAATGCTAATGGAACGAACAAACGCAAAATTATATAACGGTAGGCGTGTTATTGAGGGACGGAACCAGAGAAAAACTGATGCCGTTAAGAGAGCTTGAGAACCAAATATATCAACGAAAGAATTGACATGAAAAATATCAGTAACAATTGGAAAGAAGAACAAGAAGCCACGCGCGCCTTTATGGCGGAAAAAGGTCTTTATGATCCAAGCTTGGAACATGATAATTGCGGCGTTGGTTTGGTTGTGTCCATTGATGGCAAAGCGACGCGTAAAGTTGTTGATGCGGGCATTACAGCTCTTAAAGCGATCTGGCACCGGGGTGCGGTTGATGCGGATGGCAAGACGGGTGATGGCGCGGGAATTCATATCCAGATACCTGCAAAGTTTTTTTATGACCAAATTCGCCGTACTGGACATGAACCACAAGCTGATAGACTTATCGCAGTTGGCCAAGTTTTCTTGCCGCGCACCGATTTCGCTGCTCAAGAGCGCGCACGCACAATCGTTGAAAGTGAAGTCCTGCGCATGGGCCATAATATATATGGCTGGCGCCAAGTGCCTGTTGAAATTTCATGTCTTGGTGAGAAGGCGAATGCAACCCGTCCTGAGATTGAGCAAATTTTGATCGGTGATGCCAAGGGTTTGGATGATATTGAGTTTGAGCGCGAGCTATATGTAGTGCGCCGTCGCATTGAAAAGGCGATCCAAAATTCAGGAATTCAAGGCTTCTATATGTGCAGCCTATCTTGCCGTTCGATCATTTATAAAGGCATGATGCTTGCTGAAGATGTCGCAACTTTTTACCACGACCTTCAAGATGAGCGTTTTGAAAGCTCATTCGCAATTTATCACCAGCGTTATTCAACGAATACATTCCCCCAATGGTGGTTGGCACAACCATTTCGTATGCTCGCTCATAATGGCGAAATCAACACATTAAAGGGCAATGTGAACTGGATGCGTAGCCATGAGATCCGTATGGCGAGCAATACATTTGGTGATCACGCTGATGATATCAAACCGATTGTTCAAGCGGGAGCTTCAGATTCTGCGGCGCTGGACAATGTGTTTGAGGTCATGGTGCGCGCTGGGCGTTCGGCGCCGATGGTGAAAGCCATGATGGTGCCTGAAAGCTGGTCAAATGATGAAGGTGAAATGCCTGATGCTTGGAAATGGATGTATGCTTATTCAAACTCCGTGATGGAGCCGTGGGATGGGCCAGCTGCATTGGCGATGACGGATGGCCGTTGGGTTTGTGCGGGTCTTGATCGCAATGGCTTGCGTCCAATCCGTTATGTCATCACAAAGGATGGCATGCTGATTGCAGGTTCTGAAGCAGGGATGGTTCCTGTAGAAGATGGAAATGTTCAATCAAAAGGCGCGCTTGGTCCGGGGCAAATGATTGCCGTTGATATGGTTGAGGGCAAACTCTTCGAAGATCGTGAGCTAAAAGACAAGCTAGCGGCATCTCAGCCATTTGAAAAATGGGTCGGTAAAATCACTGAGCTTGATAAAATTATTTCAAACAAAGGTGAGAAGACCATCTTTGAACGTGATGAATTGCGCAAGCGTCAGATAGCAGCGGGCTACACAATCGAAGAAATTGAGATGGTTCTTCAGCCTATGGCGGAAGATAGCAAAGAAGCACTCGCATCCATGGGTGATGATACGCCACTTGCTGTGCTTTCTGGTAAATATCGCCCATTATCGCATTACTTTAAACAGAACTTCAGCCAAGTCACAAATCCACCGATTGACAGTCTTCGTGAGGCGAGTGTTATGAGCCTGATCACGCGTTTTGGTAACCTCAAAAACGTACTGGATCAATCGGGGTCACAAACGGAAATTTTGACTTTGGATACACCATTTCTTTCAAATTCAGAATTTTCTGAAATGGTCAAATATTTTGGTGATACAGCGACAGTTATCGACTGTACATTTATACCATCTGATGACGAAGCCGATTTTTCAGCTGCCATCGAAGACATTCGTAAGCAGGCAGAGCATGCGGTTCGTGCAGGTACGCAACATTTGATTATGAGTGATCAAGGGCAAGATGAAGACCGTGTTGCGTTGCCCATAATTTTGGCAACTTCTGCAGTTCATACGCATTTGACTCGTCAAGGATTGCGTACATTTTGCTCACTTAACGTGAAGACGGCAGAATGCATTGATCCGCATTATTTTGCGTGCTTAGTAGGAGCAGGTGCGACGACTGTGAATGCCTATCTTGCTCTTGAAACTTTGGCTGATCGTGTTGCTCGCGATTTATTTGATGGCAGCATCGAAGACGCTGTTGCAGGATACCGCGAAGCGATCAATCAAGGCCTTCTCAAGATTATGGCAAAGATGGGGATTTCAGTTGTCTCATCATATCGTGGGGGATTGAATTTCGAAGCTGTTGGTCTGTCGCGCGCTCTCGTTGCGGAGTATTTCTCAGGCATGATGAGCCGTGTATCTGGCATTGGTATGAAGGGTTTACGCCGTCAAGCCATGGAGATTCATGCTAAGGGTTGGCATGGTGGAAATGTCCTTCCAATTGGTGGTTTTTATAAGCTTCGTGGCCAAGGCGAAAAGCACGCATGGCAAGCGACGAATATGCACTTACTACAAACAGCTTGTAATACAGGTGATTATTCGCAATGGCAGAAATACTCTGAAATGATGCGTGGGCAAGACCCTGTTCATTTGCGTGACTTGATGGATTTCAAGCCTGCTGGAAAAGCGATACCGCTAACTGAAGTAGAAAGCATCACGTCAATTCGTAAGCGTTTCGTAACACCAGGCATGTCACTTGGTGCGCTAAGTCCTGAAGCACATAAAACGCTTAACGTGGCGATGAACCGCATTGGTGCGAAATCAGATTCAGGTGAGGGTGGAGAAGATCCCGCACATTTCGTTCCTGAAGCCAATGGCGATAATCCATCAGCAAAAATCAAGCAGATTGCATCGGGTCGTTTTGGCGTGACAGCTGAATATCTCAACCAATGTGAAGAGCTTGAGATTAAAGTTGCGCAAGGCGCAAAGCCTGGTGAGGGCGGGCAGCTTCCAGGGATTAAAGTTACCGAATTGATTGCGCGCTTGCGTCACTCAACACCTGGGGTGACCTTGATTTCACCACCTCCTCATCACGATATTTATTCGATTGAGGATTTGGCGCAGCTTATCTATGACCTCAAGCAAATCAATCCACGCGCAAAGGTAACAGTAAAACTTGTTGCGGCCTCAGGTGTTGGAACAATTGCCGCGGGCGTTGCCAAAGCAAAGGCAGATGTGATTTTGATTTCAGGCCATAATGGTGGCACGGGCGCAAGCCCTGCGACATCGATTAAATTCGCAGGTCTGCCTTGGGAACTTGGCTTGTCTGAGGCTCACCAAGTTCTTGCGATCAATGATTTACGCGGCCGTGTAATGTTGCGTACAGATGGCGGTCTGCGTACGGGCCGTGATATCGTTATCGCGGCGATGCTGGGTGCTGAAGAATATGGTATTGGTACGGCTGCCCTTATTGCGATGGGTTGTATTATGGTGCGTCAGTGCCAATCCAATACTTGTCCTGTTGGTGTATGTGTTCAAGATGAACGCCTTCGTGAGAAGTTCACGGGATCAGCCGATAAGGTTGTCAATTTGATCACCTTCTATGCTCAAGAAGTTCGCGAGATTTTGGCAAGCATTGGTGCGCGTTCACTTGATGAAGTTATTGGGCGAGCTGATTTGCTTGCGCAAGTTTCACGCGGTTCAGATCACTTAGATGATCTCGATTTGAACGCGATGTTGATCTCTGTTGATCACTTGGCGCCAGCAACTTACGATCGCGGTCGTTCGCGCAATGAAGTTCCTGACACGCTCGATGTGAAAGTTCTGCGTGACGCGGAGCCTTTCCTCGATCATGGTGAAAAAATGGAACTTAGCTATACCGTTGAAAACACATTGCGTTCAATTGGTACACGTACTTCAAGCCATATCATCAAAAGATTTGGTCAGCGCAATGACCTTCGCGAAGGCCATTTAACATTGAATCTAGCGGGTTCTGCAGGCCAGTCGCTTTGTGCATTTGGTGCTAAAGGATTGAAGATTGTGGTGACAGGTGATGCAAATGACTATGTGGCCAAGGGTCTTTCTGGCGCTACAGTTGTTGTGAAGCCTAGCGCTGGTATTTCTGCAACGGCTTCGGAACATACGATCATAGGCAACACGGTTCTTTATGGTGCGACAAGTGGTGCGCTTTATGCGGCTGGTCGTGCGGGGCAACGCTTTGCTGTTCGTAATTCGGGCGCTGATGTTGTGATCGAAGGCTGTGGCACAAATGGTTGTGAATATATGACGGGTGGTCGCGCGGTTATTCTTGGCTCGATTGGAGATAATTTCGGTGCGGGTATGACGGGCGGCATGGCATATATTTATGATCCAGAAGCCCAAATGAAGGCGATGATGAATATGGATAGTATCCATGTTGATAAAATTCAATCAAGCCATTGGGAAGCCGAACTTAAGAGCTTGATTGAGCGTCATCATGACCAAACGGGATCACATCGTGCGGGTGAAATCCTTCGCAATTGGGAAACGGCAAAGGGTCAGTTCTGGCAAGTGTGCCCGCTTGAAATGATCAGCCGCTTGGCTGAGCCATTAAAGGCGAGCGCATAATATTTTGGTGCCCGCAATATGCGGGGGCTGATCCCACCAATTCGAAAACTCTTCGCTTAAAAAATCCATTAACTGTTTGAGTAATGGGTTTTTTATTGGTGATGGTAGGTGCAACATATGTATAGGTAACCATGCTGTTGAATATTCACTCAATATTTCGACAAGCTCACCCGACATAATCGATTGCCGTATGAAAATATCTGGAGAAATCATTATGCCATTATGTGCGAGCGCTAAAGACGCCGTTGCCCGCGCTCCGTTGACCGATATACGCCCATTAATCTTTATAGCTCTTAGCTCACCGTCCAGCACATAGGGTATCTTACCGCGAGAACTGACATTGGTGTCTATTATCAAATCATGGTTTGTTAAATCTTCAGGCGTTTTTATGGGCGGATGTTCAGCCAGATATTGTGGACTTGCTGCGATAATAAGGCGTGTTCGGCCCATTTTTTTTGAAATGAGGCTGGAATCGTTGAGGTTGGAAATGCGAATAGCAAGGTCAAATGCGCCCTCAGCTAAATTGGTCATTTCATCTGTAATTTTGACATCAATAAATAGCGATGGATGTTGCTTTTGAAATTTTGCTATGGCTTTGATCACAAAATCTTCGCCAAAATTAGTAGGTGCAGTAATACGTAATTTTTGTGGAAGGTCATTTTCGGTCGAGGCGATGAATTCTTGATGCGCGTTCAATAATGCCTGTGCACGCGGAAGATATTCCTCACCAGCTGGGGTGATGTGCAAATTGCGTGTTGTACGAAAGAAAAGCCGCGCTCCAAGCTGTTCTTCAAGTGTTGCAATATATTTGCTGACAAGCTTATTTGAGATGCGCAACTGATCCGCAGCAGCGGTGAATGAACCCGCTTGAGCTGTTGCTAAAAATGCACGTACGCCTTCAATAATATCCATATTGTCTCCATTTTAGAGATAGTATTTCATTATATTCGCCATTTAATAGATTAAATGCAAGCGGTAAAGATAATCTAAATTTGAAAAGGAGTAGAGATATGTCAAATTCGATCGCAATTATTTATCATTCAGGCTTCGGCCATACAAAGACAGTTGCCGAATCTGTGGCGAAAGGCGCAAATGGCGTTGAGGGCATCGCAGCCAAGCTTTTTAATGTGGAAGACATTGGTGAAAACTACGATCAATTCGATCACTTTGATGCTATCATCATGGGAGCGCCGACCTATATGGGAGATATATCAGCACAGATGAAGGCCTTTATGGATGCCTCAGCAGGCAAGTGGTTTGCGAGTGCGTGGCGTGACAAAATCGCGGCAGGTTTTACCAATGCAGGTAATCCGTCGGGAGATAAATTGCGCTCATTGCAAACGATCCAGGGATTTGCCATGCAGCATGGAATGATTTGGGTGGGCTATGATGAGAAAGCTGGCGTTAATCCAGAAACAGGCGAGGTTGATGGTCATAATCTCGGCGGCCACTGGCTTGGTTTGGCAACGCAATCGAGCAATGAAGATGCGTCAATAACACCAGATGAAACTGAACATTCCACAGCAAGATATTTTGGTAAACGTGTCGCCGAAGCGACAATCCGTTGGAATAAATAAGCTTTCTGGAATGAGCTATGTGATGGAGAAATTCTATGAGCTTTAGACCTGTTAAATCGGAAACATTAGCAACATCAACAATGAAGGGTGCGGGTGTGCAATTGCACCGTGCTTTTGGCTTTCACAAACCAAGAGAGTTTGACCCGTTTTTGCTGTTTGATGATTTTCGTGGTGATCACCCTTCGCAATTTACATATCGGGCTTTTCAGCGTTGTTCTTGTTGTTTTGTTTTGGCTCATGCACCGCGCGCAAAATTCACCATGGGGCCGCATGATGCGTGCTATTCGCGACAATCATGATGCTGCCGAAGCTATGGGCAAAAATGTGAAACTAAGGCATCTTCAAATCTTTGTTCTCGGATCGGCTGTTATCGGTATCGCAGGCGCTATGCTCACAACACTTGATGGCCAGCTTGTACCGAACCAATACAATCCGCTTCGCTTCACATTCCTTATCTGGGTTATGGTAATTGTTGGCGGCTCGGGCAATAATTGGGGTGCAGTACTTGGTGGTTTCTTTATATGGTTCTTCTGGGTTGAAGCTGAACGCTTAGGGCCATTATTTATGAATGGCGTGACATTCCTTTTGCCAGAAGGAGCGCTAAAATCCCATCTGGTGGGCAGTGCCGAGCAAATGCGCTTGGTTGTTATGGGAATGATTTTGATACTCACTTTACGATTTGCTCCAAAAGGCCTATTGCCTGAGGAAG
>CANMUM010000007.1 GCA_947501025.1 uncultured Paracoccaceae bacterium | reverse complement strand
ACGACAGCTAAGAAGGCGAGTGCGGCAACGACAAAGACAACAAAAACAGCAACAAGTAAAGCTAAGACGACAGCTAAGAAGGCGAGTGCGGCAACGACAAAGACAACAAAAACAGCAACAAGTAAAGCTAAGACGACAGCTAAAAAAGCTGGAACAGCGACTGTTAAGTCTGCGATCAAATCTACGTCAAAAACCACTTCAAAAGCAAAACCAACGGTAACTAAGGCCGCGACGACTGCAAAATCAGCTCCGAAGGTTATGACTGCAGCTGCAAAAAAAGAAGCGGCTAAATCAGCTGGTCTTTTGAAAAAGCCACGTGGTGGTAAAGGCGATGATTTGAAGCAAATCAAAGGCGTTGGGCCAAAGCTTGAGAAAACTTGTAATGAGGTTGGTGTTTGGCATTTTGATCAAATCGCAGCTTGGAAAAAAGCTGATATTGAATTTGTTGATGATCAGCTATCATTTAAAGGCCGTATTGCTCGTGATGGTTGGGTTAAGCAAGCTAAGATTTTGGCAAAAGGCGGTCAGACTGAGTTCTCTAAGCGTGTTGCTAAGGGAAAAGTTTACTAAGCCTTTAAAATCTTGACGAAAAAGGGTGCCGCATGGTGCCCTTTTTTATTTGAACTGCCATCTTTCGCCTGGATAAAAAGAAGTATAAAAAGCCCCTATGACAAAAGAAACTCCAAAAGAACAACAAGTCACATTGCGCGCAAGGCGTGTTGGTAAGGTCATGGCATTCGGATTCATGCTATGGATGGCGTTGCAATGGCTGGGCGGTCGATTGGAATTGCCTGTAAAATGGAGTTTAGCCCTTGATTTTTTAGCGCTATTAGCGTTTATGTGGGCAATATATGAACTCTGGCAAATCTGGCGTATTACACGCCAAAACTAAGGACATTTCTATGCTCGCCGATCAAGACCGCATTTTTACAAATCTCTATGGAATGTTTGACCGCTCATTATCTGGCGCAAAGTCGCGCGGACATTGGGATGGTACAGACGCGATCATCAAGAAAGGCAAAGACTGGATTATCGAAGAGCTCAAATCTTCTGGTCTGCGTGGCCGTGGTGGTGCTGGTTTTCCGACAGGTTTAAAATGGTCATTTATGCCAAAAGAGAATGATGGTCGCCCGCATTATCTTGTTGTCAATGCGGATGAAAGTGAGCCAGGTACATGTAAAGATCGCGAAATTATGCGCCATGATCCCCATACATTGATTGAGGGTTGCTTGATTGCTGGATTCGCTATGGGTTCTCATAATGGTTACATCTATATTCGCGGTGAATTCATCCGCGAACGTGAGGCGCTTCAGGCAGCTATTGATGCGGCTTATGATGACGGTCTGCTTGGTAAAAATGCTGCGGGTTCTGGTTGGGATTTCGATCTTTATCTCGCACATGGTGCAGGTGCATATATTTGCGGTGAAGAAACTGCACTCCTTGAAAGCCTTGAAGGCAAGAAGGGAATGCCACGGATGAAGCCACCATTTCCTGCGGGCGCTGGGCTTTATGGTTGTCCAACGACGGTGAATAATGTCGAATCAATTGCTGTTGTGCCAACGATTTTGCGCCGTGGCGCGAGCTGGTTCTCAAGTTTTGGCCGCCCAAATAATGCGGGCACAAAACTTTTTGGTATCTCTGGGCACGTTAATAATCCATGTGTTGTGGAAGAGGCGATGTCGATCCCACTTAAAGAGCTTCTTGAAAAGCATTGCGGCGGCGTTCGGGGTGGTTGGAAAAATCTCAAAGCCGTTATCCCAGGCGGATCTTCGGTTCCGATGTTGCCAAAAGATATTTGCGAAGATGCAATTATGGATTTTGATTGGCTGCGTGAGCAACGTTCGGGTCTTGGGACTGCGGCAGTAATCGTGATGGATCAAAGTACAGATGTGATCAAAGCGATTTGGCGATTGGCGAAATTTTACAAGCATGAAAGCTGTGGACAATGTACACCTTGTCGCGAAGGCACAGGTTGGATGATGCGTGTTATGGAGCGCTTGGTCACGGGCGAAGCTGAGCTAGAAGAAATTGATATGTTGATCGATGTCACCAAACAGGTTGAAGGTCATACGATTTGTGCGCTTGGTGATGCGGCGGCTTGGCCTATTCAAGGATTGGTTCGTCACTTCCGTGATGAAATCGAGGAGCGTATCAAAGCGCAAAAAGTTGGGCGTATAATCGCTGCCGAGTAGCGATCTGGCAT
Source organism: uncultured Paracoccaceae bacterium (assembly GCA_947501025.1). GTDB lineage: Bacteria > Pseudomonadota > Alphaproteobacteria > Rhodobacterales > Rhodobacteraceae > CANMUM01. Next base: position 75,083 of record CANMUM010000007.1, on the reverse strand, counting down.
TTATCCGCCTATATTTCACAAAGGCGTCAACTCACGAGCTAGTGAGTTGAGCTTATCTTTTTTCCCATCCATACTGACATTCTCATTTACCGTAGGATATTCATATGAAACTGATTTCATCAATTATTGTATTTTCAACCCTGTCTCTTGCCGCCCCATTATTGGCTGCAAATTTAACGACAGATAGCCGCATCACAAATGATCTAACGGCTGCTGCGGTTGGCGATGAAATACGCAATAATTGCCCTACGATTTCGGCGAATATGTTCGTGGCAATAGGAAAGGCCATGTCTTTAAAGAAATATGCCAAAAGCCTTGGCGCAACAGATGACGATATTGATGCCTTTTTAAATAACAAAAACGAACAAAACCGTATACGTGGTCTGCGTGATGCCCGTTTGAAAGCGGGCGGTGTTGTGGTTGGCAATGCGCAAAGCTATTGCAAGCTCGGAGAGGCTGAAATTAATAAAGGTTCGCTGACTGGATCGCTTTTGCGGAAAAACTAAGCTTGAGTTTTCGTTCGTTCAAAAAAACGATTTCGGCTGGTATGTTTCTTGTGGCATGTCAACCAGCAATACAACCTTTGCCTGAGCATATATTCCGTTTGATGATGGATTTTGAAATTGCCCAAGATATTGCTGATAAATGTCCCACATATCGTGTCAATACAACGCGAAAAGATGTGCATATGCAGATCGATGAAAGTCTTATTGCACTTGGATACAGTCCGCAAGAAATTGTGCAATTGAAAAAACGATCATCGGTGGGGTGGGGTGAAAAATATAAGATTGCTTATCGCAATGTTGTGCCGATTGCGCGGGATGATCTAAGCTATTGGTGTCAATATGGTGAGTTTGAACAGGGCAGGCGCTCAGCTATCGGACAATTGTTGACGGCAACCCATATTTATCATAAATCGATATTATGAACTTAGCTGAAATTAATATCGCACGTCTACGTGCCCCAATTGATGATCCGCTTGTTGCACCTTTTATGAATGCGCTTGATAAGGTCAATGGGATTGCAGAACGCAGCGAAGGATTTGTTTGGCGTCTAAAAGATGATAGTGGAAATGCAACTGAGCTCAATTATTCAGATGACCCATATATCATTAGTAATGCCAGTGTTTGGCGTGATTTGCCATCCTTGCAAAATTTCGTTTTCAACACTGTCCATAAGCAATTTATGCAACGAAAGTCAGAGTGGTTCGAAATTTTAGAAACACAGCATTTTGTTATGTGGAATGTCGAGGAGGGGCATCAGCCGACTCTTGATGAAGCTCGAATTAAGATTGCTTTATTTGACCAAAAAGGCGCCAGTGCCGATGCTTTTGATTGGGAATGGGCTCGCCTCAATCTTTAGTTTTCACTATCATGGGGTTGCTTTATCATTTTACGGCTGTTTTATTGCCAATACCAAAAAGATAGGGATTATGATGATAAAAAATTCGGTGAAAACGAAAATTTGTGGATCTTTAGCAATGATGGCAATGCTGGCTGCTTGTGATCCAGCAATGACTGGCGGCGGCTCCATTAAAAACCCAGAAAACTATCCAGATTCAATGGTGAAATTAATGGTTGATATTTATCTAGCCAATAATGCGGATGATACTTGCTCAAATATTCAAATCGATGAGGATGCCCGTGACGGCAAGTTTAATAAAGTTGCATTAATGGCATCGGCTAATAATGTGGATCCAGATGCTTTCATTGCGCATTGGCAGAGCGACGATACAACGTCAAAAGAGGATACATATTTCCTTACTTTCTATAATAAGCATAATATTTCCTTTGATGTGAATAAGCATGATGCCCAATTTTGTGCGGCAATGGTTCAGGAAAATGCTGCCAATACGGCAATTGGAGAGATGATTAATATTCGATAATATCGTTGCATTAATACCGTTAAGCAAAGCCCACATTTTTGTGGGCTTTTTTATTTTGAAAAGGTTTTGGTGATTGGAAATAAGGCTTTCGAAGCATTTGGCTTTATGAATGTTGATTTAAAACGGTAAATCATCCAATTTGTTTCTAAATTGCCCTTTAATTGATCGAATTACTTGTGCTAAAAGCAGGGCGATATATTGCCATCGGCGCAAATATGCGTTGATTCTAACATATGAGGGCATTTATGAGCGATCTGCGCACAGTGAATATTGATGGACACGATATTGAAGTCGATCCAGCTATGACAATCTTGCAAGCTTGCGAGCAGATTGAAACACAAATCCCACGTTTCTGCTATCATGAACGTTTGTCGATTGCGGGCAATTGCCGTATGTGTCTTGTCGAAGTTGTGGGCGGGCCGCCAAAGCCAACAGCCTCTTGCGCGATGCAGATCAAAGATCTCCGCCCTGGGCCAAATGGCGAAGCACCTGTGATCAAGACAAATTCTCCGATGGTTAAAAAAGCGCGTGAAGGCGTGATGGAGTTTTTGCTCATCAATCACCCTCTTGATTGCCCGATTTGTGACCAAGGTGGCGAATGCGATCTTCAAGATCAAGCCGTTGCTTATGGCGTTGATTTTTCTCGCTTTCGTGAGCCAAAGCGCGCAGGTCTAGAGCTGAATCTTGGGCCGCTTGTTTCAACAGCTATGACGCGCTGTATTTCGTGCACGCGCTGTGTGCGCTTTACAACAGAAGTTGCTGGTATAACGCAGATGGGTCAAACGGGGCGTGGTGAAGATAGTGAAATCTCGAGCTATCTTGGCCAGACTTTGAATTCAAATTTGCAAGGCAATATCATTGATCTTTGCCCTGTTGGTGCGCTGACATCAAAGCCATACGCATTTAACGCGCGCCCCTGGGAGCTAACGAAAACCGAAAGCATCGATGTGATGGACGCGCTTGGTTCAAATATTCGCGTTGATACAAAAGGCGGGCAGGTGATGCGCATCGTTCCGATCAACCATGACGGCATTAATGAGGAGTGGATTTCTGATAAAACGCGCTTTGTCTGGGATGGGTTGAGCCGTCAACGTCTTGATACTCCCTATGTGCGCAAAGCTGGAAAGCTTGTTGCAAGCAGTTGGGAAGAGGCTTTCAAGACAATTAAGGCTTCTATCAAGGGTAAGAAATTAGCTGCAATTGCAGGTGATCTTGCCTCGAGTGAAGCTATTTTTGCGCTTGGCCAACTTGTGGATGCGCTTGGCGGTGCGAAAGAATGTCGTGTGGATGGTGCTAAGCTTCCGATTGGTAACCGCGGTGCCTATGTGGGTACGGCGACGATCGAAGATATTGATAACGCAAAAATGATCCAATTGATCGGAACAAATCCTCGTCTTGAAGCGCCAGTTCTGAATGCGCGTATTCGTAAGGCTTGGATTGATGGTGCGGATATTGGGCTTATTGGGCCAGAGGTTGATTTGACTTATGATTATGCTCATGTGGGTGATGATGCTGCAGCGCTAAAAGGCTTGCTAGGTAAGAAATTTGGTAAGGTTCTTGATTTACCTTCCGTTATCATCGTTGGTCAAGGCGCGATTTCTGGTGCGGATGGTCAGGCTGTTCTAGCTGATGCTATTGCCCTTGCTGAAGCGACAAAAGCAAAATTAATGGTTCTTCATACCGCCGCGAGCCGTGTGGGTGCGATGGATCTTGGCTTTGCGACTAAGGGCGGAATCGATTCGGCTCTTAAAGGTGCTGAAGCGATTTTCAATCTTGGTGCCGATGAAGTTGAATTGCCAAATGATGCTTTCGTTATTTACCAAGGTTCGCATGGTGATAAGGGCGCGCATCGTGCGGATGTGATTTTGCCATCAGCAGCTTATACAGAAGAAAGCGGCATATTTGTGAATACAGAAGGGCGCCCTCAGCTTGCTAACCGTGCGGGATTTGCACCTGGTCAGGCGCGTGAAAACTGGGCAATCTTGCGTGCGTTATCTGCAACGCTTGGCCAAAAACTTAAATATGACAGTTTAAGTGAGTTGCGCGAAGCCATGTTTGAAGTTGCTCCGCATTTGGCAGATATTGACCAAGTTCCGACAAATAAAATCAAAGTGGTTAAAGCTGGAAAAACAGGTACAGCTGTGCTTGCCTCACCTATTTCAGATTTCTATTTGACCAACCCAATTGCCCGCGCATCAGCCATCATGGCTGAAATGAGCGCGCTTCAAACCACCCCATCACAAGAGGCGGCGCAATGAGCATTTTGAATTTCATCATCCATCAATTGCGCGTTATTTTTGCGCCAAATTCGGTTATGCGCTCGGTTAAAGTTGAGACAAAAGAGGAGCAAAGCCAATGAATGAATGGTTTCAAAATCTCCTAGGCGAAAATCTTGGTCTCTTTGTGTCAATTCTGGCTCAAAGTTTGCTTCTGGTCGTCCCATTGCTCGTGGCTTTGGCATTTTTGATGTATATGGATCGTAAAGTTTGGGCTGCTGTTCAAATGAGAAAGGGGCCAAATATCGTTGGCGCCTTTGGTTTGTTACAATCTTTCGCCGATTTTATTAAATATATTGCCAAAGAAGTGATTGTGCCGGCTGGAGCAGACAAGGCTGTGTTTTTTCTGGCGCCGATGGTTACTTTGGTCACAGCAATGGTCGCGTGGGCTGTCGTTCCTTTCAATGATGGTTGGTATTTGTCCAATGCGAATGTGGGCATATTGTTCATTATGGCTGTAAGCTCTCTTGAGGTTTACGGTGTTATTATGGGTGGTTGGGCATCGAACTCAAAATACCCATTTTTGGGCGCTCTTCGTTCTGCTGCGCAAATGATTTCATATGAGGTTTCACTTGGTCTGATTATTATCGGTATTTTGATCTCGACGGGTTCTTTGAACCTTTCAAATATTGTGAACGCTCAACAAGGCGGCATCTTTAGCTGGTACTTCTTGCCGCATTTCCCGATGTTGATTTTGTTCTTCGTATCTGCCCTTGCTGAAACAAACCGTCCACCATTCGATTTGCCCGAAGCTGAGGCTGAACTTGTTGCGGGTTATCAAGTTGAATATTCTTCAACCCCATTCTTACTCTTTATGATTGGTGAGCTTGTGGCTGTTGTGTTGATGTGCGCTTTGCTTAGTGTGCTCTTCTTTGGCGGATGGTTGAGCCCTGTGTCATGGTTGCCAGATAGTTTCTTCTGGATGTTTGCAAAAATGTTTGTTTTCTTCTTCTTATTTGCATTGGTTAAAGCAGCTGTTCCGCGTTACCGCTATGATCAACTCATGCGTTTGGGGTGGAAAGTCTTCTTGCCTTTATCATTAGGTTGGGTTGTATTTGTTGCCTTTATGGCGCACTGGGATGTCGCGACATATGCGCGCTGGGATCTTTTGGGAGGAGTTAACTAATGGGTATAGATATTGCATCATTCCGAGCTTTAATAGAATCTACTCCAAAAGATGGGTATGGCGGCAATGCTTTAATGCTTGGGCGCCAAAAGGTCCGGAAAAACGACAAAACTCCTACACTTTACCAAAGTTGGATGGATGAAAAAAAGTTAAATATTCGTGTTGAAGATATATATCAAGAAGATGGATATGCAGAAAGTTTATTTACATCACTTGGTTTCGATTCAATTGAGACAATGGATTTTTCAGATTATGAAGGCGCTGAAGTCATTCAGGATTTGAATGAGCCAATCCCAAAATCTTTATATAATAAGTATGATTTTATATTTGATGGTGGTACTTTGGAGCATGTTTTTAATGTGGCGCAGTCACTTGAGAACGTTTTCAATTTATTGAAGCCGAATGGCCAATTTATTTCGATGAATCCTTTGAATGGTTGGCCTACTCATGGAATGTTTCAGTTTTCACCTGATCTAATCTATGCTTTTTGGCGCCATAAAGCTGGCTGTGAGGTTTTGAGATGTGCAGCAGTTCCAAAGTTTATACGTCGTTACAAAACAGTAGAGATTCCTGATAGTAAAGATTTAGGGGGCAGAACAAATTACGCACGGCATATGAATTTAGATACTCAATATTATTTACTTGGCCACATAAGAAAAACAGCTAAATCGAGTCTAAAAGGTGTAGCTCTTCAGGGTGATTATTTGGTTACTTGGGATAAAAAGGATTAAATTATAATGCAAGAGACCCAAAAGATATCAAAAATGGACTGGACGCGGGCAACTCAATACTTCTTCTTATTGGATTTTTTGGGTGGATTTTGGGTTGCGATGAAATATTTCTTTCGTCCCAAAGCGACTTTAAATTATCCGCATGAGAAGGGCCCTTTGAGCCCACGTTTTCGTGGCGAACACGCATTGCGCCGTTATCCTTCAGGTGAAGAACGCTGCATTGCCTGTAAGCTTTGCGAAGCGATTTGCCCAGCTCAAGCGATTACAATTGATGCCGAACCCCGCGAAGATGGCTCACGCCGCACAACACGTTATGATATCGATATGACGAAATGTATTTATTGCGGTTTCTGCCAAGAGGCATGTCCTGTTGACGCGATTGTTGAGGGTCCGAATTTTGAATTTGCGACTGAAACACGAGAAGAGCTTTTCTATAATAAAGAAAAGCTGCTTGATAATGGTGCACGTTGGGAAGTGGAAATTGCCCGCAACCTCGAACTCGATGCACCATATCGTTAGGAGAAAATAATGTTTGCTTTCGCTTTTTATATCTGTGCTTTTGTGATTGTGATTTCGGCCTTTTTGGTGGTGATTTCGCGCAATCCAGTACACTCAGTTCTTTGGCTTATCCTTACATTTCTTTCGTCAACTGCACTTTTCGTGCTTTTGAATGCAGAATTCCTAGCCATGCTCTTGATGATTGTTTATGTCGGCGCGGTTGCCGTGCTTTTCCTTTTCGTTGTCATGATGCTTGATGTTGATTTTGTCTCTCTTAAAGAGGGCGCTATGAAAAATCTCGGTTTTGGACTTATCGTTGCGGTTATTTTGGCGGTTGAGATGATGCTCGTTGCAAAAGCGTCCAATTCGGTATCGGCTACTGGCACAATGCCCATTATCGAAGGCGAAAATACCTATGTTCTTGGTCTAGCGCTTTATAATGATTTTCCATTCGTGTTCCTTGGTTCTGCCATGGTGCTCTTCGTGGCGATGATTGGTGCGATTGTTTTGACCATGTCACATCGCAAAGACGTGAAACGCCAAGACGTGCTCACACAAATGTATAGAGACCCCGCGCAAGCTATGGAAATGGTCGACGTCAAACCAGGGAGTGGGATTTGATGCAAAGTCGTTGCAAAAATAGGATGAATACCGTTGCGAGATATTTTTTAGTATCAGTTTTTTGTGGGGTTGCATTGGGCTGCCATTCAGAGATCGTGGCAACAACTGTCACTCAGCTTAAACAATGCAAACAACATGTTGGTGTATTTGCAGATAATGGTGTTTCTTACGACGCAGGAAATGGTTTTGTCGTTCAAGAAATTGCTCACTACGGTGCCGATGATCATATTAAATATGGTGGACAATCTACTGATCATCTTGTTGTGCTATCTGATTGTCAAACGGGTTCTCAATCTCTCATCATATCGGACAAAGGCTCCTCACAAGATTTTTTAGAATATTTATTTAACAACTCTAACGATGATATTGAAACTGCGTTTTTGAACTATCGCAGATCTTTATCAGAGTATAGAACGGCTAATATGTCAAATGGGGCAATGGATTTAGGTACGGACTGTGGTTGTAAGCTACATTATCCGGAGTTAGCAAAGGAATGGGTACAATGATCACCATCGGACATTATATTGGCCTTGCAGGCATTTTATTTGTGATCGCGGCTTTCGGAATATTTGTGAACCGCAAAAACATCATTGTTATCTTGATGTCGATTGAGTTGATGTTGCTGTCATGCAATATCTCCTTCGTGGCGTTCTCACATCACCTGGGAGATATTCAAGGCCAAGTCTTTACCATGTTTATCTTGACCGTTGCAGCTGCTGAAGCCGCAATTGGTTTGGCGATTTTGGTGGTCTTCTTCCGTAACCGTGGCTCAATCGCGGTTGACGATGTCAATATGATGAAGGGTTAATTCACAATGGAACTAATGCTCAAAACCATCGTGTTATTGCCGCTTTTCACGGCCATAATCGCAGGATTCTTTCATAAGCAACTCGGGGATAATACCGCACGTATGATCACGACGGGTGGCTTGTTCTTTATCGCTTTTCTATCATGGGTGATCTTCTTCCAGCATGTAGAGCCAACAAGCTATAAGATCATGACATGGCTTCACTCTGGTGATTTGCAGGCAAATTGGGCTGTGCGTCTTGATCGATTGACACAAGTGATGTTGGTTGTGGTAACGTCGGTTTCCGCGCTTGTTCACCTTTATTCAAATGGCTATATGGCGCATGATGATCAGTTCAAAGAGGGTGAAAGCTACCGTCCGCGTTTCTTTGCATATCTCTCATTCTTTACATTCGCGATGTTGATGCTCGTGACCTCTGATAACCTTCTCCAAATGTTCTTTGGCTGGGAGGGTGTGGGCGTTGCCTCTTATTTGTTGATCGGGTTTTACTTCCGCAAACAATCTGCGGGTGCGGCTGCGATGAAAGCGTTTATCGTCAACCGTGTTGGTGATTTTGGCTTCGCGCTTGGTATATTTGGTATCTTTATGATGACAGGATCCATTGAGTTTGACGCTGTGTTTGAAGCAGGACATCATCTCGCTGAAATGAATATGCATTTCTTATGGATGACTGTGAATGCAGCAGAAGTTCTTGCGGCTCTTTTATTCGTAGGCGCGATGGGTAAATCGGCACAATTCATTTTGCACACATGGCTTCCAGATGCGATGGAGGGGCCGACACCTGTGTCAGCACTTATTCATGCAGCGACCATGGTTACTGCAGGTGTGTTCCTCGTTTGTCGTATGTCACCGATTTTCGAATATGCTCCAGGCACATTGGCGTTCATAACATATCTTGGCGCGTTTACAGCATTTTTTGCTGCGACGATTGGCCTTGTTCAAAACGACATAAAGCGCGTTATTGCATATTCGACAATGTCGCAGCTTGGGTATATGTTCGCTGCCGCGGGTGTTGGCGTGTATGAAGCAGCGATGTTCCACCTCTTTACACACGCATTTTTCAAAGCGATGTTGTTCCTTGGTGCGGGTTCCGTCATTCACGCAATGCATCATGAGCAGGATATGCGCAATTATGGCGGTCTGCGCAAAAAGATTCCGTTGACATATTATGCCATGTTGATCGGCACATTGGCGATCACGGGCGTGGGCATTCCGCTTACGTCGATCGGGTTTGCTGGCTTCTTCTCAAAGGATGCGATTATTGAAAGCGCGTTTGCAGCGGGTTCTGGATCTGGACAATTTGCGTTCTGGATGCTTGTAGCTGCTGCTGCGATGACAAGTTTCTATAGCTGGCGCCTGATGTTCTTGACATTCTTTGGCAAACCACGCGGTGATCATCATACACATGATCACGCTCATGAAAGCCCAAAAGTGATGATCATTCCGCTTGCTGTTTTGGCTTTTGGTGCAATCTTTGCAGGCATGATTTTCTACACGGCATTCTTTGGTGGTCATGGTGAACCTGAAGCTTGGTTTAATGGCGCGATTTACTCGCATCACGATCACCATGTGCTGCATGCCGCTCACAAAGTTCCAAATTGGGTGAAAATCTCACCATTCATCGCGATGATTTCTGGTCTTGTGCTCGCATATATAATGTATATCCGCAGCCCAGAGGCGCCAGCAAAGCTTGTGAAACAACAAACGGCGCTTCACCAGTTCTTGCTCAATAAATGGTATATTGACGAAATTTTCAATTTCCTCTTTGTAGCACCAGCACTTTGGCTTGGTCGTTTCCTTTGGAAACGCGGTGATGAAAAAACAATTGATGGCGCGATTAATGGCGTTGCACTCGGCCTTGTTCCCCGCATGACCGCGCGTTTGAACGGTTGGCAGAGCGGTTTGATTTACACATATGCATTGGCAATGATTGTCGGCATAGGGCTATGCCTCGGCTGGCTTGCCATACGTTTTGGAGGATTTTAATCCATGGCATATCTTTTAAGCTTAATTACATTCGCACCGCTCATGGTGGCTATTTTGCTCGGTATTTTTGGCCGTACAGATAGCCCAGAAGCTGTTGATCGCTTCAAAAAGCTCACACTCGCCCTCACATTTGTGATCTCAATTATTGGCATCATGTCAATCATTTCTGATTTTGATACAAGCAATACGGGTTTCCAACTTGTCGACCAGGGCAAATGGATTGCAGGCTTTACCTATAAAGTCGGCGTGGATGGCATTTCGGTTCTTTTTGTGCTCCTCACATTATTCCTCATGCCGATTGTCATCGGTGCAAGCTGGGGTATTCAAACACGCATCAAAGAATATTTTATTGCCTTCTTAGTCCTTGAAACATTAATGATCGGCGTATTTGTAGCGCTTGATATGATCTTGTTTTATGTCTTTTTTGAAGCGGCCCTTATCCCGATGTTCCTTATCATCGGCATTTGGGGTGGGAAAGATCGTGTCTATGCTAGTTTCAAATTCTTCCTATACACATTGCTTGGCTCGCTTTTTATGTTGATTGCCATGATCTATATGATCAAATTCGCAGGCACATCAGATATCCCAACATTGATGTCTACGGAATTCCCAAATGAGGCGTTCAAAATCTTTGGCATCACCATCGGGCAGGGCGTTCAAACATTGCTCTTCTTGGCATTCTTTGCGAGTTTCGCGGTGAAAATGCCGATGTGGCCTGTCCACACTTGGCTTCCAGATGCCCATGTTCAAGCGCCGACTGCAGGTTCTGTAGTGCTTGCCGCAATTTTGCTTAAAATGGGTGGTTATGGTTTCATCAGGTTCTCATTGCCGATGTTCCCTGAAGCCGCTGTGCAGATGCAGGGCTTTATTTTCGTGCTTTCATGTATCGCCATTATCTACACATCACTCGTGGCTATGGTTCAATCCGATATGAAAAAGCTGATTGCCTATTCATCGGTTGCCCATATGGGTTATGTGACGATGGGCATTTTTACATTGAACCAACAAGGTCTTGATGGCGCGATTTATCAAATGATCTCGCATGGATTTATATCTGGTGCGCTTTTTCTTTGTGTGGGCGTGATCTATGATCGCATGCATACACGTGAAATCGATGCCTTTGGTGGACTTGTGATCCGTATGCCGCTTTACGCCTTGATCTTCTTGCTCTTCACAATGGGCAATGTCGGCCTTCCGGGCACATCAGGTTTTATAGGTGAATTCTTAACATTGGCAGGTGTGTTCCAAGTCAGCACTTGGACAGCTTTGTTTGCAACAACTGGTGTGATTTTGTCGGCGGGATACGCGCTTTGGCTTTATCGCCGTGTGGTGTTTGGTGATCTTATTAAGGAAAGCCTTAAAAACATTACCGATTTGAATAAGCGCGAAATTTGGCTGTTTGCGCCACTTGTCGCAGCTACAATCATCTTGGGTGTTTATCCAAGCCTTGTTCTGGACTATGTGTCGCCAGCCGTATCGGCATTGATTGAAACACTTCCAGAAATAGCAGTCGAAATGCCAGAAATGGTTGAGCATACAGGCGATGCCGCAGAACATGGCGCAGAAGCAACTGAAGCCGCAGGACATTAGAGGATAATATGAATAGCACTGATCTCAATTTCTTCTTACCAGAAATCACTCTAAGCCTTTTTGCAATGGCTGCGCTCATGTTTGGTGTCTTCGTCAAACGCGACGCCACTCCGCGTATTATATTTATTGCCACAACGGCAGTTTTTCTCGTTTTGGCATTATGGATTTCACTCGGCTCAGGTACAAATAGCCTCTTTAATAATATGCTCACAGATGATGCCTTCGGCAGATATCTTAAGGTGCTAGTTGCTATTTCTTGTGCGGGCGTATTGGCATCTTCAGTGCGCTATTTAAAACGGACAGGGCTCTATACAATTGAGTTTCCTGTGCTTTTGGCTTTGTCTGCACTTGGCATGATGATTATGGTCGCGGCCAATAATTTGATGTCACTTTATATCGGCCTTGAACTGCAATCTCTCGCACTTTATGTGCTTGCAGCATATCGCCGTGACAATGCACGCTCATCAGAAGCGGGTATGAAATATTTTGTGCTTGGAGCATTGTCTTCAGGGCTTTTCCTCTTCGGTGCATCTTTGGTCTACGGTTTTTCAGGCACAACGGAATATGGCGCGATTGCGGCTTCAATCGGCGCGCATCCAAATCTTGGCATTGTATTCGGCCTCGCTTTCTTGGCGGCTGCGATTGCCTTCAAAATTTCGGCGGCACCATTTCATATGTGGACACCTGATGTGTATCAAGGTGCCCCAACTGCCGTAACAGCACTTTTCGCAACGGCTCCAAAAGTTGCTGCGATCGGCATGCTATCTCGTTTGTTCTATGTTGGTTTTGCTGATGCAGTTATCGCATGGCAACAAATTCTGGCAGTTCTCGCGCTTCTTTCTGTATTTGTTGGTGCAATTGCTGCCATCGGTCAAACCAATATCAAACGCCTACTGGCTTACTCATCCGTTTTGAATATGGGCTTTGTGCTTTTGGCACTCTCTTCAGGAACACAAGAAGGTCTTCATTCTATGCTGATTTTCTTGACGATCTATGTCGTGATGTCACTTGGTGCATTCGCTTTCGTCATGTCGATGGAGCGTGATGGCCGTGAAGCCGTTGAGATAAGTGATCTTGGTCAGCTTTCAAGCAAAATGCCATTACGTGCCGCAGGTTTTGCAGTCATCATGTTCTCAATGGCAGGTATTCCGCCGCTCGCAGGTTTCTGGGGCAAATATCTTGCGATCACAGCAGCCGTCAATTCCGGGCTTGTTTGGCTCGCAATCGCCGCGGTTATTGCGTCTGTGATTGGTGCTTATTATTATCTTCGCCTGATATATTTAATGTATTTTGGAGAAGAGCCATCACAAGACCATGAAAGTGTTTGGACAATTTCTCAGGCCGTTGTGTTCGCAATCTCTGCCATTTTGATGCTGGCTTGGATGATCCGCTTCTTCTTGATTGAAAATCCATCACTCTCTGCGGCCGCTTCGCTTCTTGGCTAATCCCATGCGAAATGCACCAATTGAACGCCATCATTTGGGTGAGATTGATAGCACGCAAGCAGAGGCAAAACGACGTATTGATGCGGGTGATTTTGCTCCTTATTGGATTACAGCTGATCAGCAAAATGCAGGTCGTGGCCGCAATGGCCATGAATGGGTATCGCGTTCTGGCAATTATTTTGCGAGTCTCGTTTTGCCTTGGAGCGAAGGCCCAGTTGCAGCAAGTCATATGAGTTTTGTCACGGCGCTGGCTTTGTTCAACGCATTTGAAAAACTTGGCGTCAAAGATTTGGCTCTTAAATGGCCAAATGATGTCCTCGTGAAGGGTCAGAAGATCGCTGGCATATTGCTAGAGCATATCAATAACCATCTTATCATCGGGGTGGGGGTGAATATTGCGAATGCACCAGCACATGAACATCTGGCCAAGCGTGCATTACCGCCAATTGCGTTAAATAGCTTGGTTGAAACGGACGTCAATGGGTTTCATACGCATTTTGAAACCGAGATATTGGCAAGCATGAACCAATATTTACAATATGGATTTGAACCCATTCGCAATGGCGTTTCTTCGCGCTTGTGGGCGAGGGCGGATATGGTGTATGAAGATGGCAACTCAAGCGCAATTGTGCGCGTATTTGGCATTGATGATAACGGTGCCCTCATAATCGAAGGCGACAATGGTCGCAAAACAGTAATGGCGGGCGATATTTTCCCGACATAAGAAAGGGCCAAATGCGGCTTGCGATAGATATTGGCAACACCAATTCGGTGTTTGCTGTGATAGAAAAGGGTGAAATTGTTGAGCAATTTCGCATGCGTACCGATGCAGGGCGCACGGCGGATGAGTATTTCGTATGGTTTTCAACGCTTTGCTCTGCGTGCAATATAACTCTTGATGTTGAGAAAGTCATTTTGACCTCAACGGTTCCTGCCGCTGTATTCAATATTCGTGTTTTGTCGCATCGTTATTTTGGTGGTGAGCCGCTTGTTGTGGGATCGGATAATTGTCAACTTGATGTCCCAGTACGTCTTGATGCGGGCACTGGGGTTGGACCCGATCGGCTTGTGAATGCGATTGCAGGTTTTAATAAATATGGCCCTGATTTGATCGTGGTTGATTTTGGCACGGCGACAACATTCGATATTGTGGGCAGCGATGGTGGATATGAAGGCGGGGTAATTGCCACGGGCGTAAACCTATCCTTGAAAGCTTTATCTGATGCGGCGGCAGCACTTCCGCATGTGGATGTTGTGCGCCCAGAAAAAATCATAGGCACAAGCACAAAAGGCGCGATGCAATCAGGCATTTATTGGGGATATATCTCCTTGGTAGAAGGCATGTGCACACGCATAGAGAATGAATATGGCAAAAAAATGAAGGTGATCCTTACAGGTGGGCTTTCCTCGCTTTTTGCCAAAGGCATGACGACATTTGACGCCTTGGATGGCGATTTAACAATCAGAGGTTTGAACCTCATATTAGAAAGAAACGGACAAAAATAAATGACAAATAGATTGATTTACCTGCCTTTGGGCGGTGCCGGCGAGATCGGTATGAATTTTTACGTTTATGGTTATGGTCAGAAAAACCAAGAGCGCTATATCATAGTAGATGCGGGCGTGACCTTTCCAAATAATGACACATCGCCTGGTGTCGATCTGATCACGGCTGATCCAAGCTTCATTTTGGAGCGCAAAGATCGTGTCGATGCTGTATTCATTACGCACGCCCATGAAGACCATGTGGGTGGGCTTGGTATGTTGATCCGCGAGCTTGGCGATGTGCCTGTATTTGCACGTTCATTCACAGCCGAAATTGCACGCGGTAAAATGGAACGTTTTGGTCAAGATAAAAAACAAGTTGTGACTGTAGCGCCATATCCAGAGCGCATAGATGCGGGCGAGTTCAAAGTCTCATTTGTTCCGATTTCACATTCGATTCCAGAAGCCTCTGCATGTTTGATTGAGGTTGATGGCAAGCGCATCTTGCACACGGGCGATTTCAAAGTGGACCGCTCACCTCTTGTTGGTGAAGCATTTGATGATGATCTTTACACAGCGCTTGGCGATGAAGGCATTGACGCACTTGTATGCGATAGTACAAATGTATTTTCAAAAAGCGAGGGTCGTTCGGAAGCCACGCTCACAGATAATATCCACGGTTATATTGCAGGCTGTAAGGGCATGGTCGTTGCAACGACATTTGCTTCAAATGTGGCACGTGTGCGGACTTTGGCACAAGCAGGTGTTCGCGCTGGCCGTAAAGTGATTTTGGTTGGCCGCTCAATGGACAATATGGTGTCGACATCTCACAAGACAAAAGTTCTTCAAGATATGCCTGCTGTGATGGAGGCTGAAGATTACGATCCAAAAGATCACAATAAAACGATGGTGATTTGTACGGGTTCACAAGGCGAGTACCGCGCGGCTTCAGGCTGGCTTTCACGTGGCGGTTATATGGGCATCTCGCTAAAAGAGGGCGATAGCTTCCTCTTTTCAAGCAAAGTGATTCCGGGCAATGAACGTTCGGTTGCGGTGATTTTGAATGATCTTGCGCGCCAAGGTGTTGATGTGACCTATAATGATGACCGCTTCCACGTTTCAGGTCATGCCAATCAACCAGATCTCATGCATATACAAACGCTTACACGTCCAAAATCGGTGATCCCGATGCATGGTGAGTATCGTCATTTGCGTGAACTTAAAAAGCTTTCAACGGAATCAGGAACGCCTTCAATTATCGCTCCAAATGGCACGATGGTTGAAATCGGTGATAAAGGTTTGAGCGTTGTCGATGACATCAGCACAGGACGTATGTTCCTTGATGGCAAAGTGATGATCAGTGCAAGTGATGGTATTGTGCGCCAACGTCTCCAAATGGCGCGTGATGGCCATATCTCGGTGCTGATTTCTGTAGCGACTGATGGCAAAGCTGTGGAGCCGTCATGGGTTATGCTTGCGGGGCTTCCTGAAAAAGCAATTGATGGCACGGATATTGCTTCGGCTATTGAAGAAGATATTGATCGTGATTTGGGCAAAATGGGCGCAAAAGGCCTCCGTGCCGATGATCAGCTTGAAGGCCTCGTTGTCAAACTTTCAAAGCGCGCTTCAAATGGATTTTATGGCAAAAAACCACAGATTACCGTATTTATTTCACGCTTTGACTAAGGAATTCAGATGAAAATATTAGCTTTCGGTGCGAGCAATTCGCGCCATTCAGTGAATAAGGCATTAGCCAAATTTGTTGCGCATCGAGTGAAGGGCGCTGATGTAAACCTCATCGATCTCAATGATTATGAAATGCCGATATATTCGATTGATCGAGAGATGGAAGCGGGCATTCCGCAGGCTGCACAAGATTTCAAAGATCATATTGCGGCGGCAGATTTGGTTGTTGCCTCATTTGCTGTTCATAATGGCAGTTATGCGGTCGCCTATAAAAACATTTTTGACTGGGCATCTCGCCTTGATGGCAAAGTTTTTGATGGCGCCAAGGTCTTTGTTTTGGCGGCTAGCCCTGGTCCGATGGGTGGGCAGCCTTTGCTGGACATTGTTGCAAATGGCATTCCACATTTTGGCGGTGAGCTTGTTGGAAAACTCGGCATTGGCAAGATGAATGAATATATTGTCGATGGTGAGATTGAGGAGGCAGATTTGTTGGGGCAGATTGATGCTATATTGGACTCGCTGACGTAATACGCGGCAACTGGCCATTATGCATCAGTCATTGGTTGGATGGCTGAGTTCATATCATGAGAAGGAGCGGGGTTGTACCTCGCTTTTTCTATTTCTCGCATAATCTTTGAGTAGCGATCTTGTAAATGAGCAGGTTGGGCAATAGATTCCCAAAAAAGGAATAAAAATGACGCGTTCTAAAATTCTCGAATGGTCTGGAGTTTTTTCAGCAATTCTCTACACATTCTTTGTGGCATCAAATACGGGGTTAGAGTTCGTCGGCTTTGCGCTTTTATTGCTTTCATCCTTCCTTATTGGATTATGGGCGTGGTTTGATGGGCATAAAGGAATATTGTTCTTGCAGTTTTTTTACGCTACTGGAGGCATTTACGGGATGTATAGCTGGTTTGGCGGGTGAACACCTTGCTGTTACCGATATTGTAAAAAATCTACGCGTTTCCTATATTGCTTAGGCAAATAACAATAGGAGACATCATGTCAATTGCACGCGTAACAGAAATTATTTCATCATCACCAAAAAGCTTCGAAGATGCCGTCAGCACAGGTATTGAGCGGGCAAACAAGACGTTGAAAAACGTTAAGGGTGCATGGGTTCAAGATCAGAAGGTCGTTATCGAAGAGGGCAAAATCGTTGAATACCGTGTAGGGCTTCAGATCACCTTTGTCCTTAACGATTGATTTTAAGACGAATGTCTTGGCAACAACCTTGAGATGAATTTATATAGGTTCAAGAATTCGTGATCAGGTCTGTCCAAAACGAATTTATCTGTTAAAGAAACTTTGTTTTTATACCAGATAATTTTGTATAAAAAATTATTATGCCCTCGCAAATTGGCGAGGGCTTTTTGCAATAAAAAACCCCGCTTTAAGCGGGGTTTTTTTCGCTTAGCCTTTAAGGGCAGCGTTCAGGTTTTCATCAACTTTTTCCAAGAAGCCCATTGTTGTGAGCCAGCCTTGATCAGGGCCGATTAAGATCGCGAGATCTTTGGTCATGAATCCTGATTCAACTGTATCCACAACCGTTTTCTCTAGCGTTTCCGCAAAATTCAACAATGGCGCATTGTCATCAAGTTTCGCGCGGTGCTTCAAGCCACCCGTCCATGCAAAGATAGATGCGATTGAGTTTGTTGATGTTTCTTCACCTTTTTGGTGTTGACGATAGTGACGTGTCACTGTGCCGTGAGCGGCTTCTGCTTCAACAGTTTTTCCATCGGGCGTCATCAATACAGATGTCATAAGGCCAAGTGAGCCGAAGCCTTGAGCAACTGTATCTGACTGAACATCACCATCATAGTTTTTACATGCCCAAACAAATCCACCACTCCATTTCATGGCTGAAGCCACCATGTCATCGATTAAGCGGTGCTGATATTCTATGCCGTGTTTTTTAAACTCTGCTGCGAATTCGGCATCGAATACTTCTTGGAATAAGTCCTTGAAACGGCCGTCATAGGCTTTCATAATTGTGTTTTTCGTTGATAGATATACAGGCCATTTCATATCAAGGCCGTAATTGAATGATGCGCGCGCAAAGTCACGAATTGAGCTGTCGAGATTGTACATGCCCATCGCAACACCTGCTTCTGGAGCTTTATAAACTTCTTTCTCAATGACTTGGCCATCTTCGCCAACGAATTTCATTGTGAGAGTTCCAGCACCAGGCATCAAAAAGTCAGTTGCTTTATATTGATCACCAAAGGCATGGCGACCGATAACGATTGGTTTTGTCCAACCTGGAACAAGGCGCGGAACGTTTTCACAAATGATTGGCTTACGGAAAACAACGCCGCCAAGGATGTTGCGGATTGTACCGTTTGGGCTTTTCCACATTTGCTTTAGGCCGAATTCTTCAACGCGGTCTTCATCAGGTGTGATTGTTGCACATTTCACGCCAACACCATATTTTTTGATCGCTTCCGCAGAATCAATCGTAATTTGGTCATTTGTACGGTCACGCTCTTCGATGCCGAGATCGTAATATTTCAAATCGATGTCGAGATAAGGCAAAATGAGCTTTTGCTTGATGAAATCCCACATGATGCGGGTCATTTCGTCTCCGTCGAGTTCTACGATTGGGTTGGCTACTTTAATTTTTGACATGAAGTCCTCCTATGATTGGCGCCTATATACCGCATCTCATATCAAAAGGGAAGTGTTGTATACCATTGTATGCAGAGTTTTTTGAAGACTTCAAATGTTTTAATTTTACAACTGATTTTATGGGGGCTTGACCTAGATAGAATCAATGTTAATACTGATAACAATGTAATTGTAATTAACATTAAAATTGGAGCAAGTTATGAGTGAACGTTTATGCGCAAAGCCAAAAGAAAATTTTGTTGTCTTTATGCTTGGAGCGAGGATCAATCGTTGGTGGAAACCTTGGGTTGCAATTCGTATTGCTATGGAAATGTCTGCGATGCAAAAAGAGTTGAAGAAAGGTGATTATGGTTGTTTTCATATTCATAATTGGGGCGGTCGAATGAGCAACTCGGTTCAATATTGGCGTGATTTTGATGCGCTTGAGGCTTATGCTCAAGGAAGTACCCATATGAAAGCTTGGCAAAAATATGCAAATAACGGTGATATTGCTATTTGGCATGAAAACTATGAGATTTCTCGATATGAAGGGGTTTATCTGGGAATGCCCGATGAAATAATGCTAGGCAAAGCGATTGGCACGGTTCCTGCAAAAGGGGCTATGAAAACGGCTCGAAAACGGATAGAGGCTTCTGTGAAATAGGAGAGCCAATGTCTGGAACGGACCATTCCATAAAACCAGAATATCAACCACAGCCGCGCATGATTCTTGTGCGCCCTCAAATGGGCGAGAATATCGGTGCGGCCGCCCGTGCGATGTGGAATTTTGGACTTGAGCGCATGTGCTTGGTCGATCCCAGAGATGGCTGGCCGAATCCCGCGGCGACGGCATTGGCTTCGGGTGCGGCTCAAGTTTTGGATAATGTTGTTGTGCAACCAAATTTAGATGCGGCTATACATGATCTAAATTATGTGATGGCGACAACCGCACGTGACCGCGATCTCACCAAGGCAGTTCTCTCCCCGAAAGAAGCGATGACGCGCGCGCAATCTATGATCGCATCGGGTCAAAAAGTCGGGATATTATTTGGTCCTGAGCGTTCTGGCTTGGAAAATGAGGATTTGATAGCTGTCGATGCGCTTGTATCTGTGCCTGTAAATCCAGCCTTTGGGTCGCTTAATTTAGCGCAATGTGTGTTGTTGTTGTCATATGAGTGGGAACTTACAAATAATGAACCGGTTGCATCTGAAATTGCATGGGGGCCGGCTGAACCTGCAAGTGTTGCCGACATTGCCCATTTGCAGGAAAAGCTTGAAGAACGTTTGGAGGAGATCGGATTTTTCTGGCCTGAAAAGAAAGCCAACGCCATGAGGCAATCTCTGCGCAATATGTTTGCGCGTATGCCACTCTCGAATATTGATGTACGTATGCTCCATGGCGTGTTTCGGTCACTATGGCGCGGCGAAAAATTTGCAAATAAGAGAAAAAAATGAGCGTTTCTATAAAAATGTTCACCATATTGGTGGATGATTACAATGAGGCCATTGCATATTTTGTGAACATCATTGGTCTTAATTTGCTTGAGGATACGCAAATCACGTCAGAAAAACGTTGGGTACGCGTTGGGCAGGCTGGTGGGCTGCATTTGCTGCTGGCCAAAGCAACGGGTGATGAACAAGTCAACAGAATTGGCAATCAAACGGGTGGGCGCGTCGGGTTCTTTTTGAATACAGATGATTTTGATCATGATTACGAACGCATGCTTGATAAGGGCGTAAATTTTCTGGAAAAACCACGTTCCGAAACATATGGAAAAGTTGTTGTGTTCAAAGACCCCTATGGCAATAAATGGGATTTGCTTGAAGCATAAGCCTTATGCTGCATCCTCTTTTCATTTTCTCATTGGCGCGTTAAATTGCGCTCAATATAGGAGATATTATGGCTCAGAATCGTTCGATTTTTGAAGATGTAACCACCCAAGCACCAGAGAAGGTCAGGATTGCGCCGCGCGATAGCAATCCACAATCTGTTCGAAAATGGCTATGGTTGCTCTTCGCGCTTGTGGCGATAATGATTTTGGTCGGTGGGCTTACGCGATTGACTGATAGTGGACTTTCCATCACAGATTGGGATTTGGTGATGGGAACCTTGCCGCCCATGAGTGATGCGGCATGGGCAGAGAATTTCACCAAATATCAAGGCACTCAAGAATATCAGCTTCAAAACGCAAGCATGACACTCGCGGAATATAAAAGCATATTTTGGTGGGAGTGGGGGCATCGCTTCTTAGGTCGCATTATCGGTTTGGTATGGATTGCTGGCTTTGTTCTATTTGCATTACGCAAACAAATGAGACGCGATCGCATGACGTCTATTTTCTCAATTGGAATTCTGATCGGCCTTCAAGGCGTTATTGGAATTTTGATGGTAAAGACAGGGTATGTTGGTGATCGTGTAGATGTGGCAAGCTATGCATTGGCTGCGCATCTCGGCTTGGCATTTATCATAATTGGCGCAATATTCTGGAATATCAAATATTTATCTCAATCTCCTGAAGCTCTGGTTGAGGCACGGCGCCGTGGTGATGGTTCACGGGCATCAATGGCGCGCATTCTCACAGCTCTTGTGTTTTTGCAGATCCTTTTGGGTGCACTTGTTGCTGGAATTGATGGCGGGCTATCTTATAATGACTGGCCAAGAATGGGAGGAGAGTGGTTTTCGTCGGATGCATTTGTCTTAGAGCCGCTTTGGAAAAACCTTTTTGAAAATCCTGCTCTTGTGCAGTTTCTGCATCGTATAAACGGCTATATTCTCGTCATTATTGCCTTTATGATGTATTGGAATAATCGGCGCGCGCCTTATAAACAGTGGCGCTCTATCGGTCGTCATGTTCTGATTGCAATATTTGCGCAAGTTGTCATTGGGATTGGGGCTTTGGTTATGCATGTGCCTTTATCATTGGCATTATTGCACCAAGCTGTTGCGATTGCTATTTGGGTCGCCATTCTTTCTACAATTTTTGCGTTCAAATTTCCAAAAGCTCAATCGGTTCGTGATTGATGAGACGGTGGACTATTGTCTGTTTAATATTCGGGATTGTCATTTTCTTTGGTGTGGCGCGAGAAAAGGTGAACCCTTGGAGGAGGGCGGTGTACCAATTTATATTGCCGACTATGGATTTCATACAGCAGTATATTTACAAGTCTCTGCATTTGCCTCAAACTCTGATCCAAAGGCTCAAACCATAGCAAAGCGTTACGCAGATGCACAAATGTTAGAAATCGGTTGGGGAGATCGTGAGTTCTATATGGTGATGGGGGGCTTTGAAAATTTCGAGCTCTCAACAGGTATTAAGGCGTTTTTTATGCCAACACCATCTGTCATGCAGATTGTACCAATTTATGACGAGGTTCCAGTTTATTTAGGCGATATTGATTGGCTGAAATTAGAGCTCAGTGAAAACAGTCTGGATGCTATTATTAAACAACTCATGACAGGAATGAAAAATTCCGACTCAATAGCACCAAGTCGTTATGGGAGTGGTCATTTTTATGATGGAAACGGCAAATATACGTTTATTAATACATGCAATCATTTTATGTCCCGAGCATTACGCGCAGGAGGGATTGCCTCTTCACCAATCCTATCAAATCATAGCACACCGTTGCTTTGGGAGTTGTCAAAAAGATATGGCGGAGGCACGATCCCTAGATAAATTTAAGATATTAGGGCACGGTTGAATGCAAGATATTGGTGATTATGTGCTAGACCTGACGATCGCTATGTTGACCTTTGCATTTTATCGTTCCATGCTGCTTATCTGAAGGCAATTGGAGAATACATAATGTCATTTGAATTTTTACTCACATCATTTGTTGTTGTTATCTTACCAGGGACGGGGGTCATCTATACGCTAGCGATCGGTCTGGGTCATGGGTTCAGGGGGAGCATTGCTGCTGCATTTGGCTGCACGCTTGGTATTGTGCCCGCTGCTTTAGCAAGTATTATCGGATTATCAGCGCTGCTTCATACCAGTGCCCTAGCATTTCAAGTTATCAAGTTCCTCGGTGTCGGATATTTATTCTACATGGCATGGAAGATTTTAAAAGATGATAGCGTTATGGAGCTTTCTGAAAACACAGGTCAAGTTGGCTATATAAAAATAGCCACCACGGGAGCTATGCTTAATGTGTTAAATCCAAAGCTTTCTCTTTTCTTCTTAGCGTTTTTGCCTCAATTTATTTCGCCTTCTGCAGTCAACCCGACTGCTTCTCTCGGTGGACTGGCAGCTATATTCATGGTGATGACCTTTTTTGTATTCATTGGTTACGGTGGTTTCGCAGCCTATGCGAGAGATTATGTCATTCGTCGCCCATCTGTTATGAAGTGGATTAAACGTTGTTTCGCGGGTGTTTTTGGATTTCTGGGCGCAAAGCTTGCGGTCTCTAACTAAAAAATCCATAAGTTTGCTATCTAATGGGTTGTTATTGGAGCGAATAGGCAAGAATAATTTTACGGTAATGTATTGAAAATCGAAGATCTTGTGTGGGGTATTTTAATACCTATTTATTAAGCTATTGATATTGTTTATTTATTTCACCATATTCGCAATTGACCTTAACAAAATAATCGCTATAAACACGCCATCAGTGAGAGCAATCTCAGAACTTTAACTATGGAAACGTCAAAAATGAAAACTTTTTCGGCAAAACCATCCGATATTGAGAAAAAATGGATCATCATCGACGCTGAAGGCGTTGTTCTTGGTCGTTTGGCAACAATTATCGCGATGCGCCTACGTGGCAAGCATAAAGCCACATTCACGCCGCATATGGACATGGGTGACAATGTCATCGTGATCAATGCAAAGCATATCCAATTGACAGGCAAGAAGCGCACTGACAAGAAATTCTATTGGCACACTGGTCACCCTGGCGGTATCAAAGAGCGCACAATGGAGCAAATTCTTGAGGGTAAGTTCCCTGAGCGCGTTGTTTCTAAAGCTGTGGAGCGTATGCTTCCAGGTGGCCCATTGTCACGCAAGCAGATGACAAATCTTCGCATTTACGCAGACGCTGAGCATCCACATGAGGCGCAAGCCCCAGAAGTGATCGACGTGAAATCTTTCAACCCGAAAAATACACGGAGTGGCAAATGAGCGACGAAATTAAATCACTAGACGCGCTGAAAAGCGCAGTTGCTGGCGAAGCTCTTGCAGCTGATGTTGCGGATGTGAACGCTGAAGAGGCCATTGTTTATGTTGCAAAACGCGACGATCTTGGCCGTTCATATGCAACGGGTAAGCGTAAAGATGCGGTTGCTCGCGTTTGGATCAAACCGGGCACTGGCAAAATCGTTGTCAACGGCAAGCCAATGCCTGAATATTTTGCACGTCCTGTTTTGCAAATGGTAATCGGTCAGCCGTTCACTGTTGCAAATGTTGAGGGTCAGTTCGATGTAATGTGTACAGTTGCTGGCGGCGGCCTTTCAGGCCAAGCGGGCGCTGTTAAGCACGGCATCTCAAAAGCATTGACGAATTATGAGCCAAGCCATCGCCCAGCTCTTAAAGCTGCAGGCTTTCTCACACGCGATAGCCGTGTTGTTGAGCGTAAGAAATATGGCCGCCGTAAAGCGCGCCGTAGCTTCCAGTTCTCAAAACGTTAATCGTTACGCTTATCGATATTTGGAAAGGCTCGCGATTTGCGGGCCTTTTTTGCGCGTTATGGTTGATTTGTTACTGATCCGTGATAGGCTAACCCTTGGAATCATAAAGATTCCAATCGCTTTTGAAATGCAATGGCGGGAAAGTATAGTAACTAGAAGGTGAAATCATGAAATCAACTAAAATTCTTAGCGCAACAGCCCTTTCTCTTTTGCTCGCACTTGGTGCATGCGATACGATGATGATGGATCACGCGGATGACACAATGTCAGAAACAATGTCAGATATGAAAGACGACGCGATGTCAGACATGAAAGACGAAGCAACTGCGATGGCAAAAGACGCGATGTCTTAATCGTCGACATATCGATGATGAAGGCTCGCAAAATGCGGGCCTTTTTTATATTTAATATGAATATGGCGATGACAGCTTAGAGAAGGGCCAAGATGTACATTCCAAAAGATTTTCATGAAACAAGCATTGCAAATATCCGCAGTTTCATTGAATGTACCTCCCTTGCATGTATTGTTGCAAATACCGATCAAGGGCTCATTGGCAATCATATTCCGCTTTTCTTTAATAAAGAGGATAAGCTTATTGGTCATGTCGCATTTGCGAATGATATCCACAGGATGATTGAGGAAAATCAAAAGGTTCTGGCGATCTTTAAGGGTGTGGATAGTTATATTTCGCCAAATTGGTATCCCAGCAAATCGGTTCATCATGAGCATGTTCCGACATGGAATTACCAAGTTGCTCATGTGAGCGGTCAAATCAAATTTAAGCATGATATGCCATCAAAACGCCGTGCGGTCGCACAGCTAACGCATCATTTTGAGCGCAAGACAAATGGTGATAAAGCATGGAAAATGGGTGATGCTCCAGCGGATTTTATAGAATCTGAACTAGAGCATATCGTTGCTTTTGAGATTGTGATTGATCAAATCTTGGCAAAGTCAAAGCTTAGTCAAAATCGAACGCATGAAGACCGTGAGAATGTCGCCACTAAACTTGAAGAGGGTGGTCAAGCCGATGGCAGCGCAAATTCGGAAACGCTTATAAAATGGGGTGCTTGACGATCATGCTACTGCTGCCTATACCCATCATCTACATCTAGAAAGAATAAAATGAGCGAATTGCCTCCATGCCCCAAATGCCAATCTGTTTATTCATATGAAGATGGCAGCTTGCTTATATGCCCTGAATGCGCGCATGAATGGTCGGCAAATGAAAGCCATGAGGATGAAGATATTCTGGTTGTGAAAGACGCGAATGGCAACCCTTTGCAGGACGGCGATTTAGTAACGGTCATCAAGGATCTGAAGGTCAAAGGTTCCTCATCAGTCGTCAAAGTGGGCACAAAGGTCAAAATTAATCGTCTTGTCGATGGTGATCACGATATTGACTGTAAGATTGAGGGCATCGGAAATATGGGCCTAAAATCACAATTCGTAAAAAAAGTTTAGATTAACCCGAAATAGAATTCGATGGCTTTATCCAAGCCATCCTGCGCAATGGAATGGGTTGTGTTGGGGCTAAGGTGAAGATCGCATTTCACGCCAGCGGCACTTAATGCTTTTTGAGCATCAACGCTGTCAGTAACGGGCACGACATCATCGTTCTCACCATGAATAAGCACGATTGGTGGTTTTGATTTGAGTTCTGTTTCAAGAGCCTCTGGAAAGAGGAGACGACCTGAAAATCCGATGACCCCAGCAATAGCTTTTTCGCGACGAAGTGCCGTATGAAGCGCCATCATTGTGCCTTGAGAAAAGCCGACAAGTATAAGATTTTCATCAGTTAAATTGCGCGCTGCAAGTTCTTGGTCAATAAACTCATCAAGAGCTTTATGCGCAGCAATCAACCCTTCGGTCATCTCCTCAACTGATGATCCATCGATATATGGAATTGGGAACCACTGAAAAGCGCCAGAGCCAAACGGGCTGGGCTGTACAGCATTTGGCGATACAAAATCAGCAGCATTATCCGAATGAGCGAAATAGGGCGCGAGACCAATAAGATCATTGCCATTGGAGCCAAAACCATGAAGAAAAACAACCAAGCGCTGTGCGGGTTGTGATTTAGCTTTTTGTTGCGGTCCAGTGATCATAACGAATTCCTTTATATTCCTGCTCTATCTTTGACATAATGATAATACGCCCACAAGAGTTGAGCAGCCGCATTTCGATAAGGTGACCAATTTTGTGCAAGCTTGCGCATTTGTCCCTCTGTTGGCCGATCATCGAGCTCAAAGAGCAGGCGGGCGCTTTCT
Organism: uncultured Paracoccaceae bacterium; assembly: GCA_947501025.1. Classification (GTDB taxonomy): domain Bacteria; phylum Pseudomonadota; class Alphaproteobacteria; order Rhodobacterales; family Rhodobacteraceae; genus CANMUM01. The sequence continues at coordinate 48,442 of CANMUM010000007.1, read as the reverse complement.
TGCAAAGCGAGATCGCCGTGTGCGAAGATATCAGCTCGCCCAAGTGCAAACATCAGATAGATTTCGGCTGTCCATTTGCCAATACCTTTGACCGCAGTAAGGGTTTCCATCACGTGATCATCAGGCCATTCAGCAAGGCGATCAAATTGGATTCCTGATTCTGCGAGAGCTTGCAGATAGCTTGCCTTTTGCTTTGATAGGCCGAGGGTGCGCAGTTCTTCAAATGATGCTTGTGAAATTTTGTCCAGATCAAGCATGTCAGCATCAGCAAGACGCTCCCAAATCGCATTGGCCGCGGCAACGGATACTTGCTGGCCAATGATCGTGCGTATGATTGATGAATATCCGCCATCTCTGGTGCGAAGAGGGATCGCTCCTGTTAACCCCCGTGCAGTCGCAAAGCGTGGTTCGATTTTGATAAGATTCTGGATGTGGCGTTCAAGGTCGTCATCACAGGTGAGCAACATTAGTGATCGACCGAAAAGCTTATGCTCTCACCACAACCGCAGGCTTCGGTTACATTTGGATTGTTGAAACGAAACCCGCTTTCGAGAAGACTTGTTTCGTAATCAACCTGCATACCAAATAAAAACATTTGCGCATTTGCAGCAACGATCACTTTGGTATTCTCGCCTTCTATAATGAGATCATGATCATCAGCTTCATCAACCAAATCCATGGCATATTCCATGCCTGCACAACCACCTTTTTTAAGGCCAATCTTGAGACCAAATTTGCCAGATGCGATTTTTTCGATCTGAGTCCAAGCGCTTGGCGTTACCGTGATGGGGGACATTACATAAAGCCCATTTCTAAACGCGCTTCATCAGACATCATTTCCATGCCCCATTGAGGCTCCCAAACAAGCTCCACATTCACAAATCTCACACCAGGCAGCGGTTCGATTGCTGAGGCGACCCAGCCTGGCATTTCACCCGCTACAGGGCAACCAGGTGCTGTGAGAGACATTTTAACATCCACATCATTTTCGTCACTAATGGCAATGGTGTAGATCAAACCAAGATCATAGATATTGGTTGGGATTTCAGGATCATAAACGGACTTGCAAGCGGCAACCACGTCTTCATAAAGTTCGTGCTCTGTGCTTGATGGTGCGATCAATGGCTCGCCTTCTGATGGGGGTAATATGTCGTGGCTCATGGTTGTCCTCTTGATACTTGACTAAATATATAGGGTATTTTCTGTATTTTTTCAAGCTTTCTATGATGAAAATGATCTTATGGGTTGTTGATATCAAAATCTGCGGGTTTGCCTTTAAAGCCCGTTGCGATCAAGAATTTCTCGGAACTGTCTTTGCGGGACGCACCGGGTTTGAAATGCTGGGTTTTTGTAAAATATTTTTTAAGAATGGTCATGAGATCAGAGGTCGCGCCCCCTTCAAAAACCTTGGCGATAAAGACACCATCTTTGGCAAGCACATCGATCGAAAAGTAAATTGCGGCCTCAACAAGCGTCATGATGCGGAGATGGTCAGTCGCTTTATGGCCAGTCGTGAAGGGCGCCATGTCCGAAATCACACAATCGGCCTCACCATCAAGAAGCTCTTTGACGGCATCTTCGGCACCTTCATCCAGAAAATCCATTTCAATAAATTGACAGCCATCAAGATGTTCCATCGGTTGTAGATCAAGGCCAATCACCTTGCCGATTTTCTTTTTTGGATCATTGCCGTGAGAATTTACACGATCCGCAACGATTTGTGACCAGCCGCCTGGAGCTGCGCCAAGGTCAACAACCCGCGCACCTTGGCGCAAGAAATTAAAGCGATCGTCAATATCACGAATCTTGTAAGCGGCACGGCCACGATAACCATCAAGCTTCGCCATTTTGACATAGGGATCATTGAGTTGGCGTTGGAGCCATAAAGTTGAGGACATTTTGCGCCCTCGCGCTGTTTTCACACGGACGGTGAGGCCACGCTCGCCGCGCCCTGAAGATTGTCTGCGATCACGATTGCCTGAACCACGTTTATTTACCATTTTTGCTGCCCATCAAATTTAAATTGCCATCGCGCCGCATGAGCGAGAAAAGAATGCCTTCGCGCAAACCACGATCAGCGACACGGATATCGTTTGATGGCCACATGCGCAATATGGTTTGCAATATCGCTGAGCCAGACATGATGAGCTCTGATCGATCACGACCGATTTCAGGGGCTGTTAAGCGCCCATATGGGCCAAGATCGAGAAAATGTTTCACGACTTGATCAATATCCTTGCGCCCAAGCCACATGCCGTCCACTTTTGAGCGGTCATAACGCGGCAAATTGAGATGCATAGCGCCAAGTGTCGTGACTGTGCCCGAGGTGCCGATCATCATCAGACCGTCAAGCCCACCAATTTCGACATCATCATAAGGCAAGAAACCTTCAAGTTCTTCTTCAAAAGCACATGACATCAGTGAATAACGCGCTTCGTCATCTTCCACATCGGAGTATTTTTGCAAAAGCGTTGCAACGCCAAGAGGTACAGACACCCAGTCCACAATCCGAGCGCCATTTTTGGCAACCATTTCACGGTCTTGTGCCGAGGGACGTAGCTCAAAGAGAGCCAGATGCCGCTTTTCGGGGTCAACATTTTCAAGGCTGATCCAGATGAGCTCAGTCGAACCGCCACCGATATCAATCACAAGAACCTTACGAGCCGCGGGGGTGACAAGTGGCGCACAAGAGAGAAGGGCAAGGCGTGCTTCCTCTTCTGGGCGAATGATCTCCAGTTTGAGACCCGTTTCTTGGCGTATGCGGTGCATGAATTCGCGACCGTTTTTAGCGCGTCTACAGGCTTCCGTTGCGACAAGCCGCATCGAGCCCACATTATGGCGTTTGAGCTTGCCTGCACAAATATTAAGTGCCTGAAGCGTGCGCGCCATTCCGCGCGTTGATATGCGACCTGTGCGCTCTAGCTCTTGGCCAAGTTGCACAGAACGCGAAAAAGCGTCAACAATCGTCAGTCCATTTTCGGCCGGTTTTGCAATAAGCATCCGACAAGAGTTTGTTCCCAAATCAAGTGCGGCATAGAGGTCAGATCCATTTTTCCCGCCGTTATTGTTACGATGCTGGCGCCGTCTTGGGGATTTTTTTCCCATTTGGCGTTGCGTGTTCATAGTGTTTCCTTGTTGCGGTCGTGTTTAAATGCCGCAAATCGTTGAAACCAATATAGGGGGAAAGGGAGCTTGGCGCAAGAAAAAGCGCCAAGTATTTTTATGCAACTTGTAGCTTGGCGGGATCTAGCGCATCACGACCAAGGGCTTTGCAAATATCCGCGCAAATATCTGGGCTGTTCAATGTGTAGATATGGAAGTTTTCGACGCCTTCACTGCGCAGATTTTCAATCATATCACATGCAAGGGAAACCGCGAGAATATGACGCTCCGCATCTGTTTGAGCATTGCCAAATGCAGCCTCAAGCCATGATGGGATGCTTGCACCACAACGTCCCGCGAAGTTTTTCATTTTTGTGAAATTCTCAATCGGTAAAATACCAGGAATAATAGGCGCAGAAATGCCTGATTTCACAGCTTCATCTCTAAAGCGCAAGAACATATCCTTTTCAAAAAAGAACTGGGTGATTGCGCGCTTTGCACCCGCATCAAACTTGGCTTTGAGGTGGTCTAGATCCGCTTTGTGGTTATAGCTTTCGGGATGCGGTTCAGGATATGCCGCAATTGTCACGTCGAAATTGTCCTTGCTGAGGTCGCTGATAAGATCAATAACCGTTTCAAATCCATCGGGATGGGGAACAAAATCACCATTTTGACCATCGCCACGCAGCGCGACAATGCGGTTAACACCTAGTTCGCGGTATTTTTGTGCAACGTCCAGAACTTCGGATTTTCTAGCCCCAACGCAGGTCAAATGCCCGATTAAATTGAGGCGCGTTTTTTCTGAAAGCTTGCTCAGCAGCTTCAATGTGCGCTCTTGTGTTGAGCCGCCTGCGCCATAAGTTATGGATACGAAGTCTGGGTTGTAGACTGCATGTCTTGAGACAGCATTCCAAAGCCGCGCGGCTCCTGTATCGTTTTGTGGTGGAAAATATTCAAATGACAGGCCAAAAGCCTGTTTTTTATCATGTGTCATGCGTCGGTCCTTACCGTCAATGAGTTTTGCATTTTCTGCGTGTGAAATCACGCATAGGCATTTTACTAGCAATAAAGCGACTAAAAATCAATAAAAATCGACACGAAGACTCTTTTGCCTAAGTTTTATTGAGCTAAGCTATGCTAATTTAGATGAAATAACAGGCTATCACGAGACAGAATAACCTCATCTCCATCTTGGGATATGGTGAATAACCCTTTGAAATCGCGTAAAAACTTGTTTTCTGGATGTTCTTGTGGACAGCCCATTTTGGTCATCGCTCCTGGGATGATGGAAATCTTGTCACCAGTTTGCGTAAATTGCCCAGATAATCGATTGCAACCTAGATCGGCATAGTATGCGTTATGATCAAAACTGATTTCACCACTCTGAATTTTCCAGTTTGTATTTGTAAGTGAAGATATATTTTGCTGTTGAGTTATGTCAGTTGTTTTGTTGGTTTCATTTACGCACTTCATAAGACCAAATGCTGAGACGCAAAAAATACCAATTGCCATAAGTTTCGAGCTTTTCATAGGCTCACCTTTTTTATTAGAATATCATATTTGTAAATATGCGAAATGCACATTTGTGTGAGTGCATTTATTGATATTTATATTTTCTCTCATTTAGAACTTGCCATTATGAAAATTATGTCTAGTTTTGCAAAAAATTATTGTCGATTGGAAAATAACATGGCTGACTTGGTAATTGTATATTGGCGTGATATTCCCGCTCAAGTTTTGGTTGGGCGGGGCCGTAAGGCAGAGAAACGCCAATTATCAGAGCGTTTTGAGCAGGCGATTGATCGCGCTGCTATGAAGTCTGGTGCCGCAGGCACGGACGAATATTTGAATGAATGGCGAAAATCTGATCCAATCTCTGTCGAGGGGGATCCCGAAAATGTCGCAAATGAGTGGTTGGAGAAAATTGAATTGGATTATCCCGATACTAAGCTGCGCGAATTGATCAATAATGATGGTCGCGCGTAAATCTTGGGATTTTAATTATGGGCGTAGTCGCGATGAATAGCAATAATGAAGCCAATCCAGTTCACGCATTTTTGGACGGATTTTCTATTGAAGTGATGCCAAGGACGATTGAGAAAATTGAAGATTTTCAATCGATACTTCCAAAATATTCACGCGTTTATGTCGCCCATATTGAGGGCACGTCAATTGACGAGATGCATCGTGCGGCACAGCGACTTGCGAGCGATGGCTTTGAGGTGATGCCCCATTTTCCAGCGCGCCTTATTGATGATTCTAAAATGCTTGAACATTGGATCGCGGGATATGCTGAACTTGGTGTGTCGAGTGCGCTGGTTTTGGCTGGTGGTTTGAGTGCGCCAAAGGGATCGTATTCTGATAGTATGCAGCTTCTCTCAAGTGGTTTATTTGATAAATATAATTTCAAACGCCTACATGTCGCAGGGCATCCTGAGGGCAATATGGATATCGATAACAAAGGCAGCACGCAACAAGTCATGGCGGCATTGCGCTGGAAAAATGATTTCTCGAAAAACACAGATGCAAGCATGGCGATTGCGACACAATTCGCATTTGAAAGCGCACCTGTGATAGCTTGGGCTGACCAGTTGAAAGCTGAGGGCATTGATCTGCCTATTCATATCGGCATTGCTGGGCCTGCAAAATTACAAACCATGATCAAATTTGCGCTTGCCTGCGGGGTTGGGCCGAGTTTGCGTGTGTTGCAACGGCGGGCAAAAGACCTTACCAAGTTGATTAAGCCATTTAAACCAGATACGATTATTGGCGAACTTGCAGCACATAAAGCTTCAAACCCTGATTTCAATATCGAACAAGCCCATTTCTTTCCACTCGGTGGCATTTTGAAGACCACCGAATATATTGACGAAACCCTTAAAGGATAATTTCAAATGACCAGAACCGTAATCGAAAGCCAAACCAAAACCGTTGTTATGGGATTTGATGAACCCTTTTGCGTGATCGGCGAACGTATTAATCCCACAGGGCGCAAAAAATTAGCAGCAGAACTCGAAGCGGGCGATTTTTCAACTGTGGAAAAAGACGCATTGGCTCAGGTGAAAGCGGGTGCAGCGGTTCTTGATATCAATTCGGGCGCCGTTTTTGCTAATAAAATGGCTGAAGATCCTCGCTATGCCGATAACAACTTCGTTGAGCCTCCATTAATGAAAGAACTTATCGAGTGTGTACAGGCGATCACAGATACGCCGCTTTGCATTGACAGTTCTGTTCCAGGTGCGCTTGAAGAGGGGCTAAAAGCCGCGAATGGTCGCCCATTGCTCAATTCTGTGACGGGTGAAGAAGAGCGTCTTGAGATCGTGCTGCCGCTTGTGAAAAAATACAATGTGCCTGTTGTGGCGATTTCTAATGATGACACGGGTATTTCGGAAGATCCTGATGTGCGTTTTGCTGTTGCCAAGAAAATTGTGGAGCGCGCCGCGGATTTTGGCATTCCGGCACATGATATTGTTGTGGATCCGCTTGTGATGCCGATTGGTGCGATGGGCACGGCTGGCTTGCAAGTCTTTCAACTTGTACGCCGTTTGCGCGATGAGCTTGGTGTGAACACAACTTGTGGAGCGTCCAATATCTCATTTGGGCTTCCAAATCGTCACGGCATCAATAATGCATTCCTGCCAATGGCGATTACAGCGGGCATGACCTCGGCAATTATGAACCCTGTTGCAGTGCCCGTCAGCCAAAAATTGCTTGCGGAAAAACGCGCGGCAGTTGAAGCGGCTGGCATTATCATTCCTGAAGGCATGGATGATGAAGCATTTGTAAAAATGTTTGGACTTGGATCAATGAGCTTCCGTGCGGGCAAAGAAATGGAAGCGATCCGTGCTGCTAATTTCTTGACAAATAATGATCCGAATGGTGGTGAGTGGATCAAGTTCAACAAGGTTGCTGCGGGGGGCGATGCTGGCGCTGCATCTGGTGGTCGCCGTGGTGGTCGCCGTGGGCGTGGGTAATTTGATTAATTGACCGCTTGATCTCATTAATCGGTTTCGTCAAATAAAACATTTGGCGAAATCAACTCATTCCAAATATTTTCCCAAATAATGCTTCCAAGGAGATAATAAAACAATACAATTAGATAGTTGAGATATGATAAGATGCCTTGAAAAAGAAAGGCGGTATTGGGGTTGTTACCTAACATATATTCGATGCCTGCCCATATCAAAAATGTTAGAAGTGCTACTACAACCCCTAGTGTCCAATATGGAGTACGTGGAGTTCCCCATTTTTTCTTCCGATTTTTAAAAGAAAACAGTTTTGACCAATAAACCAATGCCTAAAACACCAGATATGCGCCTATACCTGCTGATATGGCGATAGGTAATATTCCAATCAATATAAACCAAATAATGAATTCCATATTCAAAACCACAGGATCATCTGAACCGAAGACCACGGCAGCTGCTCCGATCGCGAAAATTACCGTCGATGCGAGCGCCGATTGCCATACTTCTCGAATACACAATCTGAAGACATTTGGTTTGAGCTGGCTCATGTTCACTCAACTTTGCGCGCGCTAATCTTGGTAAGACGATTGCGTTCGCGCTCAACGATCTCAAAACGATACCCAAAGAAGCTGAATTTTTGACCTTGGGACGGAATACTCATGGCCTCATGCATGATTAAACCAGCAATCGTATTGGCTTCATCATCAGGCAGGTTCCATTCAAATTCGCGGTTGGCATCACGAATGGTCATGGCGCCATCAAGTAAATAGGAGCCGTCACTAGCAAGCTCAAAAGCCGTCTCTTCATGATCATGTTCATCAGAAATTTCGCCAACAATTTCCTCAAGAATATCCTCAAGTGTGATCAATCCCTGCAGCTCACCATATTCATCAACCACAAGAGCGAAATGCGATTTGCGGTGCAAAAACGCCCGCATTTGATCATCAAGTGGCGTTGTTTCAGGAACAAAATATGGCTCCATGGCAATTGTAAGAATATCAAGCGATGCAACCGCATTCACATCGTTCCCCGTATTGTTGCGAACCAAGCGGTTTACCTCGCGCAGAAGGTCTTTTGCATGAAGGACACCGACGATATTTTCAGTCTCGCCTTCAAAAATGGGCATGCGCGTGAAAGGGGATGCCAGACATTGCGCTAAAATCTCAGCGGGGTCTGTAGATTTATCAATCATTTCGATATGTGAACGATGCTTCATGATCTCTTCGACGGTACGATTTTTGAGATCAAGCGCGCCAAGCAAGCGATCACGGTCTTGCTTTTCAACACCGCCTTCATAATGGTGCTGTGTAATGGCGCCTGCGATCTCTTCATGGGCGAGTGCTTCAAGGTTGACCTGTGTTTGTGAGCCAAATATCCGCAAAATTCCGCGAACGATCGCGCGCACAATGAGTACAATTGGGGTTAATACAATAATGATATATTTCAGAGGCTTAGCAACGTTAGTTGCGACTGTTTCGGAATGTGCAATGGCGTAGGTTTTGGGTAGAACTTCTGAAAATATCAGGATCATTACGGTCATTACAATTGTCGCAATCCAGATTCCCGATTCTGAAAATATTGATGTCAGAAGCGCAGTTGCAAGTGATGCTGAAAGCACATTGACGAAGTTATTGCCTAGCAAAATTGCGCCAATGAGCTTTTCGCGGTCATCGGTGATATCAAGGGCATCTTGAGCCGATTTATCACCCTTATCTGAGCGCACACGCAATTGCCCACGTGATACGGCTGTAAGAGCGGTTTCGGAGCCCGAAAAAAATCCCGAGAACAATAAGAGAGCTATAATTGCAGAGACTTTTAACCAAAATTCAGTGTCGGCTATTATTTCCAAGACTATTTTTCCTTTTTGTGAGCAAGTGGGTGATTTTCAAATACCAATTTTGCCAATGTTTCATCTAATATATGGGTGTAAATTTCAGTGGTGGCAATATCCGCATGACCTAAAAGCGATTGAATCACGCGCAGATCAGCGCCTCCAGCGAGCAAATGTGTTGCAAATGCATGTCGCAAAACATGTGGTGAAATCACATCTGGATCAAGATTTGCTTCTATAGCGACATTTTTGACAATCAAGAAAAATGCATTGCGCGTCACATGACCAAGCTTTCCGCGTGATGGAAATAAAAACGGGGATTGTGACTTGCCTTTTTCAAGTTTTTTGTCGCGCAAGGGCAGATATGCAGCGATTGAGCGCTTGGCGTCATCATTGAGAACGACAACTCTATCTTTATTGCCTTTTCCTGAAACAATGAATGTATCGGGAAGGGTTCGGATTTGAGCTGAGGGCAGTGAGACAAGCTCACTCACGCGCAGCCCCGTTGCATATAATATTTCAAACATGGCGCAATTGCGCGCTTTGTCATGCTCATTACGACCATAATTTCGTGCACAATTCATAAGATTGGTGACATCATCGACCGATAAATTATGAGGAAGGTCACGCGCGGAGCGAGGCGTGGCAATTGAAAGGGCGGGATTATTGTCATTTATGCCTTCATCAAAGGCAAAGCGGTAATATTGCTTTATGGCGCTGAGTTTGCGCGCGCGTGTCCGATCTGCAAGCCCTTCATTTCGCAAGGTCTCGAGATAATTCAAAACGTCTTCTCGGTTCGCATCATGCATATTGGTGGAGCCAAGAAAATCGCGGTAATCTCTTAAATCGCGCGCATAGGCTTCCAGCGTATTGTCTGCCGCACCACGCTCAGCGGCAAGGCTCTCGATAAATTCAGAGACATTGCGCATATCTGTATTGGTGCTCATGGGGTCTGGCCTCCAAAAAGCATATGAATGGCAATGTCGCGTGCGATTTGATCTTGACCAGATTGATATAAGACATGAAAGGCCCGAACCAGATCTTCCTCCTTTTGCGCCACAAAATCTTCGAGTATATTAAGAGCTAATAATATTTCTTCACCAGCAGATTTTTCCAATTGAACTTTTTCAATTTCGATCAATTTATCATCACCAGATTCTTTTTGTTCCTGTATTTCTGTACGATCTAATATAAAAGCTGTATGAATAACACGAGCTTGTTTTGTTGGCAGCTTCGTATTGAGGAGGTCATTAAACTCAATGTCAGGATGGCGAAGCGCAAAAGCCAGTATCAGCGGAAAATCGTCACGCGGTACTGACTTAGACCATTCCATCTTGCTCCATCTTCCAAGTAGGGATAAGCGAATGATTTTATTTTTTAATGATTTATCGCCGATGTCCTCAAGATTGATCTTTGCGAGATTTGGGGCAATTTGAGATGCAAATGGTTGCAAAAGCCCAGCATCCGAAAATACGATTATGGCATCATTGATGAGCTTATTGAAATTTTTAGGTGGATCATTTACATCAATGAGTGACATCTCTTTTGCAATTTTGGTACGTTGATAAATTTTACCCATTTGTTCCCCTGAGTAATTGCGATATGACGCAAACAGTACGTTTTCAGGTAGGGCGCCCCAACGAACGAGCTTTTCCGTGAATTCCAATTCTGCAAGAGGGCTAGAGCCAATTTCGCGGGCATAATATGTATAACTTGGTGGCAATTCGGCTTCGCCACGTGGGCGGCCAAAGGCTTCATCTAGAATAAAGTCGAATGGGTTCGGAAGTGTTTTCCAAGGTTCATCCAAAATTGGGTTGTTATCGCCATCGAGTTCCAAAAACCGATGCAAAGTTGTTTTTCGTAGGGTCTCATAAGTTTCACTGGTATCTTTGAATATATCAATGGCTTCTTGCCATTGATTTGACCGTACCATGCAATAAATTGAAAAGCCCTGTTCAAATTCAATATATTGTTTCGCCAAAAGTCTGGCACAATATCGATCTGGTCTTGTTGTCAAAAGTGAAATTGTTTCAACTTCGGCACGGATTACGGGAGAATACCAATTCATGGTTTGCGCAAGTGCCTCTGCTGCATCCAAAACACCATGATTGATCAACATATTCAGGCGAGCAGAGTTGATTTCGTTTGAATTGTCAGGTGTAAGTGATGGAAAAGACTGTGCCAACGCCAATATGACCCTAAGGCGATTAATAGCGAGACTATTGGCTGGCGTTGCCTCTCTCATGAGGGTTGAGGAGCTGTCGGTGTCTATGTCGTTCCATAAGGATACAGGCAATTGTGATTGAAATGGATCAATCACACCAGGCTCAAATTCTTGAGAGATCAAAGGGTCAGCTAAAAATATTCCGCAACATAATGTATAGAATACCTGGCGAACTTTATTTGATCGGTATAGTCTGCTCAACATTTTTTTTCGCCACTATAGGTTGGAAAAAAGCAGTATAGATGGCTGTGCCAATAAGCGATAGCACGCAAAGTAGGAATAAAATGCGAATTATAAAAAATATGAATTTTCGGATCATTTTCTACGGTGTTTTCCAATAAATTTAACGGTATAGGCATTTTACATAATATCAAGCTCTGGACAAGGGGCACCATGATGTTATCCATTGAAAAAGGATTCGCAATGACAGAAAAATCGATCATATTGGTTGGCATGATGGGGTCGGGCAAAAGCTCGGTTGGCCGTAGGCTTGCGGCGGCGCTTCATATGAATTTTGTCGATGTGGATAATGAAATTGAAGAGGTTTCACAGCGCGCAATTGCCGAAATTTTTGCAGAATATGGCGAGCCAGAATTTAGGGCGCTCGAAAGTAGGGTGCTTGCGCGCATATTATCGGAACCGCCGCAGGTTATTGCAACGGGCGGCGGAGCATTTTTGTCAGAAAAGAATCGTCAATTGATTGCTGAAAATGGACATGGTGTGTGGCTTGATGCGGATTTAGAGACTTTATGGAGTAGGGTGAAGGGGAAGGCGCACCGACCACTTCTTCAAAACGATAATCCAAAACAAATTTTGCAAGAGCTTTTAGAAAAGCGAAGCCCGATTTATGCCTATGCAGAGCATAAAGTTGTGTCGCAAGCCGATCAAAGCCACGAAATTATGGTTGATAAAATCTGTAAAACGCTTGGAATTGAGCGCAAAAAGCCATAAGTAAGGGCGAAGGAACGCCATAATGAAAAAAATATCTGTAAATTTACCTCAAACACAATATGACATTCACATTGGTGCAGGTCTGCTTACTCATTGTGGTGAGAAGATATTGCCGCTTATGAAGCGTAAATTTGCGGCCATTGTGAGTGATGAAAATGTTGCAGGGCTTTATGGCGCGAAGCTACAAAATGCTCTAAAACAAAGCGGCATTGAAAGTGTCTTGATCACTGTGGAAGCGGGCGAGGGTTCCAAGTCTTGGCCTGTTCTTGAACAAGTTGTCGAAGAACTTCTTGATGCCAAAGTCGAGCGCGATGATGTGGTTATCGCATTGGGCGGTGGTGTCATTGGCGATCTTGTTGGCTTTGCTTCAAATATTTTGCGTCGCGGTGTTCGTTTTGTGCAGATGCCGACAAGCCTCTTGGCTCAGGTGGATAGTTCGGTTGGTGGCAAAACGGGAATTAACTCAAAATCAGGCAAAAATCTTATCGGCGCATTTCATCAGCCCCAGATGGTGATTTGTGACACCGATGTTTTGCAAACGCTGCCCGAGCGCGAATTTTTGGCGGGCTATGGTGAAGTCGCTAAATATGGGCTTTTGGGTGATGCGGCGTTCTTTGATTGGCTTGATGATAATCACAATTCTATTCGTGCACTCGAACAAGACGCAATCGAGCATATGATCGGCCATTGTTGTCAGATGAAAGCCGATATTGTGGCGCGCGATGAAAAGGAGCGCGGCGATCGCGCCTTGCTCAATCTTGGACATACATTTGGACATGCACTTGAGTCAGCAACAGGGTATTCCGCGCGCTTGCTGCATGGTGAAGGCGTTGCGATTGGTTGTGGCCTTGCTTTTGAGCTGTCTGAAAAGCTTGGCTATTGCGCAAAGGGTACAAATGAGCGTGTACGTGCGCATTTTCAAAAAATGGGCATGATGTCGGAGATTTCTGCTATTTCGGGTGAAGCGCTTGACCCACAAGTTCTCATGAATGCAATGTATCAAGATAAAAAGGTTCAAAATGGCGCACTCACCTTTATTTTGGCACATGACATTGGCAAATCATTCGTCGCACGTGGCGTAGATCCGCAAGCCGCTCTTGATATTTGGGAGGCTGCTCTTCAATGAATCAAATGCCAAATAAGCGCTCTGTCGCAAGAGATATCACATATGCATATGAGGCAAGCGGTAAATTCGGGCGCTCGCTTATTCGCGGCCTTGAAAATGCCACGGGCCGTATTGGTCTGATCAAGCGTGCTGATGGATATGCAGAGGATGTCAAAAATGGTGCAGATTTTTGGGAGCTTATGTATGAGCGCTATGGCCTAGAACTCAACGTTATCAAAGGCGCACTTGAAAACATCCCCTCCACAGGCCCTGTTATTGTGGTTTCCAATCATCCATATGGTATCCTTGATGGGCTGAGCATGGGGCTGATACTGAAAAAACGTCGTGAAGAATTTAAGATTATGGCAAATCGTGTGTTTCGCCGTTCCAGTGACTTAGATCGTGTGATTATTCCAATTAGTTTTGAGGGAAGCAAAGAGGCTCTCACGCAAAATATGGAAAATCGCAAAGCCGCGATGAATTGGCTAAAAGAGGGCGGTATTATTGGTATCTTCCCGGGGGCGACCGTCTCAACATCGCATAAACCATTTGGCAAAGCTTATGATCCCAGCTGGCATCGTTTCCCGACCAAATTAATTACACGCACAGATGCGGTGATCGTTCCGATTTATTTTCCTGGTTCTAATTCGCGACTTTTTCAGCTGGCGTCGCATATTCATTCCAATTTGCGCCTTGGCTTGCTTATTCGTGAATTTCGCCGCCGGATAAAAAAACCAGTTGATGTTTGCATTGGCGCGCCCATATCCCGCGATGAACTTGAACCGTATTTAAAAGATGCAACCGCTCTCAAGGCATTCTTGCGCAAACGCACATATGCCGTTGGTGGGATTGATGCAGATCTTGGATATGAATTTAATGAACGATATCGCGATAAAGCTGCAGGTGCAAAATGATTGGTGTTTTTGATAGCGGCATTGGTGGCCTTACCGTTCTAAAGGCGATGCAAAAATCCATGCCCGATACAGGTTTCTTATATTATGGTGATCATGCAAATTCACCTTATGGGACAAAATCGGAAGCTGAGATTCATGGTTTGACGCGGGCGGCTGTCCGTAAGCTGTTTGATTTGGGATGTGATTTGGTTGTGTTGGCGTGCAATACGGCATCTGCGGTGGCATTACATGATTTGCAGACCGAATGGCTCCCCAAAAATGACCAAGGCCGTGAGCGGCGCGTGCTTGGTGTGTTCGTGCCTATGATTGAAGCCATGACGGACCGTGACTGGGGTGATAATGCGCCTCCAACTCATACGGGTCTGCGTGATGTGCTGCTTTTTGCAACGGATGCATCTGTTAAGTCGGGTGCATTTTCTCGTGAACTTCGCTTTCGCGCGCGTGATGTGCATGTGGAAGCGATTGCTTGCCATGATCTTGTTCCAGCGATTGAAGCAGGGGATGAAGCCGCGATCAAAGCTGCCGTTGAAAAATATGTAGCTCAAGGGCTGGAAGGCTTGCCTGATCCACAGACGGCAGCATTGGCATGTACGCATTATCCTATCGCTGCCAAATATTTTGCCGCAGCACTTCCCAAGGAAACGATGATCTTCTCACAACCCTTTATCGTTGCAAAAGCTCTATTTGATTACGTGAATCGCCATAAACGTTTTTCCAATGCTACTGGCAAGACGCGTTTCATTACAAGCGGCGATGGTGTAAAGGTGTCAAAAGAAGCGTCGAATTTCATTGGCGAAGATATTATATTTGAAAGCGTTTGATATGAATAAGAAAATTAATACAGCCATAATTGGCGCGAGCGGTTATACAGGTTCTGAGCTTGTGCGCTTGCTTTCACAACATCCAAATTTTGAGATTAAAGCACTTGTGGCCAATGCCAAAGCTGGCCTTGAGATGTCCGAAGTGTTTCCACATTTGCGCCATTTAAAACTGCCAAAACTTGTTAAGATTGACGAAGTTAATTTTGATGAAATCGAGTTTGCATTTTGTGGATTGCCGCATGCAACCTCTCAAGACGTTATTCGCAAGCTACCAGAACACATAAAAATTGTTGATTTGAGCGCTGATTTCCGTTTGCGTGATATGGATGAATATAAGCGTTGGTATGGCAATGATCACGCCGCCCCCGAACTTCAAGGCGAAGCTGTATATGGTCTGCCTGAGCATTATCGTGATGATATCCGCAATGCGCGCTTGGTGGCTGCCACGGGTTGCAATGCGGCTGCTGGAAATCTGCCTCTGATCCCACTTCTCAAAGCGGGCGTGATTGATCCCGATAATATCATTATAGATCTGGCTTCAGGCGTCTCTGGCGCAGGGCGTGGGGCAAAAGAAGGCATGTTGCATTCTGAAGTGTCGGAAGGCTTCCATGCATATGGTATTGCGTCGCATCGTCATTTGAGTGAATTTGATCAAGAACTCTCAAAGGCTGCCGCTCGTGATGTGCGTGTGCGCTTTACGCCGCATTTGCTGCCTCAAAATCGTGGAATTCTTGCGACGATTTATGTGAAGGGTGAAGCGCCAGCTGTGCATGCTGCCCTTAGTGATGCCTATGCTGATGAGCCATTTATGGTTGTCTTGCCAATTGGCGAGGCGCCTCATACCCGTCATGTGCGCGGATCAAATTTCTGCCATATTGGCGTTTGCGCTGATCGTATTGATGGCTATAGTATTGTATTTTCAGCGCTGGATAATCTTGTCAAAGGTTCAGCTGGCATGGCCATTCACTGTGCCAATTTGATGGTTAGCGTTCCAGAAATAACAGCTCTTGAGCAAGCCCCAATTTTTCCGTGAGATATTAATGTCGACACGTAAGCAGCGCCGTATTCGCCTCATTATCATAGGTATTGCTCTTTTGGCTGTTGCTGCCACGGCCATCGGCTTTGGATTTAAAAATTCAATTGAATATTTTAAATCTCCAACGCAAATCGCTGAGGAAGGTACGCCAACTGATGGTCTTTTCCGCGTCGGCGGTTTGGTCAAGGAAAGCACAGTGATTCACAAGGAAGGTGATGTCGTAGAATTCATTGTGACCGATGGAAATTCTGATATATCAGTGAGTTACACTGGCTTGCTACCAGATCTATTTTCGGAAGGGCAAGGTGCTATTGCTCGCGGAAGATTGATTGATGATATTTTTGTTGCAGAAGAAATACTGGCAAAACATGACGAAACTTATATGCCACGTGAGGTTGTAGATGCCCTCAAAGAGCAGGGTGTCTATCAGCAAGAATAAGCACCGTTCGCACCCCCTCGTAATATTTCCCTAATAAAATTTAAACTCTTTTAACACCTTTTGTTAATAATCTAGTTACGAAATCGTAACATATAATTAAGGATTGGGATTATGGAATTGAAAGAATTGTTAGAAGAATTGCTGCGTCGTGAGGGTGGTTTTGTGAATGACCCAGATGATCCAGGCGGGGCTACAAATTTTGGAATTACCATTGGGACTTTGTCCATTCATCGTGGCAAAAAAGTGAGTGTTGCAGATGTGCGCAAGCTAACAATTGGTGAAGCTAAAGAGATTTATATTCAACGTTATTTGGTCAAACCAAAAATTGACCAACTGCCAACTGAATTGGTACCAACAGTATTTGATATGTATGTAAATGCTGGCAGCAATGCGATTAAGATTTTGCAAGAAACACTTAATGGTTTTGGTACACAGCTGGTCGTTGATGGTGGGAATGGTCCAAAAACGATTGCCGCAGCACGTCAAGTTTATAGCTTTGCTGGGCAGTATCTTGTTGATGCATATGGAATTGAGCGCCGTGATTATTATTATGCGCTTGCTGATCGTCGCCCAGCTTCTCGAAAATATGCCCGCACCCGCGCAGGTGGCAAAGGTGGCTGGATTAAACGCGCTGAGGAATTTCTATCGGCTCGCTTTAAATTTTCGGATCAACAACATCATCAACGCATTTCGGCATGGGGGTAATAATGGGTATTTTGAATAATGTTTTAGGATTAGGTGGGCTGGCAAAATCACTCGGTGGCGCCATAAAAGACACTTCAGAAGTTTTTCATGTGAATGAAACTGCAAAAATGCAAGCGCAAGAAAAACGGTTTCAAGCAGCTATCTCACAATTTGAGGGTGAGTTTGCTAGGCAAGAAAGCTGGTTTGATAGCTTGATTAGTGGTGTCAATCGTCTGCCCCGGCCAACAATGGCGCTGGGTACAATCGGATTATTTGTCTATGCAATGGCAGATCCAGTTGGTTTTTCAGAGCGTATGATGGGTTTAAATCTTATTCCCGAGCCGCTTTGGTGGTTGCTTGGAGCTGTCGTTGGTTTTTATTTTGGAGCCAGAGAGCTGCATCATTATCGAGCAAAACCAATTTCACAGTTAAATATCGAAAAGCTTCAAAGCCCTGTTCAAGAAAATGTAGAGAATGTGGATGAAAGTAAAAATGTCAATATTGAGGTAAAAAAAGCTGAAAATATCACGCATATTGATACATCAAAATTTGCACAAACAAGCAAAACCAAAGACAATGCGGCCATTTTAGAATGGGTGCAAAAACAAGCCTAACATATATAGGATATCGTTAGCAAAAATACGGCGCTTGAGGGATCGGGGCGCCGTTTTTTTATGTCTGAAAATTCATTCCTGCGTCGATATGCCCCTTGTGAAAACCACTATATTCATTAGACTGCATGAAAAATAATGGATTTATAATGATCACAACGGAACATGGCCATTTGCTCCTGATAATTGCGGGTTTTTTAGCGCTCGCACAGGGCATTATTGGTCTTATGGGAGCGGGTAAAAATTGGCGTGCATGGATGCAAATTACACCTGCACTCGCGCTTGTTCAGTTTTTAGCCGTAGGTTTTAGCTTTGTGGCGCTTCTTGGGGCGTTTATGACATCTGATTTTTCTTTGGCTCTCGTTGCCGATAATTCACATTCAACAAAACCAATGCTTTATAAATTTGCAGGTACATGGGGCAATCATGAAGGCTCGATGTTGATGTGGGTAACAATCTTGGCGTTATTTGGAGCGGCTGTTGCGCTTTATAGTCAGAAGATGCCTCCCGCCTTACGTGCGCGCGTTTTGGCCGTGCAGGGCCTTGTCGGTTTTGCATTTTACGCATTTATCATTTTAACATCCAATCCGTTTTGGCGCTTGGCTGTGCCACCTGCGGATGGTTCTGGACTCAATCCGATTTTGCAAGACCCGGGCCTCGCATTTCACCCACCATTTCTCTATCTTGGTTATGTTGGATTAAGCGTTACGTTCAGCTTTGCGATTGCGGGTTTGCTTGATGGGCGCGTCGATGCGGCATGGGCACGGTTTGTACGTCCTTGGACATTGGCCGCATGGATTTTTCTTACAATAGGTATCGCGCTTGGTTCTTGGTGGGCATATTATGAGCTTGGCTGGGGCGGATATTGGTTTTGGGATCCTGTTGAAAATGCATCGCTCATGCCGTGGCTGATCTCGGTGGCATTATTGCATTCAGCCATTGTTGTTGAAAAACGCGACACCCTTAAATCATGGACAATTCTACTTGCCATTATTGGCTTCTCATTTTCGCTTATTGGAACATTTATTGTGCGCTCAGGCCTTTTAACATCGGTGCATAGCTTTGCATCAGATCCGACGCGTGGCATGTTCATTTTGGGTATCATATTAATGACGATCATCATTGGTTTTGGGCTCTTTGCTTGGCGTGCGCCAAAACTCACAGCTTCGGGGGCATTCGCACCTGTTTCGCGTGAAAGCGGCATTGTTATCAATAACTTACTTCTATGTGTGTCTTGCGCTGTGGTTTTTATTGGCACGATGTGGCCGCTTGTTGCTGAGATGCTGACAGGAACAAAATTATCTGTTGGCGCGCCGTTTTTTGATGCGAGCTTTACGCCGTTCTTCATTATGTTGGCGATCTTACTACCGATAGGAGCTTCCATTTCGTGGAAGCGGGGAAAGCTTGCGCCAATCATACGTCTATTTGCGATCATAGGCTCATTGGCGCTTGGGCTTGCTATATTTGTGGGCTTGCAACAAACAAGTTTCGGAGTGCTCGCGCCCATTGCGGTTTGGCTATTTGCATGGGTCACATTTGGTACATTGCATGAAATTTACCAGCGCTGTGCAACAGGTGGTGGCGCAAATATTTTCTGGTCAAGGCTGCTGGGAATCCGCAGGTCAGAATGGGGTAAATATATCGCACATATCGGCTTTGGGATTATGATACTGGGTGTCGGGATATTGCGGGCTTATGAATTTGAAGATGTGCGATCAATATCGGCGCCAAGCACGTTTGAAGCGGCTGGTTTTGATATTTCATTTGATGGCGTTGAGATCGGTAAGGGCCCCAATTATTTGTATCAACGTGGTGAGTTTACCTTAAGTAAAAATGGAAAGGTCATAAAGCTATTCCCTGAAAACCGTAAATTTCTTGTTGAAGGAATGCCAACCACAGAAACCGCGATTGCCCATCACCAACTTGGCGATCTTTATATGGTGATCCGTGAGGGGCAAGAGGAGGGCAAATGGTCGGTGTATTTTTATGTAAAGCCACTTGTGAATTTGTTGTGGATTGGCGCGCTGATGATGGCGCTTGGTGGGGCATTGTCGCTATTTGATCGCCGTATGAGACTGGGAGCTGTGAAATGAAGCTGCTTGCATTATTGACAATTGTCTTTGGAATTTTCGGCGCGGCTTTTGCTGTTGAACCTGATGAAGTGCTTAGTGACCCTGTGCTTGAGGCACGTGCCCGCGCGCTTTCCGAAGAGTTACGTTGCGTAGTGTGCCAAGGTGAAAGTATTGACGCATCCTCTGCAGCTGTTGCAAAAGACTTACGTGTATTGCTTCGAGAAAAGCTCATTGAGGGCCTAAGTGATCAAGAGATAAAAGATTATCTGTCGTCACGTTATGGCGATTTCATCTTGCTTAAGCCTCGTTTTGGCGGAGCGGGGGCGGTATTGTGGCTCATTGGTCCAATTCTGTTTTTACTCGGAGGAATTTTTGTAGCGATGTTTATTCGCAGTTCTGGAAAAGTGGAAATAGATGATGAGTGATATAATTGTGACAGAAGATGGTGCAGTACGCACAGTGATGATCAACCGTGCGAATAAAATGAATGCTCTGTCGAGTGCAACACGCATGGAGCTAATAGCTGCGTTAAAATTGCCTGTAGATGATATACGCGTCATTGTACTGCGCGGTGCTGGTGGAGTGTTTTGTGCTGGACAAGATCTTAATGATTTCGCGGCTGGTATGGGGGGCGGCAAGGTTGATGGCATAAAGATTCTTGAAGAGGAATATGAGCCAATACTTGATCTTATCGCCAAATCTCCACGCCCTGTCATTGCTGCGGTTGAGGGCGCATGTGTGGGCGCTGGTATGTCGCTCGCGCTTGCATGTGATTATGTGATTGCATCAAGCACGGCATATTTTCAATTGGCTTTTGCAAAAATAGCGTTGGTTCCTGATGTTGGGGTTAGCTATTATTTGCCAAGATTGATCGGGCAAGCGCGTGCAATGTCAATGGCGCTTACGGCAGAAAAAATTACCGCGTCTGAGGCTTTGCGGATCGGAATGATTGCACAAACTGCCGAAGAAAAAGATTTTGATAGTGACTTAAAAACGATTGCAACTGCATTTGAATCAGGTCCATCACAAGCCTATTCGCGCATCAAAACCATGATGCGTGCATCGCTTGATAGCGATTATGCGACACAATTGCGTATGGAAGCTGAGTTTCAAAATGAGGCCTTGCATTCGGCTGACTTTAAGGAGGGCGTCATGGCATTTATGCAAAAGCGTCCACCCAAGTTTAACGGCAAATAGATGTTCACATTGCGTGATATAAAGGCTCTTGGATCAGGCGAAAAAGGCGCGCTTGACCATCACATCGCGCAAATATGTGAGAATAGCCCCTATCTTTCGGGGCTTTACCGAACGCATAAATCTTGGTTTGAGGCATCTCTTGATTTGGGTGAAGACGTGCTTTTTCAGAGTATACTCAATGATGTGAATGATGAGAGTGAAGCGGAACTCTCCCGAAGTTTGCGCATCGCAAAGGGTCGCATCGCGCTTTATCTTGCTGTGATGGATCTCGGTTCTGCAATGGATGTTATGGACATCACGCGTAGGCTTTCATTATTTGCGGATTTTGCTGTTGAGCGTGCATTGCGTTTTCTTATCGGTGCGGAGGTCGCGCGCGGCAAGTTGCCTCATCACGCAAGCACACAAAATTGCGGCATTTTTGCGCTCGCCATGGGCAAGCAGGGCGCGTATGAGCTGAATTATTCCTCAGATATTGATCTCATCATGTTCTTTGACGAAACCCGTTTTGAGGGCGAAGATATCTATAAAGTGCGCAAAGGTTTTATCCGCGTTGTTCAGCGTTTGGTCAAAGTTTTATCTGAAAATACGGCTGATGGTTATGTGTTTCGAACCGATCTGCGTCTTCGCCCCGATCCATCGGTCACGCCTGTTGTCATCACAACCGATCAAGCGGAAAGTTATTATGAGGCTTTAGGGCGCACTTGGGAGCGTGCCGCCTTTATTAAGGCACGTATATGCGCTGGTGATTTTGATGCTGGCAATGATTTCTTGCAAAAAATGCGCCCATTCATATGGCGGCGTTTGCTTGATTTCGCAGCCATTGAGGACGCCCATAATATGCGAACACGTATTCGCAGCCATAAGCATTTAGATGGGTCAATTGAACTTGAAGGACATCATCTTAAGCTTGGTCGAGGTGGTATTCGCGAGATTGAGTTTTTCACTCAAACGCGGCAACTTATCTTTGGTGGGCGCAATGACGAGCTGCGTGTCAAAGGCACTTTACAAGCTTTAGATATTCTTGCTGAGCATGAGATTATTCCGCGCGAACTTGCGGTTTATCTCACGCAGGAATATAAATGGCTGCGACGTCTTGAGCACATTACACAGATGATTAATGATCAACAAACGCATCTGGTTCCAGATAAGCCTGAAAACCTAGCGAAGTTTTTGGCGCTTGCAGATGCGAAAGATGAAGAGCGCTTCCGCGTTGATTTTGTCGCTCGTTTAAACAAAATTGATGCCACAATGGACGAATTTTTTGAAGGCACCAAAACATATGAGGCCGTAAATATTGACTATGCTCATTTTGGTGCTAGGGCAGATGAAATCATTGATGCTTGGATGTCATTGCCTGCGACGCGATCTGATCGCGCACAAGCCATTTTTGATCGCATAAAACCCGTCATTTTAGAAAAGCTTTCTCAAAGTGCGCAACCCTCGGACGCACTTTTGGCATTTGATAAATTTTTGCGTGGACTGCCTGCGGGTGTTCAGATGTTTTCCATGTTTGATGCGAATCCGCATATACTTGATTTGCTTACCGAAATTTGTGCTTTGGCACCTAGTGAAGCCCATTATTTAGGCCATAACTCCCGTGTTTTAGAAGCGGTGCTCAGCCCAGATTTTTTTGAGCCGGTTTTAGCGAATGAGGATGAAAAAATACATATCCGCGCGCATCTTGATCGTGAGCTTGAAAAGGCCAATGATTATGAGGATCGTTTAAATGCGGTGCGCCGTTTTGTGCGGGAAGCGCAATTTCGTGTGTCTGTCCATCTATTAAGGGGGTTGGCTGATGCTGCTACGGCAGGGCGCGCCTATACAATGATTGCTGATCTGGCGATTGAGGCGCTGCTTGATGCCGTTAATGCTCATATGACGCGCCGCTATGGTCCACCCCCAGGAAAAGGCGCAGCCATTCTTGCTATGGGCAAGCTGGGTTCTTGTGAAATGACACGCCATTCGGATCTTGATTTGGTTGTCATTTATGATGCTGATGGTGCAGAAATGTCAGAAGGCAAAAAGCCGCTTGCTATCTCCAGCTATTTTTCACGCTTTACGCAGAATTTTATACAAGCTATTTCGGTGCCCACATCTGAAGGTGCGCTTTATGAAGTGGATATGCGATTGCGACCTTCAGGGCGGCAGGGACCTGTTGCGGTAAGTTTGAAATCTTTCGCGGATTACCAATTGAATGAGGCATGGACTTGGGAGCATATGGCACTTTTGCGCGCACGTGTCGTTGCAGGGGATGCAGGGCTTTCAAAAGACATTAATAATGCGATGCAAACTGCACTGAAACAACCGCGTGATATTGCCAAAACACTTAATGATGTGCGTGAAATGCGCCAAAAAATCCGTGATAATTTCCAAACAGATAATCCATTGGCAATCAAACACGGCGCTGGCCGAATGATGGAAACTGAGCTCTTACTGCAAACAGTCGCGCTCGCTCAATCTTGGCCAAATGCGTCGAATTCGATGTCGGATTTGCTTACCGTTTCCAAAAATATATTGAAAAAAGAAGATCATAAGCATATTGAAACCGCTCTTTTGATCTGGGCAGGGCTCATGCATCTGTCACGGTTATCTTTTGGAGGAGAACCCAGCTCCAATCCATCTCAGGCATGGATGATACGGCAAGAGCAATTTACAGAAACGAAAACGCTCGATGAATTATCGAATGCTCTTGCCAGAACGGCTAAAATTTCAGATGGTATTTTTGATGAATACTTAAAGGAAAGATCGTGAGTCTAAAGCGCGCATCAGAACATGACAAACGCGGTTTAATTGCCGAAAGCTATCATATCGAAAAACTTGATGATGATGGAGCCCGTGCGATATTTATGGACTGGGCGATGATGGATGCAGGCGATGATCCGATCGCCTCCATGAAAGAGCTTTGGGAAGCGTATGGTATCTCACAGCCCGACCATCCAATGAGTATCTTGTTGCGCCAAGGAATTGATAATTATAAAGCACATAAAAATCTTGGCAGAAGGCGCAGGTCGCGTTAAGGTGAATTTTATGGTGTTTTCACACCGAATTCATTTTGGGATTGGTAGTTTGAATTATTTTACAGCAAAAAATATTGGTTTTTGGCCGACTCTTATCCCCTCAATTAAAAATGGTATGTTTAATAACAAGCTTGATCGTTTCAAGCACTTATTCACGCTTGATGGAAGTACTGAAACTAGGTCTGCTCGAATTTCTTATGACTATATTGTTTTTCGACTAAAAAATTCACTTGTGAACCAAATTGCACTGAATTTTACATTTTTATTATCATTGCCTTTGGTGCCAATCATACCGTTAATGCTCATTTGGGTATTATTCCAGACCAGTGAAATTGTATGTTACTGGGCGGCTGGGCGTGCTGAGATAGAAATTCGAAATGGTAGCTTTAATTCCAAGTTCTGGCATCAATTCAAATATATTTTTAATGTCACTCAATTCGCTTTGACATTAGTCGCTTTTATCATGTTCACTTATTTAATTCATGATAGCTTTGCTTTTCCGATAGGACCTAGTTACTTGATGGTGGTAATATTATCGTCATCTCTTAACTTTTTCTCACCGCGGTTCAATTTTATAAATCTTGTTTGGCAGCTATCGATATTCGTAGCCTTTTATGCTTTTTTTGAGTGGCAGATGGGTCACCCGCTCACTTTCTCAAATGATGTATTTATGATCGTCCCTGTTTTATTGGCTTTATTTGCAGGACATGTCGGCGTGTGGTCATATAATGAATATTATACGTCTTCCTTGGATAAGGAAGTTGAAAACTTTATTGTTCAAGAGAAATTAATGGAAAACACACGCGTTCTTGCCCGCGAAAAACATCTTATTGACCGCATTCAATCGACAATCGGGGAGGCGATAGCCGTTGTGGACTATCGACAAATGATCTTACAAGCTAACCCCGCTTTTTTAAATATGTTCAATATTGAAGACTTTAAAAGCGGAACGATAAATCTTGAAGATTTTATTGAGCCATCTTTGCTTCAATCGGATTTAGTAAAGCGTAATTTTCAACCCAACAAGGATACTCACTACATTATTCAAGGCTCGCCTCTGTTTGTTGAGGGTGAAGCAGGATTAACATTGTTCTTGATTTTGGATGTAACCGAGAAGGTGAGAAGTGATCAATCCATCACACAATCTCTTAAGCTCAATGCGCTTGGTGCACTTTCTGGTGGCATTGCTCATGATTTTAACAATGTGATTGCAGTTATTCGTGCCAATGCAGACTTGATTGATGGCTGTGACAATATCGAAGAAATCAAGTCACAATATTTGCAAGATATTTTAACGTCATGTGAGAATGCAACTGGACTGACCCGCCAAATCCTATCATTTGTGCGCAATGTGCCGCTGAAATCAGAACATGTTTCGCCAAGTGTCATTGTTGAAGAGACAATCCAAATGGTTCAGAACTCTCTTGAGCCGACACATAAAGCTATACTCCATACAGATACGAACTCTATTGTGTTATGCGACAAAAATTTGTTAAAAAATGCCTTAATTAACCTGATCTTGAATGCACGTGATGCGACGCCAAGTGGTAGCGAAATTGCTGTTCATGTTTTCAATGAGGATGACAAGGTTGTATTTTCCGTTATTGATCATGGCGAAGGCATACGCGAAGAAAACCTAGAGCGCGTAACGGAACCGTTTTTCACAATGAAGGCAAATGAAAAGGGTACGGGCATTGGTCTTTCAATTGTTAAAAGATTTGCAGAAAAGTCAAATGGAGAATTTCGCATTTATTCACAATATGGCATGGGAACACAGGCACAAATCTTCTTACCTGCATTAGATGGCACGGCTGATGATCGCCGCGTTTCAAAGCCAAATCAAGGCGCGACCGCAAATAAGAATTATAAAATATTGGTTGTTGATGACAATGTCATGCTTGCAAAAACGCTTCGAAAACAACTTGAAATCATTGGCCATGTTGCTCATATCGCGCATAGTTTAGGTGAGTATATAGAGCAGACGCAGGCACATAACTTTGATCTTGTTCTATGTGATATGGTGCTGAAATCAGAGACTGGCCTTGATATATGGGAATATAGTCAAGAGAATGATATTGAATCCAAATTTATTTATATTAGTGGGAATATTTCTCCAGAATTGCGCGATGGGCTCGCAAAGCAAGGGGAATATCGCTTGCTAGAGAAGCCTGTTCCGTTTGCAGATTTGCAACGTGAAATCCAAGATATGATGGCAAAGACGATTAACTCAAAGCTGTGATAATTTTATGCCAAGCTTGCGCACCTTTTTGAAAACTCTCTAGGTCATATTTCTCATTGGGTGCATGGATTTGATCGCTGGCTTGTGCAAATCCGATCAGCATACTGTCCATGCCAAGTGCCGATTTGAATTCCCCAACGATTGGAATGGAACCACCCATGCCAATAAATACAGCATCGTTTTCCCAAAGGCCCGAAAGCGCCGATTTGGCTTTTTGAAACTCTGGTCGTGTAATGTCCATATGGCTTGCAGGTGATCCGCCATGGGCATGAAATTCGATATTGCAATCACTCGGCGTAAATGCGCGCATGGCTTTGCGAAAACTCTCGCGTATGACTTCTGGATTTTGTGTGCCAACCAAACGAAAGCTAATTTTGGCATGGGCTTGAGCGGGCAGAACCGTTTTGAAACCTTCGCCAGTATATCCTGACCATATGCCGTTGATCTCAAATGTTGGGCGCGCCCAGATTTGTTCCAATATACCGCGATCTGTTTCACCGGCGGGAACATTTAAATCCACATCACTGAGCAGTTTTTCACCTTTTTCAGCAAGAGCATCCCAATCCTTTTGCAGCTCTTCTGAAAGCTCTGGAACGCCATCATAAAACCCATCAAGATTGATGGAGCCGTCTGTATTGCGCAAGCTTGCAAGTGCTTCAACCATAATATGTGCTGGATTGCGCGCGGCACCTCCATAAAGACCTGAATGCAGATCGCTCGACGCGGCTGTGATCGTAATTTGTTCCCCCATCAATCCGCGAAGCTGGCTTGAAATGGCGGGTGTTTGGGCATCAACCATACCTGTATCGCAGATAAGTGCGATATCAGCACGGATTTCATCGCCAAATTCGTCAAGAAATGCTGGAAGCGAGGGCGAACCTGTTTCTTCCTCACCTTCAATCAAGATTGTGATGTTGATCGGTATCCCTTCGCCAGATTGCAGCGCTCGACAAGCCTCAATAAATGTCATCACTTGACCTTTATCATCAGATGATCCGCGCCCATGAATGGCTTTGACGCCATGACGGTCAATGATTGCAGGATCAAATGGGTCACGCTCCCAAAGATCAAGTGGATCAACAGGTTGAACATCATAATGTCCGTAAAACAACACATGAGGTGCATTATCGATTTTGGGCGAATGTGCGATGACGAATGGATGCCCACCCGTGTTGACGGTGCGCGCCTCAAATCCGATTGAGGTCAAGTCACGCACAAGCCAATCTGCTGCTTTTTGACAGTCATCTGACCATTTCGGATCCGTTGAGATGGAAGCTATCCGCAAAAACTCAAAAAGGCGTTCAAGGGCAGCAGATTCGTTGTTGGCAAGGATATCTAGGCTCATTTTGACTCCATTCGGATTTGTTTTTCAAGCTATTCTATCAACGCCTTAACCAGATGCAATAGGCTCAAGATGAACTCTTCGGTAGATGACATTAAGGCAACTGAGTAAGAATAGTGAAAATATAGCAAGAAATATCGAAATTGGGATATAAATCATTATGAGTCTGCTTGAAACTGATGCAGCTTCCATTGTCGCATCAAGTTCTGAAAAAACAATCACGGGGATAGATAAAAGTCCCAATATGACATTGAGTTTCATAAAAAACCAAATTCCCATTCCATGAACCTTAAAATCAAGATTCATGGGAGTGCTCTGATTGCCAACTGCGATATGAGGCAAGCGCATCGATGATTTCCAGATCCAAGGCATTAATATTATGTATATGACGATTGAAATAACGGCTATAACCGAAAAGAATATGCCGATTATCGTTGTCGTTTGTTCTAATGATAATAATACATGTTCTGTAATGTACCATAAAGCGAACAGCCCAAGGGCCGGTAGAGATATCTTAATTATGAGAATGATCGAGTGAATGAAGTAAGAGAATATGGGAAGATTTGTAGGTGAAGATAGTCTCGGCACAAAATAACTATCCTTGATAAAATAATGATGTGTAGCGCATATAATGATTGTATGAAACACTGAATAAATAACTAAGCCGATGAAACGTTCAATAAAAAATTCTGCGAAAAGCTCGGCTAAGAAAAAAAGAAAAATGATCGTAAATGTTGTTTTTGGTTCGCGCGCCCAATCTTTCCAGATTAGCGCTAATAACTCTCGTGATTTAAGTCCTGTGATACCCATGAGACCATTGTACTCAAGATTAAAATAGGTCGCAAACAGATAAATCGACAAGGAATAATAGAATTAAACCATTCGCGCACTTGTGATCCATCCGCCGCCAAGCACGCGTGTTGAATTTGACTCATAAAAGACACATGCTTGGCCTGGTGATACCCCATCTTCAGGGGTCTCAAGACGCACGATATGTTTCCCATTTTCAATACGCAAAACCGCTGGCTCTGGTGGGCGGGTTGAACGAATGCGGACTTTAAGTTTGATCTCACCCTCAATGGGTGTATCGCCGAGCCAATTCACTTCATTAATATAGACCTCATTGCGAGCAAGGGCTGTGCGTGGCCCTACAATCACGCGGTGATTAACGACATCAAGACCGATCACATAAAGGGGATCTCCGCCGCCAATGCCAATCCCTTTGCGCTGCCCGATTGTGTAATTGATCACGCCATTATGTTGACCAAGCACATTTCCATCGCGATCAACAATATCTCCAGCAACGACCGTACCAGGGCGTAATTTTGAAATCGTACCCGCATAATCCCCATCAGGAACAAAACAAATATCTTGGCTATCGGGTTTATCGGCCACACTTAGCCCATATTTCACAGCCAAGGCGCGCGTTTCTTCTTTTGTTGGCAAATGCCCAAGGGGAAAGCGCAAGAAGTCGAGCTGGTCTTGTGTCGTTGTGAATAAGAAATAGCTCTGATCACGCCTCATATCAGCCGCCATATGCAATTCGGCCTTTTTGCCCATTTTGCGCTGGATGTAATGGCCTGTTGCCATGCAATCTGCATCGAGATCGCGCGCGGTTTCAAGAAGGTCTTTGAATTTTACCTCTTGATTGCAACGAATACATGGCACAGGGGTGGCGCCATTGAGATAGCTATCGGCAAATTGCGAGATCACGCTGTCTTTAAAACGGCTTTCATAATCAAGTACATAATGCGGAAAATCCATAGCTTCAGCAACACGCCTTGCATCATGAATATCGCGCCCTGCACAGCACGCATTTGATTTTTGAATGGCAGCACCATGATCATAAAGCTGCAAAGTCACACCTATGACGTCATAGCCCTGAGATTTTAACTCCGCAGCCACAACAGAGCTATCCACGCCGCCAGACATCGCAACGACTACTCGAGTGTCTTTTGGGGACTTATCAAACCCTAGTGAATTAAGCGCCATGACATTGAACCAACCTTTTATTGATGTAAAATTTCTCGGCATATGACCGAAATGCTTTCCTGATATTTAGCGTTCCTACCTCATATTTCAACGAATAACGACCCATAATTTCCGAAAACTATACCAAAGTATATGATCGTATCCTTTTGCCGCAAACTGGAAATAGAAAACTTTAGTAACTTAGTTAAAGAAAAGTAAAATTTAGAAATAGGAGCGAAAACATGCAGCATATTCGTAAACAAAATTTGGTTGAAATTATCCCGCAACCAATGCCTGTCGCTATTAAGCTCAAAGACGGAACAATCTTATCACTCTCAGATTTACCGCCTGCAAACACAACACGCTGGGTTGCGTCAACAAAGGCAGCGGTTATTCGTGTGTATTTAGCGGGGCTTGCTACGCGTGACGACCTCATAGAAAAATACGCGCTTTCATCTGAAGAATTCGAAATTTGGCTCAATCGCTATATTGATGGTGGCAAACAAGCACTTAAAGTTACAAAAATTCAGGTCGCATAAGTTAATCAAGCCACATAAATTGACATCTATCTCCAACGCTTTGTTCTGATTGATGTGGATTCCTTACAATAAGCCCATTGGAACAAGACAATGTCGATAACATAGCGCTATCTTGATATTTCATTGGAGAAGCAAAAAAATGACCATTTTGAGTTGAAATTTTTGCCCGCATAAAATGTGTGCGATCACCATTTGCGCTGATGTCAGCTGAAAGAGTTGCTGTGTAAAATGTGGGTAATGTAGCTTCCATACCTTTAAATTTTTGAATAATGCCCTTCAAAAACAATCTTGCTGTGATCATGGATGAAACGGGATTGCCAGGTAGACCCAGTAAAACTGTATTGTCTCGCTTTCCAGCAAATACGGGTTTTCCGGGACGCAATGCGATTTTATGTAAGTCGATTTCAAAGCCTGCATTCTTTGCGGCTTGTGGTACAAAGTCATAATCGCCGATGGATGCCCCGCCTGTGGTTATCACAATATCATAGTCACTCGTAGTTCTTAGCGTTTTCGTGATGGCTTCCAAATCATCTTTGATTATAGGCAAAATATCAGCTTTTGCGCCCCATTTTGATAGGAGAGACGCTATGCCATAGGCATTTGATGCAATGATCTGATGCGGCATGGCTTTTTGCTCTGGAGACACGAGTTCGCTACCCGTTGAAATGATTGCTACACGAATTTCGCGGTGAACTGAAACCTCATGACAATTCATTGAAGCAATTAGAGCGATGGTTTCAGGCGTTAATATTTGGCCTTTGTTCAAAGTGAAATTCGTATCGAAATCTTGCCCAAGTAACCGAATATGATCGCCAGTTTTGGGCGTTTTCTTACATTTTACTTGGCTGCCTGAAACCAATACATTTTCTTGAATGAGTATGCGATCTGCACCTTTTGGTATGGGGGCACCTGTAAAAATTCTGACGGCTTGACCATTTTCAAGTTCAAGAAACTCTCCTGCGCCCGCAGCGACCTCACCAACCAGCTCATATGCATCGCATTCTCCAACAAGTGCATAACCATCCATAGCCGAATTTGAAAATGGAGGCTGTGGGCGTACGGCGATCACGTCTTGCCGCAAAACGCGCCCAGCAGCATGTTCAATCGGGATGGTCACGGCACCGACTTTCGATGCCAAAGACATAATTTTTGCAAAACCATCCTCAAAAGACAGCATTACCGCGCCTCAAATGTAAAATCACCAGACTTGCCACCTGTTTTTTCAAGCAGATGCGTTGGGCCAATGATCATGGATTTATCAACGGCTTTGAGCATATCATAAATCGTGAGTGCCGTGACACTTGCCGCGGTAAGTGCTTCCATTTCGACACCCGTTTGGCCGGTTGTTCTTACGCTTGCTTCAATGGACACAATGTTTTTCGATGTGCTGAACTCAATCGCAACCTTGCTGATCGCAAGTGGGTGGCATAGAGGGATAAGGCTAGGTGTTTGTTTCGCAGCCATAATACCCGCAAGCCGCGCCGTGCCTAACACGTCTCCTTTTTTTGCAGTCCCTTGTGTAAGGTGCTCAAAAGCTTCCGCACTCATTTCGACTTGTGAATATGCAGTTGCTAAGCGCGATGTGATCTCTTTTTCAGAGACATCAACCATATGTGCAGCGCCATTATCATCGAAATGTGTGAGTTTGCTCATGCCTTACCTAGAATGTTTTTGGTGGCTGATGTGACATCATCTTGACGCATCAAGCTTTCACCGATCAAGAAACGTGTCACGCCAATCTCGTTCATACTGGCGAGATCGTCATGGGTAAACAAACCGCTTTCACACACAATGTCGCGATCTGCCCCGATCAAAGGGGCTAATGCCCGCGTCACATCGAGACTAATGTCAAATGTGCGCAGATTGCGATTATTGATGCCGATAAGCGGGGATTTCAGCCGCAAGGCGCGCTCAACTTCTTTTTGGTCATGGGTTTCGATCAGTACATCCATACCATGCTCGATGGCCACTTGCTCAAGTTCGGAGGCTTGTACATCGTCAAGACTGGCCATGATCAGCAAAATACAATCGGCGCCGAGCGCACGGGATTCAACAATTTGATAGGGATCATATATAAAATCTTTGCGCAGAGCAGGGAGACCAACCGCATTGCGCGCCTCTATGAGGAAGTCATCGTGACCTTGAAAACTCGGCGCATCTGTCAAAACACTCAGACATGCCGCGCCCCCAGCCTTATAGGCATTTGCAAGTTTCGCGGGTTCAAAATCTGAACGAATAAGGCCTTTTGAGGGAGACGCTTTTTTGATTTCAGCAATCAAACCAAACCCATCCGCATTCGTCAGAGCATTCGCAAAACCGCGCGGAGAACTTGCCAATTTGGTGCGCGCTTCAAGCTCACTTAAGGGCGTGGTTTTTTTGCGCGTTGCAACATCTTCAAGCTTGTAAGATTTTATTTTTTCTAAAATATCAGTCATATCTATGTATTTGTTAATGTGATTAATTGCTCTAGTTTTGCCTTCGCAGCGCCGCTATCGATCGATGTCTTTGCCATTTCAACACCTGATGAGAGATCATCAACTTTGCCAGCAATCATCAATGCGGCAGATGCATTGAGCAAGACTGCATCTCGATAGGCATCAATCTGACCATCAAGAAGCTGTTTGAAACGTTCAGCATTATATGCAGGCTCACCACCCATAATATCGGCAAGCGGATGGGTCTTGAGCCCTGCATCGCTTGGTGAGATTGTGAATTCACGCAATATCCCGTTTCGGGTTTCAACGACCTTGCTTGGGGCGACAATGGATAATTCATCGGTGCCGTCTCCACCATGAACAAGCCAAGCATATTCCGTACCAAGATTGGTCAGCACCTCGGCCATTATACGCAGAAGATCTTCAGAGAATGCGCCTGTAAGCTGACGCTTGACGCTTGCAGGGTTGGTGAGGGGGCCAAGGATATTGAATATTGTCCGTGTTGCGAGTTGTGTACGCGCAGGCATGACAAATTGCATTGCAGGGTGGTGCATTGGCGCCATCATAAATGCGATTCCTGCACCATCAAGCACATTTTGAACCTTTTTCGCGTCAATCATCGTATTGATACCGCTCATGGTAAGAACATCAGCAGCACCAGATTTTGAAGACAGATTTTTATTGCCATGTTTGGCCACGCAAACACCTGTACCCGCAACAACAAGCGTCGTTGCGGTCGAAATATTGAGCGTTCCGATGCCATCACCACCAGTGCCGACAATGTCAATCGCTCCATCTGGGGCGAGCACCTTTTGAGCATGTTTGCGCATTGCTGTTGCGGCTGCGGTGATTTCGTCGATGCTTTCTGTACGTTGACGTAATATCATCAAAAACCCACCGATTTGTGCGTCGGTTGCTTCACCTGCCATAATAATATCGAAAGCTTTCGTGGCTTCTTCGCGGGTCAGTTCACTTGACAGAGCCTTTGAAATATAGGGCTTTAATGCATCAGACATGATGGGCCTCCATAATGTCAATAAAGTTTTTGATCAGCTCATGGCCAAATTGCGAAGCAATGGATTCAGGGTGAAACTGCACCCCATGAATGGGCAATGTTTTGTGGGCAATGCCCATAATTGTCGTATCATTTTGAATACGCGCGGTCACTTCTAGGCAATCTGGCAATGTCTCAGGATCGATGGTTAGCGAATGATAGCGTGTCGCTTCGTAAGGCGATGGTAGGTTTTTGAAAACGCTTTCACCATTATGCTCGATTGTGCCCATTTTGCCGTGCATAATTTCGCGTGCGCGGATAATTTTTCCACCAAATATTTGCCCAATGGTTTGGTGGCCAAGACAAACGCCAAGAAGTGGGATGTTTTCAGCTGCCGCAGCCTTTGCCAGAGCTAAGCAAATTCCAGCAGAATCAGGATCACAAGGACCAGGCCCAAGAACGATGCCAGAAGGTTTTTTTGCCAGAACCTCATCCACAGTGATCATATCATTACGATGCACTTCCATATTATCGACAACCTCGCCAAAATAATGAACAAGGTTGTAAGTAAAACTGTCATAACTATCGATAAATAGCAGCATTTTCTTTATCACACTTTTGGTTTACATATACTCATACTATTAGGGTGTAGTGTTTCTATTGTAAATGCTAAGTGCCTTTTTCAAGGTTGATTTGGAGCTGATAATGAAATTTTTACTTGGTGCTGTCTTTGGTTTATTCGTCATTTGTGGAGCTTTGTTTTTAGCAAATGAAATGGGGCTGGATTTGGAACCGAAAACTGCGCTTAATGTTCATAACCCCGCGGAATCGCAAAACGCCGCTTTGGATGAGAATGTTCCAGAGCCTGAAGTTCAAAACGAAGATACCCGCGTCGTTGAAGATGTCACAATCGAGAATATTGTTGCCGAAGAAGATATAGACATTAGCGAAAGCTCTAATGAACCCGTTATTCGGCAAGGTACAGAAATGACCGTTGAAGAAAGAGATGGGGATCAAGGACACTTCATTTCAACGACAACAGGTGAAATTGTTACGGATGCTGAGGCTTCGGCGCATATTCTTCCTGAAAATATTCATCTATTTCTTGCAGAAACATCACAGTTTCGCCTTGAATCCAAAGACCTTGATGGATTGCCTAAAACTGTCAAACTTGTGGTTTGGCCAAATAGTGATCTCACAACACAAGGGCGACCATTTTACCTTCTCACGCCGCCATTAAATGTTATGGATAAATATGCTCTCCAAGATATCGTTAATGATCAAGATGGATTTTATCAAAAGGCATTCCCATCAAGCAATGGCGTCTTTGTAAGAGATTTGGCCATTTTAGCTGAAGCGTCAAATTTTACCAAAGCTGTCTATGCGCAAATGGCGGAGAGCAATAAGTCACTCATCATTTTTTCTGGATATGTGGACCCAAATTTAAATCGCGTAATTGATGAAACGCAGGTTGATTTCCAGCGTATAGATTTTGTGATTGACCAACATCACGAGCGTGTAAGCGTCAAGGCACAATGGGATGCGATCGTTGAAAAAGCCCGCCATGGTGAGGAGTTGAACATATTGCTGGAGGCTGATGAATTCGGCCTTGCTGATCTGAAGGCGGCAATAGGCGGTTAATAATTTCCTGAATCGGTGAATAATTTTGCATCACTTGCTGCGGCAAAGAGGGCTTTTGATTTATGGACGCATTCTTGAAATTCACTTTCGGGATCGCTGTCATGAACAATCCCCGCACCAGCTTGCACATAGAGCGTTTCATTGGACAAAATCGCCGTGCGCAATGCAATGCAAATTTCCATATCGCCATTGGCTGAGAAATACCCGACACCACCACCATAAATGCCGCGTTTTTCAGGCTCAAGTTCATCAATAACTTGCATTGCACGAACCTTTGGGGCCCCTGAAAGCGTGCCTGCTGGCAAGCCGGAAAGCAACGCATCAATCGCGTTTTTCTCATCTTGAATTTCACCCACAACATTCGACACAATGTGCATAACGTGAGAGTAACGCTCGACTATGAATTGCTCAGTAGGGCGTACTGTTTTTGGTTTTGACACACGGCCTACATCATTTCGACCAAGATCAATCAACATCAAATGCTCGGCACATTCTTTGGGATCGGCAAGCAATTCAGATTCAAGCTCATTGTCATGCTCTGGGTTTTCCCCACGTGGGCGCGTTCCTGCAATTGGGCGGATCGTTACGGTTTTGTCTGTTAGGTTCACAAGAATCTCAGGGCTTGCGCCGATCACTTGAAACTCCCCAAATTCAAAAAAGAACATATAGGGAGAAGGATTTGTACGGCGCAAAGCCCTATAAAGCGATAATGGCGGCAATTTGAAATCCATTGACCAACGCTGGGAAAGGACAACTTGGAAAATATCTCCAGCAAGAATGTAATCTTTTGCCTTTTTCACCATCTCCATGAATTTAGGCTTGGTGATATTCGATTTAATCTCATTGCTTTCACTAGCTTCGCGCAATGGCACAACGGCAGGCATATTGCCCTGAATTTTATCGATTGTATCACGCAAGCGCTCGGCAGCAATCTCATAGGCTGCGGAGAACTTCATGTCATCACGTGGGCGCAGCGGGGTTACGATAATCACTTCATGCTTCACATTATCGACCACAACAACGATTGTGGGGCGAAAAAACATAATGTCTGGTGTGCCGATTGGGTCTGGATTTGCTGTACCAAGCGGTTCGATTTGGCGAATAATATCATATGATAAATATCCAAATAGACCAGCAGTAGGTGGGGGGAGGTCGCGATCAAAATGCTTGATTTGATTGTCATTTACCAGCTTGGTGAGGGCGTCAATCGGTGATGCATTAAGTTTTTCAAACTGATTGCTATACAATGCGGATCTGTTGATTTCGCAATCTGTACCTGTAGCGCGAAAAATCATATCGGGTTTTAAACCAAGGATCGAATAGCGCGCTCGATTCTCACCGCCAGTCACAGATTCCAAGATAAAGGCATTTTTTTCATTTTGTGAAAGCTTAGCAAATAACGAAACGGGCGTATCGAGATCCGCAATCAATCGCGTTGAAAGAAGCTGCGTTTCACCGTTCTGATAGATCGGCTCGATATCTTTGACCTCAGGTGAGATGATCATTGCTCGGCAACTCCAACAACCTGCTCAATCAGTTGTGGATTGATCGTCGCATTTAGCTCGCTTGCAATATTTGCAGTAAAATTATTGATCATTTGATCGGCGATTTGGGCATCGATTTGCGACGATGTTTGTAAAATAAATTCAGCATTTGCAGGATCATTTTCATCAAACGGAACAGCTTTATCCGCGCGGATGAGGTAATTTTTGTCTTGGTCGGTAATGTCCCAAACCGTTCCAATGTCTTTATTGAAAAGTTCAAAAGCAATAGGTAAAGGCATTTCTGAAATGGCCGATTGGCGTGGCAATGCATTTGTGACTGTCACCGTGAGATTATGCTCAGTCGCTATATCTTCAATTGTGGCGCCATCCTCAATTTTGGCCAACAGAGTATCATGAAATTCTTGAAGGGTGTTGGCCTTGTCATCTGCGACAAGATCAACGGCAACTTGCTCACGAACAGACTCAAAGCTGAGTGCAGTTGCTTCGCTTTCCGAAATGACACGGATAATCGCAACGCCACCATTTTCAAGTGAGATCATATCACGCTCTTCATCGATTTCTGCAATGTCGAGTTCTTCTGCAAAAATGTTGCTATCTGTCACGTCTTTAATAGTGTCCGTGCCAGTTGTGATGAATGCATAGTTTAGGCTGCTTTCCTTCGCAATCTCTTCAGGGCTCACACCACCAGCAATCAGATCAAGGATTGTATTTTGCTCTTCATTTAATTTTTCGTTCATTGCGTCATAGGCTATTCCTTCGGCTATGAAGTCTTTTACCTCATCAAAGCTCTGAACTTTTTCTGGGATGATTTCAGCAACTGAATAAACGGAATAGCCCAGCGGCCCTTCAATTGGGCCATAGAACCCAGCACCGCCCTCAAGAATTGCAGTTGATAGCTCTGAAGGTAGATTTCTTACCGCTTCATTTTTGAAAAGGAAATCCTCTTCTGATAGAGAACGTTCAGCAGCAAGGGCCTTTAAGGCATCGAGATCAGTGATCTTTTGCGCCTCCTCAAGTGACGAAAAACTCAACATATAATATTCAGGGATAATCGCGGGCGTTGTATAGCGGGCGACATTATCGTCATAAATCGTTTTGAGTTCTGTTTCGGAAACATCAGTTGGCTCAGGAGTGAGATAAGCGAGTTGAACTTCGCGGACAGGGTCGCCAAGATAATCCGCGATGTTTTCGTCATAATAAGCTAATAATTGCTCATCACTTGGCTCAATCGCAACGGCGCCTGTTTCTTCAAAACCATAGGCGATGAAAGCCGCTGAACGCGCTTCGCCAAAGTTTTTGTTCAATTCAGATTTTAGACTTTTGAGAGAAGGGGTCAATTGAACTAAATTCTGCATAACTAAATTACGCGTTATATCTTTGCGGATTGTGGTAACAAAATCCTTTTCCGAAACCTGATTGGTTAGCAAATAGCTATTAAAGCGCGCCGAATCGAGTTTGCCCTCTGCATCTTGAAAAGCTCGAATTCCAGCGATCTCGGATGCAATCTTGCTATCAGGAATGGAAATGCCAGCTCTGCGTGCTGTTTCAGAAATGCTTGCCACTTGCACCATAAGATTTGTAACTTGACCAGGAACACCAAGCATACGCGCTTCTGACCCAGAAACTTGGCGTTGTTGTTGCGAGGATATATTGTTAAGTGCGCTTTGGTAGTTGCGATTATACTCATTAATATCGATATCTGTGTCACCAACGGAAACCGCCGCATTTGAGCGCGAACCGCTGACAAGATCGGTTAAGCCAAATCCGCCCATAGCGATGACCATAAGGCCAACAATTGCGGTCATAAACCATTTTGAAGATTTGCTCGACTTAGCCATTAAGAATATCCTTTAAACTTGCATTCTTTTAGGGTTTGCACGCCTTTGATGCAAGAGTTGCCATTGCATCAATGCAAAAAAAACAATAGATCAAGCCCATGTCAAATGCACCACTGCTTTCTCTGCAAAATATTTCGTTCGGATTGGGAAATGAACCTCTTTTCGATGATGTCAGCATGTCGATTAATGATGGCGACCGTCTATGTCTTGTGGGGCGCAATGGCGCGGGCAAATCGACGTTTTTAAAGCTCATCGCAGGCATATTGGAGCCTGATGATGGAGAAATTGTGCCGCGTTCGGGGCTTGAAGTCTCTATGCTTGAGCAAAACCCTGATCTTTCGGGATATGAATTGCTTTATGATTTTGCTTGTGAAGGTTTGAATGAAAACGAAGTGTTTTCGGTGGAGGCGGCTTTTGAAGGCCTTGGTATTGCCAAAAGTCTGAGCGTTAAAAATGCATCTGGCGGCGAGCGGCGCAAGGCAGCGCTCGCGCGGTTGATTTCCAAAGAGGCGGATTTATGGCTTCTGGATGAGCCGACAAACCATCTCGATATTGCATCGATTGAATGGCTCGAAAATACCCTCAATTCACGGCGTGTTGGCGCGTTTATTTTGATCTCACATGATCGCCGTTTTTTGGCGAAACTCTCGCAAGGGATTTTATGGCTGGATCGCACTAAGTTGCGCCGAAAAAATCAGGGCTATTCTGCCCTTGAAGAATGGCGCGACCAAGTTTATGCCGAAGAAAAACTGCGCTGGCATAAAGAAGATAAGCTGATTGAGAATGAAAGCCATTGGGCTGTGGAGGGCATTTCCGCGAGGCGCAAGCGCAATCAAGGCAGGCTACGCCGCCTTGGTGGTCTCAAAGAAGAGGCCAGCGCGCGCATCAAGCAGGAGCGTAAAGCCGAGCTTGTTTTGGCGGATTCTGAGATTTCGGGTAAGTTGATTGTTGATTTGAAAAATGCCTCAAAATCATATGAAAAACCAATCTTTCGAGATTTGACGTTAAAAATCACCCGCGGGCAGCGCATCGCAATTGTAGGCCCGAATGGGGCAGGTAAGTCTACGCTTATCCGCGTTCTTCTTGGACAAGAAGAGATTGATGAGGGCCGTTTTCGCCAAGGTCAAAACCAAAATGTTGCTTATTTTGATCAAGCCCGTGAAAAGTTCCCGCTTGATGCGACGCTTGCAAGTGCTTTGACGGATCACGAGAAAATTTCGGTACAAGGGCGCGATGATCAGGTGATGGTTCGTGGCGAAGCGCGCCATATTTACGCATATCTCAAGGCGTTTTTATTCAAGACTTCGCAAGTGAAATCGCCCGTCTCAACGCTTTCTGGTGGTGAGCGCGCCCGTTTGATTTTGGCCAAGATTATGGCGGAGGAAAGCAATGTTCTTGTGCTCGATGAGCCGACCAATGATCTGGATGTCGAAACGCTTGATTTGCTTCAAGAGGTGATCGACGATTATTCGGGCACGGTGATTTTGGTCAGCCACGACCGCGATTTTGTTGACCGTATTGCTGAGCGCACGATATTCATGGATGGCCGCGGCAATGCTCAGATTTATGCGGGCGGCTGGTCTGATCTTGTGGATCAGGGGGGCGGATTTGAAACGCTCACGCGCGAAGTCAAAAAGGTAAAGAAAAAGCCAGCTCCCGAAGTTTATCAAGGTGAACCAACGCGCTTGACCTTTATTGATCAGCATCGATTGGATGAACTGCCTGGCTTGATTGAGAAAATTGAAGCAGAGATTGCGAAGCTCGAAGAGTTACTGGCCGATCCTGCGCTCTATTCAGATAATCCTGTGAAATTTCAAAAGGCGACGGGCATGCTCGATGAACGTCAAACGCAGCTTTTGGAATGTGAAGAAGAATGGCTTTCTCTTGAGGAAAAGAAAGCTCAAATCGAAGGCTAGATCAAATCGTGAATTTGCTCTTTGGGGCGCGCAATGATCGTTTTTGAAGCTGTCTTAACGATGGGGCGCTCTAGCAGTTTGGGGTTTTGTGCAATTGTCTCAATAATATCTCCATCGCTTTTGTTGATAAGCCCAAGTTCCTTATAA
The DNA here is from genome assembly GCA_947501025.1 of uncultured Paracoccaceae bacterium. Classification (GTDB taxonomy): domain Bacteria; phylum Pseudomonadota; class Alphaproteobacteria; order Rhodobacterales; family Rhodobacteraceae; genus CANMUM01. Next base: position 7,903 of record CANMUM010000007.1, on the reverse strand, counting down.
AGCGGATCTTTTTTGCGCAATAATTGGGATGGCGCACAACCGATATCGGCAGCAAGAGTTCTGAGGTCTTCAACCGATAATGGATTTTTGAGATATTCGATGATAACTGGCTCATGCCCAGCAGCCTTGATGGCCTCAAGCACATAACGTGATGTTGAACATTTTGTGTTGTGATAAATGGTGATCATTTTGAATATACGGACTTATTGAGTTGGGTTGGAGCCAGAATAGCGATAATGGCCCGTGATTTCAAATCGAAATAAAATATCTGACAGCTCTGGCCCTGATCCAATATTATGCGAAATGAGTGGCGTACCCTCTGGACTCAATCGATCCGTCACAATCCCGATGTGATCTAGGCGACCATTTGGATTTAAGTTCCATGTCACGAGATCGCCTGGCAAATAGTCCGCATTGTCTTGCGTGATCTCTAAGGACTGTCCATGGCGTGTGAAGAATTTTTGAAGATTTGGAACGCGTCTATGGTCGATATTGGTATCTGTCCGCGTTAGCCCCCAGTTTTTTGGGTATTGCAAGAAATTGGCTTGCATATCTTCATGAACATCTTTTTGCAGATCAATACCAAGCGCTCGATAGGCGCGGATCACAACATCGGTGCACACGCCAATATTCGCAGGCACATCGCCATTCGGATAGGGGATCGCGTAATAATTTGGGTTATAGACGACGTCATCAAATGTGCGCTCAATGCCCGCATCTGAGAGCATTTTTCCGAAATCTTCACCGTTTTCTTGAGCGCTTAAAGGGAGCGCAGATATGGCTAAATATAATGCAAGGCAAGACAGCAAAGCCTGTTTGTGAAGTTGTTTTTTATCACCCAATATACCCATGCCTTACTCTATGAAATCACTCTAATCGCGTCAACTCTTATATGAGTTTACACCATAATTGCCTTGGTCGCACCGAGCTTGATATCTGGGTAATCGCGCTCAACGCGATCAATATCCCATTGCAATCGCGTGAGGTAAACTGGGTCACCATCATGATCATGCGACATATGCCCCTTGTTGACATCGATAAAGGCATCGACCTTGCTCGCATCACCTGAAACCCAGCGTGCCGATGTGAATTGTGACGGCTCAAACCGTACAGGAAGGCCATATTCAAGCTCAATGCGCGAAGCCAAAACCTCGAACTGAAGCGCACCAACCACTCCAACAATCCAACCTGAGCCGATCATTGGTTTGAACAATTTGGCCGCGCCTTCTTCCGCAAATTGCAAAAGCGCCTTATCCAGATGCTTGGCTTTCATAGGGTCAAGCACGCGCACTGTATTTAAAAGCTCAGGCGCAAAAGCAGGAATGCCTGTAAAATGCAACTTCTCGCCTTCGGTCAATGCATCGCCAATGCGGAGCTGACCGTGATTTGGAATGCCGATAATATCGCCTGCAAATGCTTCCTCTGTGATCTCTCGATCAGAAGCCAAGAACATGACGGGATTTGAAATCGCCATGGGCTTGCCTGAGCGCACATGGTTCATTTTCGCACCGCGTTTGAAATGCCCTGAAACAAGGCGAACAAAAGCCACGCGGTCACGATGTTTGGCATCCATATTGGCCTGAACTTTAAAAACAAACCCCGTGACTTTTTTCTCTTCGGCTTTGACAAGGCGTTCTTTGGCTTCACGATCAAGCGGAGCAGGGACATATGCACCAATCCCGCTCATCAATTCCTTGACGCCAAATGAGTTGATGGCCGAACCAAACCAAATGGGGCTGAGCGTGCCCTCAAGAAAAGCCTCTTGATCAAATTGAGGCATCAATTCACGTGCCATTTCAATTTCTTCGCGGAGCTTTGTGAGCGCTGCGGGCGGCAGATGGTCTTCGAGTTTTGGATCATTTATGCCGTTGATTTCGATGGATTCACCAACCACATTGCGTTCAGAACGATCCATAAGATCAAGGCGATCATTGATCAGATCATATGAGCCAAGAAAGTCGCGGCCAACACCAATCGGCCAGCTCGCGGGGCTTACATCAATCGCAAGATTTTCTTGGATTTCATCAATAATATCAAATGGATCACGGCTCTCGCGGTCCATTTTGTTACAAAAGGTCACGATGGGCATATCGCGCATACGGCAGACCTCAAAGAGCTTGCGGGTCTGGCTTTCGACACCTTTTGCGCCGTCAATCACCATGATGGCAGCGTCAACGGCCGTCAATGTGCGGTATGTATCCTCGGAAAAGTCGCTGTGACCGGGCGTGTCAACGAGATTGAACCAGTATTTATCGAACTGAAAGCTCATAGCCGACGCCGAAACCGAAATTCCGCGGTCTTTTTCCATTTGCATAAAATCGGAACGTGTGCGGCGCGCTTCACCCTTGGCGCGTACTTGACCAGCCATTTGAATGGCGCCGCCAAAAAGGAGGAATTTTTCGGTCAAAGTTGTCTTGCCGGCATCGGGATGCGAGATGATCGCAAATGTACGGCGTCTGGAGATTTCTAATGCTATATCGGTCATAGGCGCGATATAGCGCGGATTTGAGGGATTGGGAAGAGGGGTTGCTGTTAAGAGTTTAGCCATTCTTCCTTATGGGCGTTATAATATTCTACCGCTCTGTAATGATCATTTTTTACGCTTCCAGATAAATAAAACCCAAGATCATAATATGCAAAATACCGGCGCATTCCACGTCCATCATGAGATATAGCATTAAGTAAATTTGCGGCTATTTCATGCTGAGTAAAACTATCTCTGATGATGTTTGATAGCTGTAGCTTATACTCTAGGCTAAGCTCACTTTTTTGATCAAGTGTTTTGTAAAGATTTCTTAGTTGGTTGAAATAAGGCTTTGCATCTGCTCTAAATCTATGTGCTTCTTCGTTTATATATTGTTCAAATGTACTATCTGAATTGGTATCTACTGGCGCATTTATCGATCCGCCAAAATCATCACGTCCAGTCTCTTCCAAATAAGTAGGTAAAAAACGGTGATACTCGAATGCACGAGCCCCAGTTATAGGTGTACTCGAAAGAATGTTATATTTCACCTCTTCTCTAGCTTTTTGAAACATTTCAAGAGTTCTAAAAATTAGATTTTCTGCGTCACGTTTTTGTTCGATTCGGATTTGTTTATCAAGTAATTGACCTTGTTGTTCAATCAGTAGGCTTTGCGTTTTAAATTCATCGGATTGCTTCTCAATTTCTCCACGTGTGGCTTCGAGTTCTTTTGCTTGAAGGTCAAGAGCTTCTGTGTTTTGTTTGAGTTCTTCCCGTTGCATTTGCAAGGTCACGATCAACCCAAAGAAGGCGAGACCTGAAAAGAGAGCGTTGACCCAGCCAAAACTATCTCCAAATGTATTCGAATTTTCACTAACTAAGGCTATAAAGCTTGCTAAAACCATTACGATAATGATTCCAACTAAGATCAGCCAATTATCTTTTAAGGCTTGAATTAGGTCATTTTTGGAATTTTTCATTCTTTGTCCCAATTTATTAAAAAACGCCCCATTGATTTCTCATGGGGCGCAATTACTTTTAGAAGTTTCTAACTCTTACGAGCAACCTGTTGTCGAGCCACAAGTATTACATTTCATACAAGTGCCGTTGCGCACCAATGTGAAGTTTTGACACTCGCCGCATGGGTCGCCCTCATAGCCCTGCATTTTTGCTTTTGTGCGATCATCCATCTGCGCAGATGTGGATGCCTTTGGCTCTTTCACAGCGATGGGCTCTGATGGCGCTGCTGCTGAGATTGTCGCCGGTGATACGCCCGAAGCGGTTGCATCATTAAAACCATCTGGCATGCGGTTGCGAAGATATCCAGTAGAAGAAATTTGGCGAAGTACCTGAATTGATTTATTTTCATCATTGATTGGCGCAATATTTGAATTGCCTTCTTCGATGCCGCGTCCCATTTCGCCAAGTGTTTGACCTTGTGGTTTGACATGAGCCAAATCATCACGATCAAGATAACTGACGGCAAGTTCACGGAAAATATAATCCAAGATCGATGTCGCATTTTTGATGCTGTCATTGCCTTGCACAAGACCCGCAGGCTCGAAACGTGTGAATGTAAACGCCTCAACAAACTCATCAAGCGGCACGCCATATTGAAGGCCGACAGATACAGCAATCGCAAAATTGTTCATCATCGCGCGGAAGGCAGCGCCTTCTTTATGCATATCGATGAAAATCTCACCGAGCTTGCCATCTTCATATTCGCCCGTGCGCAAGTAAACCTTATGTCCACCCACAACCGCTTTTTGTGTATAACCACGGCGGCGATCGGAAAGCTTTTCACGAGCGCGTGACACTTCTTTGACCACGATTTTCTCGATGATTTTCTCAGCAAGCACTTGAGCGCGTTCGCCTTGTGGTGCGTTAATGAGTGTTTCTTCGATATCCTCATCATCATCTTCAATAAGTGCCGAAGAAAGTGGCTGAGATAGTTTCGATCCGTCACGATAAAGCGCGTTGGCTTTGATTCCCAGTGACCAAGACAGATCATATGCAGCTTTACAATCTTCGATTGTGGCATTGTTGGGCATATTCACTGTTTTTGAGATCGCACCAGAGATGAAGCTCTGAGCTGCGCCCATCATGTGGATATGGCTTTCAACGGACAAGAAACGCTTACCCGTTTTGCCGCAAGCATTCGCACAATCAAATACGCTCAAATGCTCGTCTTTGATTTTGGGGGCACCTTCAACTGTCATTGTGCCGCAAACATAGTTGTTGGCATCAAGGATTTGAGCACGTGAGTAGCCCAAATGGCGCAGAAGATCGAAGCTTGGATCATTGAGTTTTTCAGCAGGGATGCCAAGTGTGTTCGTGCAGAACTCTTCGCCCAATGTCCACTGGTTGAATACGAATTTGATGTCAAAGGCTGTTGGCAGTGCTTCTTCAATCTTTTCGATCTCTTTTTGCGAGAAACCATGGCCGATCAATGATGTGTGGTTGATGAACGGTGATGTTGCCATCGTGCCATGACCAACCGCATATTTGATGATCGCGTCAATTTCATTGTCCGAATAACCCAGATTTGAAAGAGCCTCAGGAACAGAGCGGTTGATAATTTTGAAATAACCACCACCTGCAAGTTTTTTAAATTTAACAAGCGCGAAATCTGGCTCAATGCCCGTTGTGTCACAATCCATCACAAGACCGATTGTGCCAGTCGGCGCGATAACGGATACTTGCGCATTGCGGTAGCCGTGCTTTTCACCAAGCTCAAGCGCACTGTCCCAAGCTTTATGAGCTGCATTAATCATGCGACCATCAGGGCAGCTATCATGATCAAGCGCAACAGGTACAACAGCCAAGCCTTCATAACCCTTTATCTGGCCATAAGCTGCACGACGGTGATTGCGGATCACGCGGAGCATGTCGTCTGCGTTTTTGGCATATCCAGGGAAAGGCGTTTGCTCTTTGGCCATCTCAGCTGATGTCGCATAAGCTACACCTGTGAGGATGGCTGTCAAAGCACCACAAATCGCGCGGCCTTCAGCAGAATCATAGCTGTGACCCATATTCATCAAAAGACCACCTATATTGGCATAGCCAAGACCCAATGTGCGGAATTCATATGAGCGTTGCGCGATCTCTTTTGAAGGGAACTGCGCCATCAGCACGGAAATTTCTAATGTGACAGTCCAAAGACGTGAGGCGTGCTCATAGGCCTCAATGTCGAATTTTTTGTCCTTGTAAAGTGGCAGCAAGTTGATCGATGCCAAGTTACAGGCTGTATCATCAAGGAACATATATTCAGAGCAGGGGTTCGAGCCGCGAATAGGGCCGTCTTGTGGGCAAGTGTGCCACGCGTTGATTGTGTCGTGGAATTGGATTCCCGGATCCGCACATGCCCAAGCGGCGTGCGCGATTTGCTCCCAAAGCTCGCGCGCTTTGATGGTTTTATGCGTTTTGCCATCTGTGCGGCGAATGAGCGCCCAGTCTGCATCGTTTTTGACAGCTTCTAAGAATTGATCAGATACACGAACGGAGTTATTCGAGTTTTGGCCCGAAACAGAAAGGTAAGCTTCGGAATCCCAGTCCGTATCATAGGTTGGGAACTCAATCGAACCATAGCCTTGTGCCGCATATTGCAATACGCGTTTCACATATGTCTCTGGGATCATTGATTTTTTTGCAGATTTGATCGCCGCTTTTAAAGCATGGTTCATCTTTGGATCATAGGCATCTGACTCAGCACCATCCCATGTGCGAATTGCACCAAAGATCAGGTTCAGCTCTTTTTCATGGAGCTTTGAACCCGCAACAAGTGCTGCAACTTTTTGCTCTTCAATCACTTTCCAGTTGATGAACTCTTCGATATCTGGGTGATCTGTATCAATGATAACCATTTTGGCTGCCCGACGTGTTGTGCCGCCCGATTTGATCGCGCCAGCTGCACGGTCACCAATTTTGAGGAAGCTCATCAATCCTGATGAACGTCCGCCGCCCGAAAGGCTTTCACCTGAACCACGAAGCGATGAAAAGTTTGAACCTGTACCCGAACCATATTTGAAGAGGCGGGCTTCACGCGTCCAAAGATCCATAATGCCACCATCGCCCACAAGATCATCATCAACAGACTGAATGAAACATGCGTGAGGTTGGGGGTGCTCATATGCAGATGTCGATTTTGTCAATTTACCGGTTTCAAAATCCACATAATGGTGACCTTGGCCCGGGCCATCGATTCCATATGCCCAATGAAGACCTGTGTTGAACCATTGTGGTGAATTTGGCGCACAAATTTGCATAGCCAGCATATGGCGCATCTCGTCATAATACGACTTTGCATCGGTTTCAGTTGTGAAATATCCACCTTTCCAGCCCCAATATGTCCAAGCGCCAGCCAAGCGGTCAAAGACTTGTTTTGAAGATGTCTCGCCAACCAAACGTTGATCTTCTGGTAGCTTTGCAAGCGCTTCTTCATCTGGAACAGAGCGCCATAAAAATTCAGGGACGCCTTTTTCTTTAACACGCTTTGTTTTTGCGGCGATGCCAGCTTTGCGGAAATATTTTTGAGCAATCACATCGGTAGCAACTTGTGACCATGCTTTTGGCACTTCCACATTCGCATTCGAAAATACGATTGTGCCATCAGGATTGCGAATTTCTGATGGCAATGTACGGAACTCAATGTTTCCATATGCCTCTGATTTTTCTGTGGTGAAACGACGTGATATTTTCATAATGATTCCTTATGTCCCTAACAAATATTGCTCCCCAAACTCGGGGCGCATTCAAAATAAGCCTCAATTCCGGCGCCAAACACCATGTGAAACAAGTAAAAACGCAAAAGCGCGAATGATTAGTATGCTGCTCAGTATGCCACTATATGTTGTGGCTTAACGTTTGCTTGGGCACAAACTGAAGTAAAATGTTCTTTTGAGCAAGTATTTTATTTGCCATTTTTAAAAAAATATCTCTTGACCAATAGTTGTTGCGATTCGAAAAAATCATTAAAAATAAAAAAGCAAATTAATCAGGATATTTATCAGATTTCACTTAACGTAACGGAAAAATTGAAATTGAAATGTCAAACAACATAATTCAAAAACTTACTGATATATCAAAAAGCATATGAAGGACTTTAGAGAATCACTTAGAAAACAGTTTGTAAATGATCAATATCGTGGGCTCATTTACAAATTTGTAAAAAAAGCACATTTTTATGATGAGAAGTGAATTTTTCCCTTGCAAAGGATTTGCCTTTTTTCTAAAGAAACGTCAATGCCCCTATAGCTCAGCTGGTAGAGCAACTGATTTGTAATCAGTAGGTCCGCGGTTCGAGTCCGTGTGGGGGCACCATTTTCTAATTCAATATAATTAAATATAACCTTTGTGTATAAAGTGTAGCGCGACCTTCTGTTTTGCAGAGTTCTGCACGCTGTTTTGCAAAAACGCATTGTGTGAATTTTCCTCACACTA
>CANMUM010000006.1 GCA_947501025.1 uncultured Paracoccaceae bacterium | reverse complement strand
TTCACTCAACACGATCTGAGATTGATAAGTCCCGTCGTCCTGCTTTTCCAAATCCCCAAGCGTCACGGTCGGAGGTGCACCATCCTTAACCGTCACCGTGAACGTGGCTGTCGCTTTATTATAAACGGTATCTGTCGCGGTGACCGTGACCGTTGTTACACCAATCGGGAAATCATAAGCACCATCAAGTTCCGTTTTATCTATCAAATATGTAACCGCAACAGCGCCATCAACAGCATCTTCCGCGCTCGCAAGATCAGTCACATCAAAGCTCTTTTCCGAAGCTCCCGCATCAGCAACTAATGTTTGGTTAGCAGGGGCCGTAATAACAGGAGATTCAGCATCATTTGTATTCACAGAATTAAAAACGAATTCGGTAGAAGTATGCCCTAAATCACGTATAGACTCTTTTGTTATCTCGTAATCCCAAATGCCTATCTTTTCATAATATACTCTAGTTCCTTCATATGTACCGTAAAAAGAAAAACCCATGTATTGATCAAGAACATACTCGTTAGCTTCCCTTTTATCACTATCAACGCCATCTTGTGTCAATTGCGCGACGTTTTCGAAACCACAGATATTCTCCAAGATTTCAACTGTAATTTCAATTCCATTTGGATGGTCAATCTCTGGAAAGCTGTGGTAATCATTATAATCATATCCTCTTATTTCTGCATTGCCTGCGTAAAATGAGCCGCCAGCAAGAGCAACTTCATTTCCATCTGGATCATTAATCGCAACATAAAAATAGCTCACTTCGAAATCAGCGCTATTATGCCACTCCCAAGCGTATTTCTCTACTGTACAATCACCAAGATCTTGTAATGCTTTCGAAGCGTTCTTGTGCGACGTAAAATTTAAATTCTTGCCAACCCCTTCCAGCGCATATGTATTGCTTGTCAAAAAGAGCGACATTATTGCACCAAATGCGAAAGGAATTTTACGACGGTTTTTGTATTTTTGATCAATGTTATGAGGTTTCATTGGTTGCTCCACAATATGCTTTGTCAGCAGCTTATGAAGCTTAAATAAAAAATCGGTAGTCAAAATGTTTTTTTAAGAAACAATTTTAATAAAAATCCCGCGGGAATAGAGCCTGCATTCAATCAAATATTTGTTTTACAACGCAATTAATATGTTGGTAAAAATAACAACTTTAGGAAAAATGCCTATGCATCGCGCCACATTCACTTACAAGTTTACGAACGAATATATCAAAAAATGTTTATTTTTAGAAAGTATATTGCGTAATTTACAGATGAACGCTAGATTACTGTGCAGCAAGGAGTTCAGAATGCACCCATTTCGTTCCGTTTTATATCTTCCGGGCTCAAAAGAGCGCGTTATTGAAAAGGCACAAAATTTGCCCGCCGATGCTCTGATTTTTGATCTTGAAGATGCTGTTGCACCCGATGAAAAAGAAAACGCCCGAGCGCTTGTCGCAAAAAAGATCAATGATCTTGATTTTGGGAACCGCAAAATTCTCATTCGTATTAATGGAGAGGACACACCTTGGGGTCTTGAAGACGCGAAAATGGCGATGGCAGCTGCACCAGATGGAATTCTGCTTCCAAAAGTGGAAAGCCCAGAGATCATTCAAACACTATCAAAATCCATTCCCAATGATCGGACAAAAATTTGGGCCATGATGGAAACGCCACTTGGTGTCATCAATGCGCCTGCGATTGTATCAGCTGACCCCAAACTTGAAGGATTTGTTCTTGGCACGAATGATCTCGCAAAAGACCTCAGATCCACAACGCGCACTGCACTCATCCCTGCCATTTCACAAGTCTTGCTTGCTGCGCGCGCCTTTAATGCCGTTTGTGTCGATGGTGTTTTTAATGCATTTAAAGATGAAGATGGTCTGCGCAAAGAATGTTTAGAAGGGCTATCGATGGGCATGGACGGCAAAACGCTTATTCACCCTTCCCAGCTTGAGATTGCCAACGAAATTTTCGCGCCAGACCCTGCCCTGATTGAAATCGCACATCGGCAAGTCACAGCATTTAATGACGCGATAAGTAAAGGTGAGGCTGTTGCAGTTGTGGACGGTAAGATTGTTGAAAACCTCCATGTGGAAACGGCAAAGCGACTGATCGCCCTTGACGAATCTATCAAAGCCATGTCGAAGTAAACGTCCATCAATTCGGAGAAATTCATGAAAGCATATCGCCTCCTTACAGCCCCCGATGACAGTGCCTTTTGTCATAAAGTCACCAAAGCTCTCAATGAAGGATGGGAACTTTGCGGCTCACCTCAATATGCATTTAATGCAAGCGAAGGCGCTATGTATTGCGCGCAAGCCGTGACAAAAGAGGTGGAAGGCGAGTATACGCCAGACGTAAAACTCGGAACCATTTAATGCAGAAAACATTCGCGGGATATTTTTTTGAAGATTACCAAATGGGGCAAGTTTTTGAACACGCCGCCCCGCGAACAATCGGCGCAGGCGAACGCGCACTTTACCACGCCCTTTACCCTGCCCGCACGGCATTGTTTTCATCTGATGCTTTCGCACGCGATTGCGGCCTGCCATCTTCACCACTTGATCCGCTAATCGTATTTCATACCGTATTTGGAAAAACGGTTCCTGATATTTCTTTGAATGCTGTTGCCAATCTGGGCTATGCAGAAGGCCGATTTCTGAAGCCCGTTTATGAAGGTGCATCATTACGCTCAACATCCAAAGTTATTGGCCTCAAGCAAAACTCAAATGGCAAAACGGGTATTGTGTATGTCCAAACGAAAGGCTTTGATGAAGCTAACGATGAGGTGTTGTCCTATATAAGATGGGTGATGGTCAAAAAACGCGATTTTGATGCCCCTGCCCCAAAAGAGACAATCCCAAATCTTTCCAAATCTGTGGCGCCCAGTGAGCTGGTTATCCCTAAAGATCTCGTTTTTCAAATTTCAACACCACATTGTCGGGCGAAAAATATCGCTATGGCGATTACGAGATTGGTGAGGTGATTGATCACATTGATGGTGTCACAATTTCGCAAGCCGAGCATATGATGGCGACACGGCTTTGGCAAAATACTTCCAAGGTTCATTTTGACACACAAGCCCGTGGTGATGGGCAGCGTCTCATTTACGGCGGTCACATTATTTCACTCGCCCACGCGCTTTCATTTAACGGCCTCGCCAATGCCGCGCCCATGGTAGCGATTAACGGCGGCGCGCATATCGGATCGCATTTCTGCCTATTCCGAAATTCTCAATAAAACCGAGATCTCTGAAAATATAGGTGCTTTGCGCATTCGCCTTGTTGCCCGCAAAGGCGAGGTTGGCGCCCCCGCACTGCGTGGAGATGATGGCAAATACCTGCCCGACATCTTGCTTGATTTTGATTATTGGTGTTTAATTGCCAAGTGATTATCTAATAGCTAGGAAAAAGCAGGAATTACAAATAATGGCAACAATTGACTTATTAATTGGCGCAGCCATTGGGTTTGGTGCGGACATTGCAAGACGAATAATTGTACCTACTAGCTCGGATTGGCTCACAAGCCTGTTCCCTCATAAGAAAAAATCCAAACAGCGAGAAGAAAACCTTTTTTATTTGCAATTACTTGAGCGCCTAACCAAACTAGGAATCAATCCAGATAATGTGGACATCGAGAGCGACACTAAGAGCTTCATTAAATCATTGAGGTACAAAGAAGACGCATTTGTCGAAAATCAACAAATGCGGATCAATAGCTCATTTAAAACACAAACTGAAATGAACATAGAAGCTCACCAAGAGGCCAAAATTTCTGACAGCCAAGTTAATAATTTGATAACAATTTTAGCAAATGAATGCTACCTTGAGGACATCGAAAAGAAAAACTTGAAAAAGTCCCAAAACGCTTGGGAGGTTTTTAGAGAAGCCGAAGCAGATTTTGCAGCCTCAATGTTTCATGGAGGATCCATGGCTCCATTAATTTACTCAAAAGCATATGAGGCGGTTACCATAGATAGGTTAGGGCAACTCAAAGAAACTTATGGGGAGCTTCTAGAAACTAGAGTGGTGTAACTTTAGCAGGCCACGCTAAAACCTGTGATCACAAGGCAAAAGTGAGTGATCACAAACATGCCAAACGCGAAAACTACCCTTGGCTTTTTGCCCACATCGTGTAAAAACGTAGAAAATCGAAACAGGAGAATCCATGAGCGCCCCAAATAATGGCAATCGCCCCACTAGCCCCTTCATGTTTGGCTCGCTATATCGCTGGCAAATCAGCTCCGTTACATCAATGATGCACCGCGTTACGGGTGTAGCGATGTTTTTCAGCTTCTTGATGCTTGTTCTTTGGGTCACATCGGCTGCTGCGGGCGGCGCGTATTTTGATTGTATGCAATGGCTTTTGACATCTTGGCTTGGCAAACTTGCTCTTCTCCTATCGCTTTGGGGTCTTTGCTTTCATTTTCTTAATGGTATTCGCCATCTCATCTGGGATATCGGCATGGGCTTTGATCTTGATGTCGCCGCTAAGACTGGCATGGGCGCTCTCATCGGTTCGGTCGTTTTGACCATCATCATTCTTATCTGCTTATAGGAGTTGAATATGTCTTATATTACTGATCGCAAACGTGCCCAAGGTCATGGCTCCGCCAAAACAGGTACAGAACACTTCATCGCCCAACGCATGAGCGCAGTGGCTCTTATCCCGCTTATTATCTTATTTATCTGTTATGTTGCTCCGCTTATTGGTGAACCGCTTGATGTTGTGAAGGCAGGGTTTAGCAATTTCTGGGTTTCACTCATAGCAGCCGCAACAACCATCACTGTTGGCCTTCATCTTGTACAAGGCCTTCAAGTTGTTGTTGAAGACTATATCAACCATAAATTCCTGCGCGCATTCGGATTGACCAAGGTCAAATACGGTGTCGGATTTTTGGTGCTTGCCACATTATGGGCACTTATTGTGCTCGCACTCGGATAGGAGAACCACATGTCAGCTTACGAAATTATTGATCACGAATATGATGCTGTGGTTGTTGGCGCGGGGGGCGCGGGTCTGCGCGCAACTTTGGGCATGGCCGAGCAAGGCTTGAAAACTGCTTGTATCTCAAAAGTATTCCCGACCCGTTCGCACACCGTTGCAGCTCAAGGCGGCATCGCGGCATCACTTGCAAATATGCCCGTTGATGGGGCCTCAATGAACGACCATTGGCAGTGGCATTATTTTGATACTGTTAAAGGCTCAGATTGGCTTGGTGATAACGACGCAATGGAATATCTTGCACGTGAAGCTCCTGCGGCGGTTTACGAGCTAGAACATTACGGCGTTCCGTTCTCACGTACGGAAGAAGGCAAAATTTATCAGCGTCCATTTGGCGGCCACACAACAGAATTTGGTGATGGCCCTGCCGTTCAACGCACTTGCGCCGCAGCCGACCGAACGGGCCACGCGATTTTGCACACACTTTATGGTCAATCACTGAAACATAATGCTGAATTTTTCATCGAGTATTTTGTTATCGATCTGATCAAAGCCGAAGATGGCACAATCCAAGGTGTTCTTGCTTGGAAACTTGATGACGGCACATTGCACCGCTTCAACTCAAAAATGACTGTTCTTGCAACAGGTGGTTATGGACGCGCTTATTTCTCATGCACATCAGCGCACACTTGTACGGGTGATGGTGGTGGCATGGTCGCGCGCGCTGGCCTTCCTTTGCAAGATATGGAATTCGTTCAATTCCACCCAACAGGAATTTACGGTGCGGGCTGTTTGATCACTGAGGGTGCGCGCGGTGAAGGTGGTTATCTCACCAACTCCGAAGGCGAGCGTTTCATGGAGCGCCATGCACCTAAATATCGCGATCTTGCGCCGCGTGACTTTGTGTCGCGCGCCATGACAATTGAAATTCGCGAAGGTCGTGGTGTGGGCGAAAACAAAGACCATATCCATTTGCATCTTGACCATCTCGATGCCGATACATTGGCACTGCGCTTACCTGGCATTACCGAGAGTGCCAAGATTTTTGCTGGCGTGGATCTTACCCGCGAGCCGATTCCTGTTCTTCCGACTGTGCATTATAATATGGGCGGCATTCCAACCAATTATTGGGGCGAAGTTCTAAACCCAACTAAGGGCAAAGACGATGCTGTTCATCCAGGTCTCATGGCTGTTGGCGAAGCAGGTTGTGCATCTGTACACGGCGCCAACCGTTTGGGATCAAACTCACTTATTGATCTTGTTGTGTTTGGTCGCGCGGCGGCACTTCGCGCAGGTCAAGTTGTTAATCCTAATGAGAAAAATGCACCGATCAATCAGAAATCAATTGATGAAAGCCTTGATCGCTTTGATCGTATGCGTCACGCAAAGGGCGGCATAGCAACCGCAGAACTTCGCCTCGAAATGCAACGTTCTATGCAAACACATGCAGCCGTGTTCCGTGAAAGCGATACATTAAAAGCTGGTGTTTCTGAGATGACGGATATTGCTGCAAAAATGGATGACATCAAAGTGGGCGACCGTTCGATGATCTGGAATTCCGATCTTATGGAAACTCTTGAACTCGATAATTTGATGCCGAACGCCCTTGCAACCATTCATGGTGCGGAAGCACGCCATGAAAGCCGCGGCGCCCATGCCCATGAAAACTATCCAGAGCGCGACGACAAAAAATGGCGCAAACATACATTAGCGCACGTCAAGGGCAACAAAGTTAAATTGAGCTTCCGCGCAGTTCACACTGAGCCACTGACTAAGCCAATTGAAGGTGGAATCGATCCAAAGATCATCGCTCCAAAAGCGAGGGTATTTTGATGCGCAAACTCTTTTTCGCGATCTCAACAGCAGCTATGATAGCAGCATGCGATGGTACAATACCAACTTCTCCTGAAGAGGTTGCACGCGAAACTGCACGTGCGGTGATTAAACCAATAGTGGCTTCGCGCCTACCAGGTGTGCCAACTGATATTGCTGTTGATTGCGTTATTGACAATGCCTCTTTGACTGAGGTTTTTCAAATAGCAAGCAGTGCAGCCACAGGAGCCGCTGTTGAAAGCAGCTCTGTGGTTATAGACATATTGACGAGACCTGCTACAATTGCTTGCATCAGCAAGGGCGCAGCAAGCAATTTATTGAATTTAGGCGGGACTTTAGGAGCGTAATATGGCTAAACTATTGATAACGACATTCTTCATAGGTGCAACGCTTGCATCATGCGCATCTCATAAAATTTATTCACCAGAAGAAATACAAGCCATTTGTGAAGAAGAGCGCGCGGAAGCAGCTGGTGTGCAAGGCAAAGTTTCTGTTGGTGTCAACAATCAAACGGGCACGAATTTGGGCATTCAGCTCAGTGTAAATGATAAGTTCCTGCGCGGACTTGATCCACAAGCGGTATATGACCAATGCGTTCAAGAATATAATGATTTAAACCTGTCTGCAAAGACTAATCAGGCAGAGTAAAATCGATCATCAGTATTGTCTTAGCACGGCAATATCTAATTTGATAGGAAACAAAAATGATTCTCAATGAAAAAGAAGTTGCACTGATGAGGAGGCTATATGCTACAGCAGGCAACAAAAGAGCCACACGACGGATCTTACACAAACTTGTTCCCTCCTCTACTGTGAGCTATGGCAACTTAAAAATGTTTCTCAATCCTGCCGACAACTATACTGATAGTATAGTTTGGCTGACAGGCGATTCTCCAGAACCTAAATCAATAGCCGCATTGCAATCCAAAATTGCCGGCAAGCGCGCACTCATTATTGATATTGGAGCCAATAGTGGGACATATGCATTACGCCTTGCAAGTGCCTTGGGAAGAGGTGGAATTGTAAGAGCTTTTGAACCTAACCCCCAAATGTTTCAACGCCTTTTACATAATATTTCTATAAATTCTTTAGGAAGCACAATTTCCGCTAAATGTCAGGCCGTTGGCGCTCACCACAGCACAGCAGTACTAAACTTACACCCTCAAAATCTAGGGCAAACATCCATTAATAAATTGGATGTCCAAAACTTAACGCAAGTGACAGTCCCCGTAGTTCCTCTTGCAGAACAGCTAGCTGACAGCAGCGACTTTGAATATACAGCCATGAAAATTGACGTTGAGGGTTATGAGGCTTATGTTTTCGAAGATTTTGAAAAACTTGTCGCAACTCAAAATCGCCCGAATCTGATATTGATTGAAACAGCGCATGGCGAGAATTGGCATTATGACTTGGTAGGAATGCTAAAAAAAATCGGTTATAAAAATATATTCGAGGGGGAACAAAATACCCTTTTCGAACTTATTAAATAAGATATGAACATTCAATGCAAAGCTATATAAAAGGATAAAATGCATGGCTGAATTTAAGCTTCCTAAAAATTCACGTATGACGGTTGGCAAAACATGGCCTGTTCCTGACGCAAAAAATATCCGCACAGTTAAAGTTTATCGTTATGATCCAGACACAGGCGCCAATCCACGTCTGGATACATATTTCATCGATGAAGATAAATGTGGGCCGATGGTGCTGGATGCATTGATCAAAATCAAAAACGAAATCGACCCCACTCTCACTTTCCGTCGCTCATGTCGTGAAGGGATTTGTGGCTCATGTGCGATGAATGTCGATGGGACAAACACATTGGCCTGCATTAAAGGTCTTGATGAAATAAAGGGCGATGTCAAAATTTATCCACTTCCCCATATGCCTGTTGTAAAAGATTTGATCCCTGATCTCACACATTTTTATGCACAACATGCATCCATTATGCCATGGCTCGAAACCGCTACAAATAAGCCCAAAAAAGAATGGCTACAATCCATTGAAGATCGCTCAAAACTCGATGGTCTTTATGAATGTGTGATGTGTGCATGTTGCTCAACATCATGCCCGAGTTACTGGTGGAATTCAGATCGTTATCTAGGTCCAGCTGCTTTGCTTCACGCTTATCGTTGGATTATTGACAGCCGTGATGAAGCCACTGGCGATCGTCTGGATGATCTTGAAGACCCATTCAAGCTTTACCGTTGCCATACAATCATGAACTGTGCGAAAACTTGCCCGAAGGGTTTGAACCCTGCGAAAGCTATTGCAGAAGTTAAAAAAATGATGGCTGAACGTCATCTCTAATGCGTGGAATTCTTGCCATATCTTGCGCCCTTCTCGCCAGCATTGCCTGTGCGGAAGGACGTTTGCTTTTTCATGAACATGACGTTGAATTGCGTATTTCAAAACCAGAAGATGCCGATCCAACATCGAGCCTAATTGTTGCTGGTACATATTCAAGTGCGGATCGTCATGGCATTGAAGGTATCGCATTGATTGACGGTATTCTCAAAAGCAAACGCCTTCAATCTTGGGGCGGAATTCTGGTCACTGATCAAGGCAAAGCCCAGATATATCCTACTGCCGCTGTGGAATATGCTGGAGAATTTTTTGACCTTACGACGTCCAATCGGCTTTACTCATTTATTGAACTGGCAAAAGCGAAGCGTCTTTCTGTGCTTCAATCGCATCTTCTCATTCATAACGGTAAGCTTGATCTCAATTATATCCATAACGCACCAAAATTCGTGAGACGCATACTCTTCACCAATATTGATGGTTCCGTTGGTATTTGGCAGTCTGAAAAAGCAGAGACACTTTATGAAGCCACGCGTCAGCTACGCAGCGAGCAGAACCCAAACATGGCATTTAATCTCGATATGGGCGCTTATGACTTTTGCAGGCAAAGTGTTGATTCAAAAATAGAAAATTGTGGTGAACCAAGCGCAGGAATCGATGCGCTTACCAATGTGATCTCTTTAACTGCAGTGCCCTAAAGCTCCTGTCGCAATCATATCATTTTGCGTCGGCAAGTGAATTGGCTTGATAATTCATATCAGCTAAATTTACTTCAGGTTTGTTGGAGAAGCTCGTATGAAAACGAATGTTAAAGCTCTAGTAATCGGTGGTGGTGCAGTTGGTACATCCATTGCCTATCACCTTGCGAAAGCGGGGTGGGATGATGTGATGTTGCTTGAACGTGACGAGCTGACTTCTGGCTCAACTTGGCATGCTGCGGGGCTTTTGCCACTTTTTAATATGTCTTTTGCGACGACACATATACACAAATATAGTGTTGATTTTTATAAATCGCTAGAAGCCGAAACGGGCCTGAATGCGGGCTTTGCAGTTGTTGGTAATCTGCGCATGGCCCAAACAGATGAGCGCATGGATGACCACCGAATATGCAGCACGTAAAAACGAAGAATGCTATGAGCATGTTTATGTCATACACCACCCCGATGAAGAGCGCGAAGCGTGCCGCCCCCTTCGCACGGGCCCAGCATATGATCGCCAGAAAGCTCTGGGTGCACAATTTGGTTGCGTAAATGGATTTGAGCGTCCAAATTATTATGGCCCTTTAGATGCCGATGATTGTTTCGACCATGACAGCCGTTCTTTTCGGCGTGGGAAATGGTGGAAATATGCCGTTGAAGAAGCTAAAGCAATTCGCAATGGCGTTGGGCTTATCGACGCGACAACCTTCACAAAACATATCGTAAAGGGTATTGGAGCTGCTGCATTTTTGGACTGGTTCACAACCAACAAGCTCCCAAAAATTGGCCGTATCAACTTGACATATGCCCTGACTAACGCAGGAACAACACGCTCAGAATACACAATTGTTCGCAACTCTGAAGACAATTTTTATCTCGTTTCCGCTGGCGCATGGACAGATTACGACGCCGACTTTTTGCGCAAATCTGCGTCTGAGATGGAAGCCAAATTTGGGCGAATTGAAATCCAAAATGTAACGACCCAATATGGCGTATTTGCGATTGCAGGGCCAAAATCTCGCAATGTATTGAATGAAATTATAAAGGATGCCGATCGCGGAACGGCTTTGTCCAATAAGCGCTTTCCGTGGTTGTCGATGCGCAATATTGAGCTTGGAATGTGTCCTGTTAAAGCCATCCGCGTTGCCTATACAGGCGAGCTTGGCTGGGAATTGCATCATCCTATTGAGATGCAAAATTATCTCTGGGATTTGATCACAAAAGCAGGTGAGAAACATGGAATGAAACTGGTAGGCGCACGTGCACAAAACTGGTTACGCCAAGAAAAATCATATCGTGCTTTTGGAAACGAGCTGGGACGCGATGCCACCCCCCTTGAAGCTGACCTTCCACGTTTTGTTGATCTGGGTAAAGACTTCCGCGGCAAGAAAGCAATGCTAGAATTGGGCATTCGTTCCAAATGCGTGACATTGCTGATTGATGGTCCAGATGATGCTGACCCATGGGGCCGTGAGGCCCTTTATGATGGTGAAACACGTGTTGGTCGATTAACCTCGGGCGGCTACTCAGTGGCCTTTGGAAAGTCAATCGGTATGGGATATGTAAAGCCTGAAACGGCCATCATTGGCAAAAAACTGAAGGTCAAAATGTTTGATCAATTATGGGATGCCGAAATTGTTGAAGACAGCCCCTATGATCCAAATAACAGCACAATAAGGGTAGATGGTTAGGCCGTCATATGCGCGATATGACTTCAATTTTTTAGCATTCTGGAACTAGCTATAGAGAGCCTGAGCCTTGCGGATTTTGTGCATTTGCGCCCCGACTTCCAACATTTGGCCAAGCGTATTCACACCTCGAGCTTCAAGCAATGGAATGAGACGCACAAAAACCTCAGCGGTTGCAATCGCATCACCCAGCGCAGCGTGGCGCGCCTCTTCAGGGATGCTTACACCAAGACGTTTTGATAAATCATCAAGTGTGTGCTTGGCTGTATGATCAAACAAAAATGCTGACATATAGACCGTATCCAATACAGGTTGATCAAAGCTTAAACCCGCAGCCTTCGCACCCGCCCTCACAAATGCCATATCAAACGCAGCATTATGAGCAAGCAAAACATCTCCATGGCTGTACTCCGAGAAACCATGCAACACTTCCATAAATACCGAAGCATCTTTAACCATTTCATTTGTGATTTTATGGATTTTTGTTGAAGCTGCGGGAATATTGCGCTCTGGGTTCACAAGCTGATCAAAAGTCTCTGCACCGAGCACTTTGCCTCGCAAAACCCGAACGGCAGATATTTGCACAACCTTATCACCGCCTTTTGGATCAAGCCCCGTTGTTTCAGTATCAAAGACAACAATCGACATATCGCGCAGCGGGGTTTCGGCTAGGTTTTGTGAAAGCTCAGGCAGCTCAAATTCATAATAATCTGGTCGCCCAGCATTGAATTGCAACTCATTACGGATACATGGTAAAATGAAAACAAGAGCACTTTGCGCATCCTCCAGATGAGGCCAAATTTCTGTACCATGAAAACGAAGAATCTCATTGGCACTTGGCGCAGTTGGGATGTCAGTCAAAGCGGTTTTCATCAGGTTTTCGATCAAGGATATATCAACCTTCACAGCCGTTTTTACGATCACTTTAACTTCCAGATGAGAAACCTCAAAGCTCACCAATATCTGTGAATGACCATTATTGTGAAGTCCGTTTGTGAGCATTTCCATAAAGGTAAGAAGGCTCGACACATCAGCGCGCAAATTCACATTCTCAACGGGATCGACTACAGTTGCATTCACCAATCTTTCATCAAGCAACCTCGAGAAGACACTCAGGCCAATACGTGCTTTCGGCCACGCATTTCCAATCATTTCTTGGGAACGCTCTCGTGACGCATGAAGCTCTTTGGAGAAATTTGCGCTCGTTTCTTGAAGAGCTACATCTTTATAATTATACGAAGCAAATTGAGCTTGCGCTGCAAAATCACGAGAGGCCAATAAAAGGTTTTCATATTCACGTTCCAAATCGCTCATTTGAAATAGAGTGTTGGTATGGTCATTAAACCCTATCACATGCGCCAAAACACTGCCCTCATCATCACGCAATAATGTCACACGAGCAGGCATAACGACCCCAATGGATTTCACAACAACAAATATGCGCTCACTATGGGCATTAATATCTTTCTCAATACGAAATCTGGCTGCTTTGATGGGAGCAATATCCATGCTTTGATCCAAATGACGTCCTAAACCCAGTGCTTTTTGTGACGGGAACATTTCACGCGCACGCGCATTGACCATAACGATACGGTACTGTGGATCGGTGATAATGATCGCTTGCTCTATCAAGTGAAGGACTTCAGCCAATCGCCCTTCTGAGCTTTGTAGCTGCACTTCTTTTGTCTCATCTAACAAAAATGCCGAGACAAGTGCCCCTAGCATCGTTTCATTGTAATTGCTTGGGTCGATCGGATTCCCAATGAGCGATTGTGTCTGCACATCACGTGTAAGTGCGATCAAAGGTCGGATAAGGGTTGTGTCCAAATACACACGAAAAAAAATTGCTACCCCAAGAACTATGGCGAATAACAGTCCAGAAAAAATAAGGAAAACCGTGTGACTATCATTCGGAATCTCTCGCCAAAAAATTGCGATCATAGCCAAAAATGCCAACATGATCATCACGCTGCCAATACGAAATTTCCATTGCCACTGTGATTTAAAGAGACTAATATTCGCCATGTTGTTTTCCTTGGCGAATAAAATTAGAAAGCACCTTAGGTTCAAATGGTATCGCAAAGACTTCCGTTGCGCCCGCATATTGCGCTTTCACATCCTCTCCCAAAGTGATTTCATTACTCAAAATAATAATGGGTATATCTTTGTTCACACGGCGCAAATCTTGGCATAGCCCATATGCAGATGGTTCATTCAAATCGGTTGAATAAATGACAATATTCGCAACATCTATATCTTGGACGATATCAAAATCACATGAATGCAAATAAGCCTTTATCGCCTCCCCAAAATGAGGATCAGCCGTTTCAATGTAAACTTTTATTGGCATAGCTCCTCAAACATTTTCTTCGACATTGGCCCCCAAGGAAGATTTGATATGTCATCGAGCTTTGGCGCTAATCTAGAATTTGAGCAATCAAATACAAATAAAGCAGTCGTTACACCTCCAATATGATTTGAAGTGCCCATGTAATTTTCAAAAGCTCCGCTTAGTTCAGGAACGGGTTTATTATTGGCAATATTGACGGCATCAATACGTGTTGTTGGGGCTTTAATATAACTCCATGGGCGCAGAATTCCTCGGCTTTTATATTCACCCACAATAACGAATTCACCTTCGGCTTGTGTAAGCCCCTTAACCTTGCGCGAATGCCAGTTATAATCATCAAAGATTTGATAGCCAATTATAGCCACTGCAATTGATGCGGGCAGCATCCATTTTGGCAAACGATCCTTCAAAATCTTATTCAAACCGATGACAATTCCTGTGACACCAATACACAAGATAATGATTGTGACAAACTTGAAAAACATGAGCTATTCCTACTAAAGCGACTGGCGCGAGATTGCGCTTTGCATTGACTTGACCATAACAAAGGCATCACGGAGATGCGAGCGATCAAGTTCTGAAAGAGAGCTTGGGGCAAGAAAATTATCAGCTTCTTCGCCTGCTCGAATTTGGCGCATTTGATGGCGCAATCTTTGCTCTTGAATGAAATCATAAGCGGCAATCAGATCATCCCCACCGCTCTGGGAAAGCACCCCTTCAAGAACCGCACCAAGCAATCGCTCACGCGTGCTAACGGCTTTGACTTTACCTTTAATTGCAAAAACGCGCGCCATATCCGTAATCGGCACAACACCGTTATGCTTAAGATCAACCGTATCCTTATGCTCTCCAGATTTAATCGTCGCAAAACCGCGAAATAATGAAAGAGGGGGATGGTGACTTATCGAATTGGAAATCATAAATCCTACAAAGATCGAGTTATCCTCAGCCTTTTGCAACACGCCCTCTTGCATGTCTTCAAGTATACTCGCCTCACCATAAATCGCGCGCAGATCAAACATTACAGAAGCAAGCATTTGAGACTCACCTGTAGGGCTAGAAATCCATTTATCAAAATAGCCGCGCCATACCGAAACAGGCTGACACCAAGTCGGGTTCGTAGCCATCATATCACCTGGGCAGTTAAAATACCCCACATGCTCCAAGCCATCACAAACAAATTTTGCAAGCCCTTTAAACCAGCTCGTATCATGAGCGCCGTCTTGATAAATGATGCAATTATCTTGATCAGAAACACCCGTTTGTTCTTGCCTTCCCTGCGAGCCGCAAGCAGCCCAAACAAAGGGCGCAGGCGCTTCGCCATGATCCAATTTGTAAAGCTCAATCAAACGTCGTGTGCAGGCATCGGCAATATCCGTCAGCAATCTTGTGATGATATGTGGCGCTGTTCCAGACCCTGCGAGCTGCGCGAGAACAAGAGGAAGCTTCGAGACATATTCCTTCATCTTTGACATATGTCTCGCACGTGAGATTTGCAAAACAAGACTAAGCGAGGAAAGTGCATTTCGACTGACAAGATTGGATTTTGTGAGGATACCAACGGGCTTGCCATTCTCCATAATCGGCAAGTGATCCACATGATTTTGGGCAACCTTAATAAGGGCATCATTTGCCAGCGCATCAATATCAATCGTTGGCGGCTCCAGCGACATTATCTCAGAAACAAGCGTTGAATTTGGCATATTATCAACAATGGCTTTATAACTGAGATCACGTAATGTCAGTATGCCAAGCAAACGATTTTCTTCCGAGACAAGAACACATGATATCTTCTCATCGCGCATCAATATGGATGCTTCTTTTATGGTCGTTTCGGGTGATACAGAAACAGGCGGCCTGCTCATCAACTCCTTTATAGGCGTCGTTGCTAAGCGAGAATGCGATACAAATGAGCTTGGTTTGCGCGCACGGCTTTGACGGTCAAAGAACTCACGAAAACTGCGGTCCTCCTTCATCAAGATGTCAACAAGGTCTGCTGGAATACATACGAGTTGTGCATCTTCAGTCACACGAGCATGCGTCGCGGCCATACCATCCTTGAGAAGCCCGCGCTCACCAAAACTATTGCCAATACCAAGCTCTGAAATCACATCGCCCAAGCGGTCGGTAATCTGTACTTTGCCGCTTTCAATAATATAAAGCCCATCGAGTTTTTCACCAAATCGATAAACCATCTGATCAGTTGTATATTCAACAAGCTCAGCTTTCGATAATATTTTCTCAAGCGCTTCTTTCCCCATTTGATCATAGGGGTGGCGCGAGATTATAAATTCTTTCAATTTTTGTTCCATGGATAAATCATAAAGCCTATTTCACAAAAGAAAAGCACACCCCAATTGGGATGTGCCAGTTTTGAGTTCGTCAATCAAAATTAGTGATCAACAGCAGCACCTGCACCCTGTGGGATACGAACGCTTTCAACAAGATCTTGGATCTCTTGTGGAGGCTCATCCGTTGCATTTGATACAAAATATGCAACCACAAAGTTTACCATCGCACCGATTGCACCGAATGACGTTGATTTAATGCCACCTTCACCACCAAGAAGTGGAGCTGCGTTTGAGAACGAAGCTGTATTTGCGAAGAAGAACCAGCCTTCATGCAAGAAGATGTAAACCAATGTGATCGTAAGACCCGCAATCATGCCTGCAACCGCACCTTTATCGTTGATGCGCTTCGAGAAAATACCCATCATCAAAGCTGGGAAGATCGAAGACGCAGCCAAACCAAACGCAAGCGCAACGGTTTTCGCGGCCAGTGGAAGCCCAAGTGAAGCCACCCAAGTCGCAGCGACAATCGCAACCACCATAGAAATACGAGCAGCGAGAAGCTCACCTTTTTCTGAGATGTTTGGATTGATCTGTGATTTGATCAAGTCATGGGAAACCGCAGACGAAATAGCCATCAATAGACCCGCAGCGGTTGAAAGCGCGGCAGCAATACCACCAGCAGCAACAAGAGCGATAACCCAACCTGGAAGGTTTGAAATCTCAGGGTTCGCAAGAACCATGATATCACCATTCACAGTGAGCTCGTTTGTTTCCGCGTCACCAACATAGTTGATGATACCATCACTGTTTTTATCTTCAAATTTAAGCAAACCAGTTGTTTCCCATGTGCTCATCCAAGATGGACGATCATCATAAGCAATTGCTGAGCTTAATTCACCTGTTGGATAAACTGTCTTCTTCAAGTTCAAGTCAGCCATCGCACCAACAGAAGATGCTGATGTATAAAGGATCGCGATAAACACAAGTGTCCAACCCGCAGACCAACGTGCATCAGATACTTTTGGAACTGTAAAAAAGCGCGCAATCACATGTGGAAGGCCAGCCGTACCGATCATCAATGTCAAAGTCAGCAACACCATATTCAATGTTGTATCTTTTTGATCCAAATATGAAGCGAAGCCAAGCTCCTTCAACATTCCATCAAGTGTTTCAAGCATAGAAACTTCTGTGCCTGATACATTGCTGATGAAACCAAGCTGTGGCAACACATGTCCAGTAATCTCGAATGACACAAAGATCGCTGGGATCGTGTAAGCCATAATCAACACACAATATTGAGCAACTTGCGTGTATGTCACGCCTTTCATACCACCAAGCACAGCATAGAAAATCACGATTGCTGCACCGATCCAAATACCAATTGATTTGTCAATTTCGAGGAAGCGTGAGAATGCAACACCCACACCCGTCATTTGGCCAAGAACATATGTGAGTGACGCAACAATCAAACAAATAACAGCAACAGTACGCGCCGTATTTGAATAAAAGCGATCACCAATAAATTCTGGAACCGTGTATTTACCAAACTTACGAAGATATGGAGCAAGAAGCATGGCCAAAAGCACATAACCACCCGTCCAACCCATCAAGTATGGAGATGCATCATAACCAAGGCGCGCTATAAGACCCGCCATAGAAATAAATGATGCCGCTGACATCCAGTCAGCTGCCGTTGCCATACCGTTGACAATCGGGTTCACACCGCGTCCAGCGGCGTAAAATTCTGAAGTTGAACCAGCACGTGCCCAAATCGCAATACCGAAATATAGTGCGAATGAGGCGACGACGAATAGTAAATTTAATGCATATTGTGACATAATAACCCCCTATTCCTCAACGCCATGTTTCTGATCAAGCTTATTCATGCGCCATGCATAGAAAAAGATCAAAATCAAAAACACATAAATTGAACCTTGCTGAGCCATCCAGAATCCAAGATCAGCACCGCCGATTTTAATTCCCATTAAAAAGGGTCGAAAAATGATACCCATGCCGTATGAGCAAAATGCCCAAATCGCCAAGCATATAAATATCAGCCGCTTATTGGCAGCCCAATATGCACTGTTGTCTTTATTAGCCATAGTTACGTTCTCCCTGAACTACGAATTATACCAACACCCAGATGAGTGTTGGCGGTTATACTGGTTGTATTCCAGCGTTTTTAACTAACGTGGACAAATCAGACGCTATCTTGTCAATGGCCTGCATGGCATTAACGCTCTGCGTTTTGTTTTGCTCACGATAGTATTCGATTAGCGGCGCTGTTTCGCGGTGATATTCCGCCAAACGCGTCGCCACAGCATCAGCATTATCATCTGCGCGGCGCTTAAAATCCGTACCGCCACATTGATCACATTGCCCTTCTGTTTTTGTTTGTTTGAAATTGTTATGATATCCTTCACCACAATTCCCACATGTAAAACGGCCAGAAATACGCTGAACAACCATCATATCATCAACTTCCAATGAGAGGACCAATGACAAATGACGGCCACGTGATTTGAGAATGAGATCCAGCTCAGCAGCTTGCGCCAATGTGCGTGGATAACCGTCAAAAATAGCGCCGTTTACATACTCTTCGGTATCAATTGTCTCCGCAACAATAGCGTTTACGATTTCATCAGAGACAAGAGACCCTGCTTTCATTGCAGCTTTACCAGCCTTTGTTCCTGCCTCAGCGGCAGCGCGCAAAGCATCACCCGTTGAAAGCTGAGCCAAACCAAAAGCCTCTGCAAGTTTACGAGCTTGCGTTCCTTTGCCTGCACCAGGTGGGCCCAAAAATACGAGATCAAGCGCCATTAACGATTCATCCTATTTTCAATCAGATCATCGACAACTGACGGATCCGCAAGCGTTGACGTGTCACCCAGCGCACCATAATCATTTTCAGCAATTTTACGCAAAATGCGGCGCATGATTTTGCCTGAACGTGTTTTTGGTAAGCCCGGCGCCCATTGAATGAGATCAGGGCTGGCAATTGGACCAATTTCTTTGCGCACATGATTGCGCAATTCTGTGCGTAATTCTTCGCTTGGTTTTTGGCCTTCCATCAAAGTCACATAGCAATAAATGCCCTGCCCTTTAATGTCATGCGGATAACCAACAACCGCCGACTCTGAAACTGCCTTATGAGCCACCAAGGCACTTTCTACCTCAGCCGTACCCATGCGGTGACCCGATACATTTATTACATCATCAACACGGCCTGTAATCCAGTAATCGCCATCAGAGTCCCGACGGCAACCGTCTCCTGCGAAATAGTAACCTTTATAATCCGAAAAATATGTTTTTACAAAACGCTCATGATCTCCATAAACCGTACGCATTTGCCCAGGCCAACTATCTTTTATACAAAGCACGCCTTCGGCCTCAATATCTGTTTGTATCTCACCAGATGTCGGCTCCAAAATGACGGGTTGAACACCAAAAAATGGTTTTGTTGCCGAACCAGGTTTCCCATTCACAGCACCCGGAAGCGATGTGATCATATGGCCACCCGTTTCGGTTTGCCACCATGTGTCAACAATCGGGCAATTGCCCTTGCCTACGACCTCATTATACCAATTCCATGCTTCTGGATTGATCGGCTCACCAACTGTGCCCAATAATTTAAGGCACGAAAGATCACATTTTTCTACAAACTCATTGCCCTTGCCCATCAATGCACGAATTGCAGTTGGAGCGGTATAAAATTGATTGACCTTATGCTTTTCACAAACCTGCCAAAAACGTGAAGCATCTGGATAAGTCGGCACACCTTCAAACATCACTGTGGTCGCACCATTGGCAAGCGGGCCATAAACGATATAGCTGTGACCTGTTACCCAACCGACATCGGCCGTACACCAATACACATCGCCATCATGATAATCGAATGTATATTGATGGGTCATCGCCGCATAAACAAGATAGCCACCCGTACAATGTTGCACACCTTTTGGCATACCCGTTGAGCCAGAAGTATATAAAATGAACAATGGATCTTCTGCGTTCATTTCTTCAATAAGGCATTCCGTTGAAGCCGCCGCAGCAAGCGCGCCATATTTATAATCGCGGCCATCTTTATAACCAACATCGCCACCCGTCCGTTCAACGACAAGCATTTTGACATTGTCACCACATTTCTCAAGTGCCTTATCTGCGTTGGTTTTTAACGGTGTATTCTTACCACCACGCGGCGCTTCATCGGCGGTTATAACGACATTGGCTCCACAATTGAGAACACGGTCAGCCAAGGCATCGGGCGAAAACCCTGCAAATACGATCGAATGAATTGCGCCAATACGTGCGCATCCAAGCATCGCATAAGCGGCTTCAGGTATCATCGGTAGATAGATAATCACACGATCGCCTTTTTTGACACCCATGCCCTTAAGCACATTTGCCATCCGATTCACATTTTGAGAAAGCTCATTATATGTAATGTGCTGCGCGCCCTCATCTGGATTGTCTTGCTCCCAAATAATTGCCGTTTGATCCCCGCGTGTTGTCAAATGACGATCCACACAATTCGCGGCAACGTTCAAGCTTCCATCCTCGAACCATTTGATATTCACATTATCATATTCAAAGCTTGAGTTTTTAACCTTGGTAAAAGGCTTAATCCAGTCTAATCGCTGCGCAGCTCCTCCCCAAAAGAGATCAGGTTCATTCACAGATTGCGCATACATTGCGGCATATTGCTCCGCATTGACATGGGCATTTTTCACAAATTCAGTTGATGGCGCATAGCTTTTCGCTTCGTCAGACATGTCTTCTCCCGTTTCGCCTTATCATGAGCATTCGCTCTATATCGGCTTTTGATTGTTGGACCAAAGTTATTTATTCGGCGATTTTTTCGCTCGTTTGGAAAGATCATCTGCTATAATTTTGGAATAGTTTAGGAAAACTACACAAAATCACGCAATTTTGTAAATTAATTTACAAAATATATTCAAATATTGCAAATAGTTTACACATTCTTGCTTTATATTTCCACTTGGAGAAAGCTGACATTGCACGTATATAAGCAGAAAATGGAGCGCAATATGTCCAATCGCAAAGCAGTCGTCGAACGTAAGACCAACGAAACAGATATCAAAGCTGAGATCAATCTTGATGGAATCGGCCAAGCCAGCATTGAAACAGGCGTTGGCTTTTTTGATCACATGCTTGATCAAATTGCTCGTCACGCCATGATTGATATCAATCTCAAATGCAAAGGCGATCTCCAAATTGATGACCACCACAGCGTTGAAGATTGCGGCATCGCTCTCGGGCAAGCTATCAAAGAAGCGCTCGGCAATAAAGCTGGCATCAATCGCTATGGACATTTTTCACTCGCCATGGACGAAACGCTCGTTGAAGCGGCACTCGATTTCTCAGGTCGTGGTTTTTTGGTGTTTGATATCAATTTCTCATCTTCAAAAATCGGGACATTTGATACCGAGCTCGTGCAGGAGTTTTTTCAAGCTCTTGCAATCAATGCAGGCATGACACTCCATATTCGCTCCATCCACGGCATCAATTCGCACCACTTAGCAGAAGCGGCATTTAAAGCCGTAGCACGCGCAATTCGTATGGCGGTTGAGCCTGATCCACGCAATGCTGGTCGAATCCCGTCAACCAAGGGTAGCATCTAAAATGTCCACAACATTAATTATTGATTATGGTGCAGGCAATTTGCGCTCAGTGCTGAATTCTGTGCGCTCCATTGCCAATCCAGATGAAACCGTAAAGCTTTGCAATGATGCCGGTGAGCTTTCCAATGCGGATCGTGTCATTTTACCAGGTGTTGGCGCATATCATGAATGCCGCGCTGGGCTTGATAGGGTGAATGGCATGGTTGAATCTTTAAACAACTTCGTGCAGTCCGAGCGCCCATTCTTAGGTGTTTGCGTCGGCATGCAACTTTTGGTTCAATCAGGAACTGAGCACGGAATCCGCGCTGAGGGATTAGGCTGGCTCGAGGGAGATGTATCAGAAATCAAGCCTAATTCGCCTGATGCGAAAATCCCGCATATGGGATGGAATGGCTTAAAAACTGCACGCTCTCACCCAGTAACAAATGGTATAAGTAATGGTTCAGATGTATATTTCGTACACTCTTATGCCGTGCAAAATGCCAACCCAGATCAGGTTGTCGCGACGGTTGATTATTATGGGGATATTTGCGCGATTATTGGGAAAGATAATATTGTCGGCACACAATTTCACCCAGAAAAAAGTCAAGATGTTGGACTGAAAATGCTGCGCAACTTTATGGATTGGCGCCCCTAAAACGGAGTGCCAAAAATTCTTATTTCACACGTGACCAATTTTGAGCACGGCAAATCGGACCAATACAGCCTGAAACTTTTAAAGCATCGCCTGACAAAGTCATTTTTGAATTGTAAGTTTTCTTCTTGACTGGATCCAAGATCTTACCATTGCTCCAGCTGCTCTCGCCATTTGGCTTCATATCCCAAACAATCTTCATGCCTATAGCCGAGGCATTATCTGATGATGACCAAACAATTGAACCACAGATGCTATCTCCACAAGATGCCATTTTGATATGTGCGTAGTCGCCATTTTCATTTTTCTCAGTCGCAAAAACGCCCTCGATCCCCGCAAAGGCAAGTACTGGCATCACAAATGCCAAAGCGCCAATAAGTAAATGTTTCATAATTTCTCCAAGATATTATTTTATCGAGAATATAAACCGACACATAACTCTAATTGCAAGCCCTTTAAAAAACATTGAACAAATTGTGACAAATAGATAAAGATCGAAAAAAAGGAAACACTATGCGATTATACCCTGCAATTGATCTTAAAGACGGCGAATGCGTACGCTTGCTCCGTGGCGAAATGTCAGAAGCGACTGTGTTCTCAGACAGTCCCGCTGATCAAGCCCAAAGCTTTGAAAAACAGGGCGCAGAGTATATCCATATTGTTGACCTCAATGGTGCATTTGCTGGTAAACCTGTAAATGATGAAGCCGTTCGCGCCATTTTGAACTCAGTTCAGCTTCCTGTTCAGCTTGGTGGTGGGATCCGCGATATGGACACAATTGATCACTGGATCGCTCTTGGCGTACGTCGCGTCATTTTGGGGACGATTGCAACAAAAGACCCCGAATTTGTAAAAGAAGCTGCCAAAAAATACCCGAATCAAGTGGCCGTTGGCATTGATGCGCGCAAAGGCATGGTTGCAACCGAGGGCTGGGCTGAGCAGACTGATATTAATGCAACTGATCTGGCAAAAATGTTCGAAGATGCGGGCGTTGCAGCCATTATTTATACCGATATCGACCGTGATGGCGCAATGCAGGGCCCCAATACAGAGGCAACAGCAGCCCTTGCACGCGCTGTAAACATTCCGATCATTGCTTCTGGTGGCGTCTCATCACTTGATGACCTTATCGCTCTGCGTGATTGTGGCGTTGCGCTTGACGGTGCCATTTCTGGTCGTGCGATCTATGAAGGTAAGATCGATATTACTGAAGCGCAGAAACTTTTAAACGCTTAAACGACTGCGACATCATGCCATCTATTCGGGTTGCAAATTCAACTCTAGTATTGCTGCTACAGATACTGGAGGACTCAAATGGTTAAGTTTGTAAAATTACCCGCACATAGTCAGTTACAAAGCTTCATCCAAAAGGGTGACTTCTGTGATTGTGCATTTGCATCAGTTACAAAGGCCCAGATGACTGCTCCTCAAGCATCCAACATTGCCCTTTCACAACTTCCGAGCTGGGTAACAAATCTAATGGCATTGCGAAATAGAATTGTTTCAATATTTGGTCTTAAAACAGAACAAATGCCAGAAGATATCGACGCCGAAGTTGACGCAAGCAACACCAATTCGCTATTTCAGACGCATTACCTAACGGAGGATGAAATTATCGTTGGGAGCAATGACAAACATCTCGACTTTCGCATATCAGTTCTGCGCGATTCAGGCGGTTATTATGTATCCACTTGGGTTCATACTCATAATATTTTTGGAAAGATGTATTTGCTTTTTGTCATGCCGTTTCACAAAATTATAGTTAAAAATAGCGCATCACGCATCCAAAAACATGTAAAAACACTCTAGCTTTATTAGATCTAATTACCTAAAAGAAATGGTAATTAAAGGTCTCGCCAATGCTAAAAACTCGCATCATTCCCTGCCTCGATATTAAAGATGGTCGTGTCGTTAAGGGCGTAAATTTTGTTGGCCTGACGGATGCAGGTGACCCTGTGGAAATCGCCAAAGCCTATAACGCACAAGGCGCGGATGAGCTTTGCTTTCTCGACATAACCGCAAGCTCAGACAATCGCGACACGATTTATGACCTCGCTGCGCGGACAGCAGAACAATGTTTCATGCCACTAACCGTCGGTGGAGGCGTGCGCAAGCCCGAAGATGTGCGCAAGCTCCTACTAGCAGGCGCCGATAAGGTTTCTTTCAATACCGCCGCCGTTAACAACCGTGATGTGGTCAATGAATCTGCAAATATTTTTGGCAATCAATGCATCGTTGTCGCCATTGATGCCAAAACAGTTGCGCCCAATAAATGGGAAATTTTTACCCATGGCGGGCGCAATGCCACAGGTATTGACGCGATTGAATTTGCTCGTGATATGGCATCTCGCGGTGCAGGTGAAATCCTTTTGACATCCATGGATAAAGACGGAACAAAATCGGGCTACAATCTCGAACTAACCCGCGCCATTTCGGAAGCTGTATCAGTTCCTGTGATTGCGTCTGGTGGCGTTGGCGGGCTTCAAGATTTGGTTGATGGCGTCAATATCGGGAAGGCAAGCGCCGTTCTCGCGGCAAGCATTTTCCATTTTGGTACATTTACAATCAAGCAAGCGCGCGATTATATGGCATCAAACGGAATAAATGTAAGGACTTAAAATGGCATCGGTACTGAAACGTCTTGCCCGCACCATCGAAAGCCGTAAAGGCGCAGATATTAAAAAATCCTACACCGCAAAGCTCTTCTCGCGAGGCCCAGAAAAATGCGCCGAGAAATTTGGTGAAGAAGCCGTTGAGGCAATTATTGCATGCGTTAAAGGCGACACTCAAAATCTTAAAGAAGAAGCCGCGGATGTACTGTTTCACATGTTAATCATGCTGCAATCACGCGATGTCACTCTTGAAGATGTGTATGAGGAACTTAAGCGCCGTGAAGGCAAATCAGGCATCGTTGAGAAACAAGAGCGCAAAGAAAAGCCGTGAGCGAACTGCCACCTATTTTTGTCATTAATCGTGCCGTTGATGTAACCCGCAAAGCGGATGCGGAACGAAATTACCAAGCTTGCAATATAACACCACAGTTTATTGAAGCTGTTGATGGTCATGGCGATCCTAAACTGCTCGCTCCATATGTTGATTTTTTGGGAGATAGTTTCTGGGGAAAGCCTGAAATTAAGCCGGGTGCTTTTGCTTGCTTCATGTCCCATCGCAATGCATGGCAACGAATTGTGGATCAAAATTTATCCGCTGCGATTATTGCCGAAGATGATAGTATTCCTGCAATCGATTTCCAGTCAAAATGGGAAATGTATGATGAGGCATTTGAGGATATTGATTTGACTTTCTTAAATAACCGCATGAGTGAGTGGGTGGGTACTGGTCATGATTTTCAAGATACGAACCAGACCATCAACACACGCTTAAAAAAAGCAGACATTTCTGATATCAGCCACCGCGCCCCTGGCGCCGATGGGTATTTCCTAACTCATCAAGGTGCTGAAATTTTATTAGAAGCGAGCCTAAATGAAAAGGTTCATTGTGGCGTCGATTGGTTCATGATCGCTTGTGCGTGGGATAGCTCAAAAGTAAAACACTCCAATGTAAAAACCATTTCAGAGCTAAAGAAAATTTGGAAGCATCGCGGCTCTAAGCCAAAGCTTGTAAACGCAAAAATCACAAGAAATCCATGGTTCTCCATCGATAAAGCTCAAATATCAAGCATCAATCATTCCGAGCGCGTTGACATTAACGTATTCCGAAATCAGATTCAAAACTGATTTATGATTCTTCTTTTTGCTTCTCAGCCTCAGCTTTTTTCGCTTCTCGAATCAATTTCTTAATCTTTTTGTCGATCTTACGGCGCTCGATCAACATATTCATACGAAGCAACGAAAATTCACTCTCAATATCATCAAAATTATTTCGTATGTTCACCAATGAATTTTGATAAAAAATAATTTTATACTCATGTATTTTCTTCAACACACTTCGCAAACCTTGAAAATCAAGAATATCTGTATTGAATGTTTCATGGTGTTCTTTGCGCATACGCAAGACCAATTGAGGAAAATTGTCAAATGTCGCGACAGTTTTATCCCAATCGAAATCCACAATCTTACCCTTCATATGCATAATCGTTGCTGCAATCGTTGCCTGAACGAGATCGCGCCCTTGCCCCTCAAGGGTAGATAAATTTTCTCGGATAATCGCCTTTGACAATTCAGCATTTTTTTCAGCAAAAGCATTTGCATTACTCATATAAATCAAATCTGTGCTTGCGCAGGGATATCTACGCCAATATTCTTTTGGCTGATTTTCCTCGACCCATTCATGCAAATCCACACCAGCAAATTGCGATATTTCTGTCCAAATATCTTCCATTTTTGGGCCATATAGCTCTTGAATTGGCCAATACTGATCTGCTGCACGTGCTGCAACAAAATCACCGACAACCATCTGCTCTTCAGGATTGCCAAAGAAAACTGTATTTGGTGAAAAATACATCATTGGAGAATCGCCAACCTTTCGAGCCAAATTTCCAAATGCTGCACGAAATGAATTCCTCGGGTTAAAACCGTTTACAAACCCATTCTTAATGTTCCCACCAAGCTTACGAATAATGTTTTGTACTTTCACTTTAGGATATTTGGCCTCAATCTCTTCGGCCAATGATACAGGAACAAGCACAAGAGGCGCCTCTTGGCATATTTCCAATGCTTGCAGTGATCGCAAAGACAAAAGTACGGAAAAAAACTGGAATTCGTTTTTTACAAACGTCGCATAGTGAATTTTACTCATGAGGCGGCCTTATCATAGCTTCAAAGTCTAATAGAAAAGTATTGAGATAGCATTGCCAAAATCTCCAAGATTTGGCAATGGTTTGTATACCTTAAAAATAAAGAAACATTAATGCTCAAACTTTACAACCTATCATTATCACCATATGCGCGGAAAATTCGCCTCGTATTGGCTGAAAAAAAACTGGAAGTTGATCTGATCGATGAGTACCCTTGGGAAAAGCGTACTGATTTTCTTGTTTTGAACCCTGCTGGCAAAGTTCCTGTTCTAAGAGACGGTGATCGTGTTTTCGGTGAAAGTCATGCAATTTTTGAGTATCTAGAAGAAAAATACCCAACACCAGCATTATTACCCAAAGATTTAGGTGAACGGGCAGAGGCGCGCCGTCTCCACAATTATTTCGATGATAAATTTTATAATGAAGTTACCAAAAAAATATTGAACGAGCGCGTTTACCGCAAGCTCGCACGTGATGGTTACCCTGACAGCAATGAGATTAAATCTGCATTAAAGGATGTAAAGTTCCATTACGGCTATATTGATTGGCTACTTGAGGATCGCCGTTGGCTTGCCGGCAATGAGATGTCGATTGCGGATTTCGCGGCTGCCGCTCATTTTTCAAGTCTTGATTATCTTGGTGATGTTCATTGGGGCATTATTCCCAATATCAAAGACTGGTATGCAAAGGTGAAATCCCGCCCTGCTTTCCGCGACCTACTGCGCGATCTCGTTCCCGGCGTCCGTCCGTCACGACAATATTCGGATCTCGATTTTTGAACCAAGAGCTAACAGATTGGGTCAAGGAAACGAGCATTGCGTCTGGCTTTACATCCGTAGGCATTACATCAGCAGGCGATCATAATTTTTCACAAGACCTCAATAACTTCCTCTCAAAAAATTATCATGGTGAAATGTCATGGCTTGAAGATCGAAAACATTGGCGATCAAGCCCCTCAACGCTTTGGCCTGAAGCAAAATCGATTGTGATGCTCGCTGAAAGCTATCCTTCACCAAAGAACAATACCACGCCAGACCAAGGTGAAATCTCTGCATATGCGCGCGGGCGAGATTATCATGATGTCGTTAAAAAACGGCTCAAAAAACTCGGGCGCGCACTCATAGAAAAAGCGGGCGGTGAGATTAAAGTTTTTGTGGATACCGCCCCTGTCATGGAAAAACCACTTGCGCAAGCGGCGGGTCTTGGCTGGCAAGGTAAGCATGGAAATTTGCTTTCACGTGAGCTTGGCAATTGGTTTTTTATAGGCTCGATTTTCACAACACATAGCTTAATTCCCGACAAGCCTATGACCAATCATTGCGGCTCTTGTTCATCTTGTGTAGAGGCTTGCCCGACTGAAGCATTCGATGCAAATGGTCAACTCGATCCACGCAAATGCATCAGCTATCTCACAATTGAACTAGCAGGGCCGATCCCACATGAACTCCGCAAAGGCATGGGCAATCGGATTTACGGTTGTGATATTTGTCTTAACGCTTGCCCTTGGAATAAATTTGAAGCTTCAAATGTTGATGAAAAACTATGGCATCGTGAAGAGCTCATCTCTCCAAATCTTAAAGATCTTTTGCAACTTGATGACGCAAGCTTTCGTCAAATGTTTTCAGGCTCACCCATAAAGCGTGCTGGCTGGGAGCGATTAATGCGCAATTGTTTAATCGCAGCGGGCAATTCCAATGATCGCTCACTTCTTCATATCATTGAACCCTATCTTTCAACAGAGAGCCAAACGCTCGCAGAGGCGGCTCAATGGGCAAAGGATCAGTTAAATGGCTAATCTTGTTATTTTGGGCTGCGGTTATACAGGCATTGCGATTGCAAAAAT
Organism: uncultured Paracoccaceae bacterium; assembly: GCA_947501025.1. GTDB lineage: Bacteria > Pseudomonadota > Alphaproteobacteria > Rhodobacterales > Rhodobacteraceae > CANMUM01. The sequence goes on along the minus strand of CANMUM010000006.1, from coordinate 56,174 downwards.
GTGGAATGGAGATGTTATCGGCACCACTCGCACACGTCATGATGAACTTAAAGCGGCTGGTGTAGAACCTTTCTCATTGGAACAAGTGCAAGAGCTAACCGCACGAATTCAAACGGCTGATGCTATCGTTATTTCAACGCCCCCCCCTGATCCTGCATTTCCATTATTGGCCGAGGTAATCTCGACATCAAATGCATGGCTTGGATATCTTTCCACAACCGCTGTTTATGGCAATCAAGATGGTGGTGAGGTTGATGAGGATACACCGCCAGCGCCGACATCAGAGCGTGGCAAGTTACGCCTTCAAGCCGAGAAAAATTGGCAATCAATATGCCCAAATGTTAACATTTTTCGCCTTGCAGGGATCTATGGCAATGGCCGTGGCCCGCTCGAAAAAATCCGTTCAGGCCGTGCACGAAAAATCATCAAAGAAGGCCAAGTTTTTGGGCGTATTCATGTGGATGATATCGCTCGTATCGTCTTAGAATCCATTACGATCAACGATAATGGCGAAATCTACAATCTCACAGATGATCTCACCGCTCCCCCTCAAGAAGTGCTTGATTATGCTGCTGACTTGCTTGGTATAGATCGGCTCCCCGAAACGCCCTTTGGCCAAGCTCAGATGACGCCAATGGCGCGGAGTTTTTACAGCGAAAACAAATATGTGCTGAACACAAAAATACGTGAAAAATTCGGCCCATTACGTTTCTCCAATTACAAACTTGGCTTAAATGACGCCATGAAACAAAGATAACTATGCAAATGTGGCACAGTTATAAAGAATGTTTTCAAATTTCGATATGAGACTGGTCACCAGAAAACGTTCTTGATATGGAAAAGGCAAATTAATTTGAGGTTTATTATGTCTTTGGGTAAAATTTTATTATCATCAATCGCAGTTTCGATTAGCGCAGGCGCGCTAGCAGAGAATTCTGATCGTTTTAGCTACAATTTCGGTTTGGAAAGCAGTGGCACAAGTATTTTGAATTTCTTTGATGATGAGGAGTCAAATGGTATCTCTCCATATATTGGTCTTCAATATGGTAGCGACACAGGCCTTAATTTCTCTATTCGTGGAAGTGCTAATCTTTGGTATGATACTCTTGAAGATTTTCCACTTGAAGAAAGCGATATCGGTATAGCCACAAACTCTGACATTCGTGCTTATCGCCAAGATAGTTTTTCTTTGGATCGTTTAAGAGCTGAATATAATTTCAAAGTCGGGCAAAGTATATTTGGTCGTGTAACAGCAGGCTTACTACAAACTCAATATGCAGGCATCGACGCGGAAGCTATCTACGCTCCAAGCACATCTGCTTTCGCACTTGGTGTGCAAGTTGGTCAAGTTGCAAAGCGTGACACCTCAGAAGTATTTGGTATCATCGAAGACAGTGAGGTCACAACAGGGCACGTCACCGCATATTGGGATACAGGCTATCCTGGGTTTCTCGTAAGTGCCAGCTATGGCAAATATCTGGCTGAAGACATGGGCGCAACAATCAAAGCCTCAAAACGCTTCAATAATGGTTGGGAATTGACAGGCGAACTCACTGCAACTGAATATTATTTCGACAGTGATGATTCCTCTTATCTGGTTCCAAAGCTCACATTGCAAATCCCACTTGGGATTGTTCTTGCAGGCAATAATAAGCGCTACGCATTTGATAAATTTGGTATAAGCTCCGATACAGATGCGGGACGCAGACTTCAAACAACTGGCGATCTCTATGACGATATTCGTGGATATAACTCAAATGGTTATGAAGCACGCTGGGGTTCTTTCTAAGGTACGATAAAAAATATGTCTCATAACGGCTTAGCACAACCGTTGCGCATCTCGCGCTCGGAAAATCTGCGCGGTGACGCTCTCATCCCTGGTGATAAATCTGTATCACATCGTTCCCTTATCTTCGGCGCTATGTGCGTTGGTGAAACCACCGTAGAAGGCTTGCTTGAAGGCGAAGATGTGATCGCAACCGCGGATGCTATGCGCGCATTTGGTGCTAAGGTTAAGCGCGATGATCACGGCGTTTGGCACATTCATGGCCTTGGGACAGCAGGCTTTCTTGAACCCGAAAATGTCATTGATTGTGGCAATTCTGGAACGGGCGTACGCCTCATCATGGGGGCAGTCGCGCCTTGCGGAATGACATCGACCTTCACGGGAGATGCTTCCCTGCGCTCTCGCCCTATGGACCGCATATCCATCCCTGTGAGCCTTTCAGGCGCGACCTTTCATGGCCGTTCTGGTGGCCGATTACCAATGACACTCATTGGTGCGAGCAATCCAATGTCGATCCAGTATGAAAGCCCCGTGCCTTCTGCCCAAGTGAAATCGGCTGTGCTTTTGGCGGGCCTTGGTGCTGCAGGTGAAACCGTATTGATTGAACAAGAGGCAACCCGCGACCATACTGAGCGTATGCTCAAAGGTTTCGGCGCTGAAATCGAGACACAAATAACGGCAAAAGGGCGTGAAATCCATCTCATGGGATTGCCTGAGCTGCGCGCGCAACATATCAATGTGCCACGTGATCCAAGCTCGGCCGCCTTCCCTGTATGTGCTGCTTTAATCACTGAGGGTTCCAATGTACTCGTTCCCAATATCGGAATGAACCCAACACGCAATGGCATCTTTGTCACGCTTCAAGAAATGGGCGCGGATCTTACATTTGAAAATGAGCGTATAGAGGGCGGTGAACCTGTTGCTGATCTACGTGCAAAGTTCTCACCAAATATGAAGGGTGTAACAGTGCCACCTGATCGCGCCGCAAGCATGATTGATGAATATCCAATTTTATCCGTTGTTGCCAGTTTTGCTGAAGGGCAAACCATCATGCGTGGCGTGAAAGAACTTCGCGTCAAAGAGAGCGATCGCATTTCTGTCATGGTGACAGGGCTGCAAGCCAATGGCGTCACCGTTGATGAAGAGACTGAAGGCATGATCGTTCATGGCTTGGGCGCAGATGGCGTTAAGGGCGGCGGAAAGGTTGCAACGCATCTTGATCACCGCATCGCAATGAGCTTTTTCTGCCTTGGTCTTGGCGCACAAAATACCGTTGAGATCGACGATAGTCGCCCTATTCTCACAAGCTTCCCGAACTTCCTGCCACTTATGGAAAAACTTGGTGTCACAAGCTTTAGCTAAGGATTTTTACTTAGGTTTTTCCCGTCCCAAACAAGTTCAATCCACTCATTTGTAGATTGTTCGACAAGGCGCCATGAAACCTGATCGTTTTTTACAACTAGCCCACCCAAAATCTCATCGCTGCCGATATGGTGGTTCGTGACACCTGAAAATTCACCTCGGAATTTAAACTGGTCATCGACCACCTCATATAGCTTTGCAACCCGACCCAAATGAGGCGTCTCGACATAAGCGACTTCTGGATAGCCATTGCCATCGAGATCATGAACAAAGGCCAATGCAAGCCAGCGATGAGAGCGGCCGATTGGTGCAAGCTGATCAACAAGCTCATAATGACCCATTTCATTTTGAGCATAAAGAGCGAGATATGCACCTAAGCTCAAATCGCTTTGCGTTGCCATAATATAGTCTTTGCCTTGGGCTTGAAAGCCAATCGGCGCAATGCCTTCAAAAACGGTCTGCTCGTCCAATGTGATGAGCTGCCCCTCACCCGTATCTAGGCTTTTGAATTCATGAGGCGTTTCAAAAATATTATGGCGATAAACTGAGCTTGGCGTGGTATATGTAGGTTCAATCGTTTTCGACATATCATCGGCACATGCCCCAAAGGCGAAAATCGAGATGCAGTATATAATTATATTTTTCATGGCAGATATTTACCATTTAAATTAGGTAAATAGCAATTCACGAAAATTCTACTAGATAGGCTTAAATTGTTTTGGCGCATTTTCATATTCAAAATTCGCCTTTTGAACACGTACCGAATCAGTTAAGAACTCATATGAATGTAAAACCCTTCACGATTGCCCTTGATGGGCCAGCCGCCGCGGGAAAAGGCACTATTGCCCGAGCGCTCTCTGAGCATTTCAGCATGCCTCATCTTGATACGGGACTGCTCTATCGTGCGGTTGGTTATAAGGTTTCACAAGGAAAAAACCCTCTTCAAGCTGCTATTGATTTGACGGAGGGCGATTTTGCCAACCCATCCCAATTGCGCACTCGAATTGCAGGTGAGCATGCATCCCAAGTCGCTGCGATGCCTGAAGTGCGCGCTCAACTTCTTGAATTTCAACGTAATTTTGCGCGGCGCAATGGTGGCGCCATTCTTGATGGGCGTGATATCGGCACCGTGATTTGCCCAGATGCAGAGGTAAAGCTTTTCGTGACAGCGGATGATCGCACGCGCGCCCAGCGACGCTTTGACGAATTATGGCCAAATGACCCGACACTCACCTATGACGCCGTGTTCGCTGACCTACAAAAAAGAGATGCCCGCGATGCCTCAAGAGATGATGCACCAATGGCTCAAGCAGATGATGCGCTCTTGCTTGATACGACCAAATTAGCTATAGACGCGGCAGTTGCGGCGGCAGTCCGTTTTGTACAGGAAAAACGGACTTAAAAATCAATGTAACATAGTGAACTTAAAGACCGGTGGAAGCAACCATCAGGCCCGTATAACAATTGAATTAGGAGACTAAATATGACGAATACGTCAATGGAAGAATTTGAACAGCTTTTAGAAGAAAGCTTTGAACTTGTAACCCCTAAAGAAGGCTCAGTTGTCAAAGGTAAGATCGTCGCTATTGAAGCGGGACATGCCATTATTGACATTGGTTACAAAATGGAAGGTCGCATTGAACTACGCGAATTCGCGAGCCCTGGCCAAAATGTAGAATTAGAAGTCGGTGATGATGTTGAAGTTTACCTTGAGCGCGTTGAAAGCGTTCGTGGTGAAGCGATGCTCTCACGCGAAAAAGCACGCCGTGAAGAGGCATGGGACGTTCTTGAGCGTGCTATGGAAGCTGGCGGCCGTGTTGATGGTGTGATGTTTGGCCGTGTGAAAGGTGGCTTTACAGTTGACCTTGGCGGCGCGATTGCGTTCTTGCCAGGTTCACAAGTTGATGTGCGTCCAATCCGCGATGCAGCTCCATTGATGAACATCTCGCAACCATTCCAAATTTTGAAACTTGATCGTCGTCGTGGCAACATCGTTGTATCACGTCGTGCGATCTTGGAAGAAAGCCGTGCTGAGCAGCGCGCTGAAATCGTGGGCAACCTCGAAGAGGGCAATGTGGTTGACGGTATGGTGAAAAACATCACTGAGTATGGTGCATTTATCGATCTCGGCGGTGTTGACGGTCTACTTCACGTGACAGACATCTCATGGAAACGTGTGAACCACCCATCAGAAGTCTTCGCAGTTGGCGATACCGTGAAATGTCAGATCGTTAAAATCAACAAAGAAACAAACCGTATTTCACTTGGCATGAAGCAACTTGAGGAAGATCCTTGGGCAGCCGTTGCAGCAACATTCGCTGTTGGCACAAAGCATGCTGGTAAAATCACAAACATCACAGATTACGGCGCATTTGTAGAGCTGTCATCAGGTGTTGAAGGTTTGGTGCACGTTTCAGAAATGTCTTGGAACAAGAAAAACATCCACCCAGGTAAAATCGTTGCTCAAGATCAAGAAGTTGAAGTTATGGTTCTTGAAATCGACATGGAAAAACGTCGTATTTCACTTGGCCTCAAGCAAGCTAACGAGAACCCTTGGATTGCATTCGCAGCCAACTTCCCTGCGGGAACAGAAGTTGAAGGCGAAGTGCGCAACATCACTGAGTTCGGTCTATTCGTTGGTCTAGACGGCGATATCGACGGCATGGTTCACCTTTCTGATCTCTCATTTGATGAGCGTGGCGAAGATGCGATCCAAGCCTACACAAAAGGCGACAAAGTGAAAGCTGTTGTCACTGATGTGGACGTTGAAAAAGAGCGTATTTCGCTTTCAATCAAAGCACTTGGCCAAGATAGCTTCGCTGAAGCTGCTGACGGCATCAAGCGCGGCGAGATCGTGACTTGTATCGTGACTGAAGTGAACGATGGCGGCATTGAAGTTGACGTTAACGGCATGAAATCATTCATCCGCCGCTCAGACCTTTCACGTGATCGCGCAGAGCAACGTCCAGAGCGTTTCAATGTTGGCGATAAAGTGGATGCTCGTGTCACTAACATCGAAAAAGGCTCACGCCGTGTGACTGTTTCGATCAAAGCTAAAGAGATTGCAGAAGAAAAAGATGCGATCGAACAATACGGCTCAACGACTTCAGGCGCTTCACTTGGCGATATCTTGGGCGCTGCGCTAAAAGATCAAGAGTAATAGCTCTTCTAAATCTTACAAAATGGGCGGCCTTCGGGTCGCCTTTTTTATGTCTTCCTTACATGTTCTGATTATGCTACGTTGAGAAAAACAATAATCGAGCAGATATGGTCTTTATAAAGTTATCCGCGCTACTTGCTGCGCTTGCAATTGCTGTAGGCTATCTTGGTGCACTTCATCCATTATTTGACAGTATCGCAATTGGCAGGCCACTTGCCGCAATTTGGTTATTGCTCAGTGGAATATTACTTCAGAAATATTTCCGAATTGCATCAATCGGATTGGCACTATTTGCCTTGGTACCAATTTGCTTATTTTGGATTCCAAGCCAACAAATTCCTGACCCTAAATTCAGCATTTATCAACATAATTTGCTGTTTACCAACACAGCACCAGATATTGAACTTGTTGCAGAGCAGCTATCCCCCGATGTCATCACTTTGCAAGAAATTAGTTCTGCGCGCAAAACCATTGCTGGATTAGAAGGCTACCCAAATCAAGCGATTTGTAAATTCGCAGCTGTCGGTGATGTCGGCGTACTTTCTAAGCACCCATTTATTGATCATGGTTGTTCCGATGGGCAATATCGTGGCTTTGCTTGGGCGCAGATAAAAAATGATGCTGGGAATGAAGTCACAATCGCCTCAATTCACACGCATTGGCCCTATCCCTATGGGCAAGCCGAGCAGCTTGCTGAAATCATTCCTCAGCTCAAAGAGCTACCTCAACCTGTCATTCTATCTGGTGATTTTAATCAAGTCGCGTGGAGCCATGCACTTGGTTCACTGAGTGCGGCTATTGATGGCAAAAACAAAACAGGGCTTATTTTTACCCTTGTTAGACCGCCACTTTATTTGCCCATTGATCATATTATAACCCCGAAATCTGCGAAGGTTCATGTTGAAAAACTCAACCGTTATGGTTCTGATCATAACGGCCTATTTGCACGATTTGAACAATGGCCAAAATAATTCGACGGGTTTCGGATTTTCATACGTTATAAAAATAAGTAAAATTTAGAAAGAGAAAACACCCATGAAACCAATAACTCCTATACTCGCATTATCTCTCTTAGCGCCAATGGCTTACGCAGAAGCACCTGTTTTCACGCAAGGTTTTGCAACAACAATTGATGAGTCGCTCATCGAATGTGGCAATGGTTCGCGCCCAAGTGGCCTTGGCCAAATAAAGTCTGAGGATGGTTCTGTTTGGACAGTACCTGCGGCAATAAATTTTGAAAGAGCTCACAAAGCTACCGATCTCTACAATGAATGTGGCGGCACTCAGCTGTCCAATATTTCAGAGCTGGATCTTTCGTCTGTTCCTTTATTGGATGCAGGTGGCAGTGAAGAATTCACAATGTATATTTTTGCTGACAACTATTTCGAGCTTTATGCAAACGGAAAATTGCTTGCGGTTGATCCTGTACTTTTCACACCATTCAATTCAAATGTCGTCCGCTTTAAAGCTGATCGCCCACTGAATTTAGCGGTCATGGCGGTTGATTGGGAAGAAAACTTAGGGCTAGGAACTGAGGCAAATCGTGGTACAGACTTCCATCCAGGTGATGGTGGTTTTGTGGCTGTTCTTAAAGATGCAGCGGGCAATATCATTGACACTACTGATCAAAACTGGAAAGCACAAACATTCTATACATCACCTCTCAATACAAAAGAATGCCTTCAAGTGAATGGTGAAACGCGTGATAGCTCTGCATGTCTCCAAAAAGGCGTTACTGACGGTAGCGATTTTTTTGCAGCCCATTGGGCAATTCCTCAAAACTGGATGACGTCTGATTTTAATGACAGCAATTGGCCAGCCGCTACGGAATACACGAATGATACAATCGGTGTGAACAACAAAAAAGCTTACACAAATTTCGTTGATATATTTGATGATTCTCAAGAAGACGCGAAGTTTATTTGGTCAAGCAATGTCATATTAGACAATGTTGTTTTGCTTCGAAATACCGTAGAATAATATTTTCAAGGGAATCAAATGCATATTTTACCAAAGACCATCATAGCTCTCATTGCGGCACTTCATCTTTACATCATGTGGTTCGAAATGTTTGCTTGGACATCACGCGGACCAAAAATATTTAGCAGCTTTCCAAGCGATCTGTTTGCAGAAACGACAGCAATGGCTGCAAATCAAGGTTTATATAACGGATTTCTGGCAGCAGGTCTTTTATGGGCTCTGACAATCCGTGATACAATTTGGTCACGTAAAATAGCTATTTGCTTTCTTACATTCGTTGCAATCGCAGGCGTTTATGGCGCCATATCTGTTACACCGAAAACACTCATTATTCAGACTATCCCTGCGGTAACGGCTATCATTTTGATTCTTATCAAAAAGCCAAAATACTGATTAATTCTCAGCAGCATCATTAGCCATCGCTTTGCGATACCAAGCCACAATTTTGTCACGGTCATTTTGAGAAATTTCCGTGACATTTGCTGGCGGCATCGCATTCGTTAATCCAGCTTGAATATAAATCGCTGAAGCAGCCCGCGCGATTTCAGTAGGGGTTTCGAGCAGTATTGCTTTAGGAGCGCGGTGAATTCCTGACCAGACAGGCTCACGGCTATGACACATAGAACAGCGCCCCATCACGATCTTAACAACCTCATCAAACCCCTCAGTGTCTGCAAGTTTTTGTTCGCTTGCGCTCATGACTTGATCTTCAGGGTTAGACATAAAAAGCGGCGATGTTGAGAGCCACATAATGATGATAAACAAGATTGTTGTGAACGCCCATGTCCAATGCGGGCTTCCTTTTCTAGCGTGTTTGCTATTGAAATAGTGGCGAATGGATACACCCATCAAAAACACCAAAGCGGCGATAAGCCAATTATATTGACTGGCAAAAGCTAGCGGATAGTGATTGCTGAGCATAAGAAAAATCACAGGCAATGTCAGATAGTTGTTATGTGTGGAGCGGAGCTTTGCGATCTTTCCATATTTTGAATCGGGTGTTTTGCCAGCTTTCAAATCGGCAACAACAATACGTTGATTTGGCATGATTATGAAAAATACATTGGCCGTCATAATGGTTGCAGTGAAAGCCCCAAGATGCAGTAAACTTGCGCGGCCTGTAAATATTTGATTGTAGCCATAAGCCATTGCAACCAGCAAAACGAACAGCAACAGCATCAATAATGTGGGTGTATTACCGAGCTTTGATTTGCATAAAAAATCATAAAGAAGCCAACCAATCGTAAGACTTCCTGCAGAAATCAATATCGCTTGAATAGTCGTCAATTCCATCTTAGCTGAGTCAATTAAGTACAGCTCAGCACCAGCCCAATAAACAACCATTAAGAGTGCTGCCCCCGATAGCCAAGTGACATAGCTTTCCCATTTAAACCAAATAAGATGCTCAGGCATTTGCGAAGGTGCGACAAGATATTTGCGGATATGGTAAAAGCCACCCCCATGCACTTGCCACTCTTCACCATGCGCACCTTCAGGAAGGTTTGGTGATTTGCGAAGACCAAGATCAAGGGCTATAAAATAAAAGCTTGAGCCAATCCATGCCATAGCACAGATCACGTGCAACCAGCGCAATGCAAAGCCGAGCCATTCCCAAATGATTGCGAGTTCAAACATCCACATCTCCTCAATTTTGGAGAAAGGTAACATAGGAGCTAAGCCTATCCTAGATCAATGCATTGATAATACTTTCAAAAAATAAACGAAATACAGGTTATTCAGGATTTGCAATCGCCCCACCTACAAAGAAACCATCTGACCCAACTCCAGACATCGCTCCAACCAAGCCATCTGTACCAAAAATGCCCTCAAGATATCCGTCTGCTCCTTCATAAGAGACCTCAATTTCAAAATCTTGGCCACTAATCGTACCATCACCGATCGTCAATTCTGAACCAGCAGAAGCCTGTGCTGACCCTGACATAAAGTCATCTGAAATTGTGCCTGTTCCAGCATTCAAGTCCACGTCTATAGTGAGTTGACCGTTCGCGTCGTGTAGATCACCTAACTCTCCCAATGCGTCAGTTTGCTGATATTGAAGTTCATATGTCCCATTAAATGAAAATTGAGAGGCTGTTACTGCTGCACCTACATCTGAATCTGTATGGATCGCGGCAACTCCCATATAACTTACATCATCGTCTTCCGCTAGAACTGCATCCTCATCGTATTCATTGGAGAGTACAGTCCCAAAACCAAAAGAAAACCCTTTAAGACCATCCGTAATAACAGTTGTATTTTCGGCCGAAATATCAGTTAAATTACCAGTTTCATCAATATATTGTTTTGAGCTATTATTTTCAACAACCACAGCGCCAGTATTGAAGGTTTCATCTGGTGATTCAGTTTGTTCAGAAGACGTACCGCCCCCTCCACATGAAGCACAGACAATTCCAACAAACAGAAACCAGTATTTCGTGTCAGTATAGCTTTTCATCAAAAACACCTTTCATGTATATCTTATCGATAAAACATGATTATTAAGTTTCTGATAAAAGATTCTTGATTAACTCGGTTTTTCACCACCAAGCGCCCAGTCGAGAAATTGGATTGTATGTGCAATGGGCACGCGGCTGTAAGCACCGATCTGTGTCATACATCCAATATTTCCAGCCGCAATCGCATCGGGTTTCAGTCGCTCAATATTGCTAGCTTTTCGTGCGCCAAGTTTCGTAGAAATTTCCGGTTGAAGCATATTATATGTACCAGCCGATCCGCAGCATAAATGACTTTCAAATGGTTCAACCACTTCAAAACCAGCGCGTTTCAAAAGCTCTTTTGGCGTTTCTTTGATTTTTTGACCATGCTGCAATGAACAAGCCGAATGATAGGCTATTTTTAGTTTTTCTGGAGCATCGGTTTGTGGAAAAATATCAATAAGAAACTCGGAAATATCTTTCGCCAGCTCTGAAACGCGCCTTGCTTCATCCGTTTCGATCATATGGCCATAATCCTTGATCGTTGTTCCACAACCAGATGTGTTGATAATAATCGCGTCAAGTGGCGCGATTTTCTCAAGCTCAAGCCATGCGTTTATATTGACCATTGCAGCATCATGGGCATCATTCACTCGCCCCATATGGTGCACTAATGCACCACAGCAACCAGCGCCTTTTGGATGCACGACTTCAACACCAAGCTTCGTTAAAACAGAAATGGTGGCTCGATGAATTTCGGGATCAAGAACAGATTGCGCACAGCCCGCCAAAATTGCAACCCGCTTTTTTCTTTCGCCCTTCGGTGAATGGGTTTGTGGCTTATCAATTGGCAATTGCTTTGGCAGTTGCTTAGGCGCAAGTTCAAGCATAGCTCGAATTCTTCCACCAAACAAAAAACGAAATGGCCGCGCAAGCCCTGCCCCCATCATCGCCAAACGAAAGCGCTTGGGATATGGAATGATCATCGCCAGAACTTTGCGCAAATAACGATCCATAAATGGGCGCTTATAATTCTCTTCAATATGTGCACGCGCATCGTCAATAAGATGCATATAATCCACTCCTGACGGACAAGTGGTTGTACAAGCGAGACATGACAAACATTGATCAATATGGCGCACGAAATTCTCGTCAGGAGCGCGGCCCTCTTCCATTAAAGATTTGATCATATAAATACGGCCACGAGGGCTATCAAGCTCATCACCTAAGATTTGATAACTTGGGCAAGTCGCCGTGCACATCCCACAATGTACACATGATTTCAGTATATCTTCATTCCGCGCGATAAACGGATCTGCGCGTTGGCTATCTGTAAAATCAGTTTTCATCACGGCCTCCAAAAATGTTGAGCGGATCAAAAACCTTCTGTGTATGTTCAATAAGTTTGAGATGAGCATTTGTGAACTTCGGGAAGCGCGCGCCAATCACCGCTCCTTTTTCACAGCGTGCAAACATGCCCTCTCGCAATTGATCTTGGAAATCTACTAAGGAGCCTGCGATTGCGATTTGAGAGCCACCACAAAGAACCATATAGGGATTTTCAATGTTTTCCAAAAACTTAGTCACTTGTGATGGCCGCAAATAAACGCGCCAAATTTCTGGCATTTGCGCTAGATATTTCCAATCACGAAGCTCCACCCATTTTGTATCATCTATTGTCTCGCCCTTACCAAGTTCGTTTTTCAAACGGGTTTTCAATGGCCCGACAACACTCGCTTCTTGACGTATGAAAAACTGATCATCCGCATATATCGCTCCCGTAATTTCAAGTGGCATACGCATGCATTTTCCAAGCCCATCCATCGCCTCAGCAATCGGCACATTATAAGAAACAATATGTTGTTCCCGAGGTTTGGGCAAAAGCTTCATCGTCACATCAAGCGCAACCCCAAGCGTTCCAAATGAGCCTGCGAACAAACGCGTTATATCAAGCCCAGTAACATTTTTCATCACCTTGCCGCCTGCGCGGATAATTTGTCCTTGCCCATCAACAAATCGGACACCTAAAAGCGCATCACGCATAGAACCCGCACGTAATCGCCGCGGCCCATCTGCATCCACTCCTAGCGCTCCTCCAATCGTTGGCATACCTTTTTTCTTAAAAATCACGCTATGATCCATCGGCTCAAAACCAAGCATCTGACCATGTTTTGCGATCTTTTCTTCGATCTCCTTCATGAACGTTCCTGCACGAACGGTTATCGTTAATTCATCGGGTAAATAGGATATAATCCCATTATGTTCTTGAGCAGACCAATCACCACGACGTCTTGTTCCTGAGCCAAAGACACGACCGCTGCCTGCCTTCACGGCTTCAATAATTTGCTTCTCATTCATGAACGTCGCTCCGCGCTTATGTCGAGCGGAAAGACTTTATCGGGGTTCAATCGCCACTGCGGATCAAATATATCTTTTATTTGCATTTGGAGTTCCAATTCATGCGGCAAATATTGGCGTTTCATGATCTCGCGTTTTTCGATGCCCACACCATGCTCACCCGTCAAACAGCCTCCAAGCTCAATACAAGCCGTTAGAATTTCAACGCCCAAGGCTTCCGCCCGTTCAAGATCGCCGTCTTTTTGTGCATCATACATAATGAGAGGATGCAAGTTCCCATCCCCTGCATGAAACACATTCGTAACGCCCATACCGTGATTAGAAGATATCTCTGATATACGTCTCAATGCTTCAGCAAGTTGCGAAATGGGTACCACACCATCAAGCGTAATATAATCGGCTAAACGCCCCATCACGCCAAATGCCGCCTTTCGGCCTGCCCAAATTTTAGTGGCCTCATTAGCATTTTGTGAGCGCCTAATGGGATTTGCTTTATGCTTTTGGGCAATCTTTTCAATTGCGCCCATTTCCACGGCAATTCGAGTTGGGTCGCCTTCAATTTCGACAATCAAAAGCGCACTCACAAGCGGGTAACCTGCATTCGCAAACCTCTCCACTTCGCGGATCATAATCTCGTCCATATATTCAATAGCAACTGGGATAATTCCGGCGCGAATAATAGATGCCACACATTCGCCGGCATCTTCAGGCGTTGGAAAACCAATCATCATCGGCAACGCACCCTCTGGACTTGTTTCCAATTTCAGCCAAGCTTCCGTCACGACCCCAAGCTGCCCTTCTGAACCGCAAATAATTCCCCGCAAATCAAAACCATCATCCACATGAAAATCATGTACCTCACCTTGCGCACTCACAATTTTTACAGCAATCAAATTATTCGTTGTCACACCGTATTTCAGGCAATGCGCCCCGCCCGAATTCATAGCGATATTCCCACCAATCGAACAGGCCATTTGGCTCGACGGATCGGGTGCATAAAAGAGATTATGCTCAGCCGCAATATGGCTCACCATCAAATTGGTCATACCCGTCTGCACACAAATCATACGGTCATCTGGATTAAACTCGACCACTTGGTTCAACCGCGCAAGCCCCAATACAATTCCGCCCGCCTTTGGCATTGCCCCCCCCACAAGTGACGTGCCAGCACCGCGCGCCACAACATCAATATCATATACATCACAATGACGCATAATTGCGGCAACTTCATCAGTGGTGCTGGGCAACACAACAGCAACAGGCAACTCACGATAAGCCGAATAGGAATCACATTCATAGGCACGCAAAGCTGATGAATTCGTGATCCATTCTGCGTTTGGAGCGCTATTACGCAATGCGGCTATGTCGAATTGGGGCTTGGTCATTTTGTGAGTTTGCGCTAGGCTCGGGCAAAACGCAATTCGTAATTTTACGATCAAAAATTTGGTATTTATCAATGGACTTCTGGCAACTCGAATTACTCGATATTTTTGCAATATTAATCTTTTTCACAATCGTCATCGTATTCAATTTGCGCATTGAAGCCGAAACCTCAGAGCGCCCATCAACATATTCATTGATGTTCAAATATCGTCACAAATGGATGCAGGTTCTGACAACGCGCAATAATCGTATCGTCGACGCTACAATCTTGAGCATGCTCCAGCAATCATCGCGCTTTTTCGCATCCGGAATGATGATCGCAGTTGGTGGTGTCATCGCGCTTATGTCTCGGCCTCAATTGCAAGTTGGTCTTGAAGGGATTTTTCATAAAGATTTAGATGCCAATACCTGGAACTTCAAATTGTTTTTTGTTGCACTTATTTTGGCAAATGGTTTTTTGAAGTTCATTTGGTCTGGGCGTGTATTTGGATATTGCGCCATTGTTATGGCTTCCATATCTGAAAATGACCCCAACGATGCTGAAATGACACGTGCAGCCGAACTGAACATTACGGCATCACGTAGCTTCAATCGTGGCTTGCGGATGATTTACTTTGCGCTCGCAGCAATTTGTTGGTTGCTTGGCGCAGTTCCTTTTATGCTTGCGACAGGCTTCGTGAGTTACACAATCTGGCGCCGTGAATTTTCAAGCGCAACACGAAACGCATTGATGTAAATTAGCCATAATTTTTGTAATGTATAAATGCAAAAAGGGCGGCCGAAAGGCCGCCCATTCTGTATAATTCCCGATTGTGCTTAGTAACGGTAATGCTCAGGCTTATAAGGCCCATCAACACCCACACCGATATAATCAGCTTGTTCTTTTGAAAGCTTGGTGAGCTTTACGCCGATACGGCCAAGATGCAAACGTGCCACTTTTTCATCAAGATGCTTTGGCAAAATATACACATCGTTTTTATAATTATCACCATTTGTCCAAAGCTCTATTTGCGCAAGAACTTGGTTCGTGAACGATGCTGACATCACAAAGCTTGGGTGGCCAGTTGCATTGCCAAGATTCAAAAGGCGGCCTTGTGAAAGCAGGATGATGCGGTTGCCCGATGGCATCTCAATCATATCCACTTGATCTTTGATATTTGTCCATTTGTGATTCTTCAATGCCGCAACTTGGATTTCGTTGTCGAAGTGACCGATATTGCCCAAAATCGCCATATCTTTCATTTCGCGCATATGCTCGATGCGAACGATGTCTTTATTGCCAGTCGTTGTGATAATGATATCAACTGAACTGATCACATCTTCGAGCAGCACAACTTCAAAACCATCCATTGCCGCTTGAAGCGCACAGATCGGATCAGCTTCCGTAACTTTTACACGCGCACCAGCGCCCTGAAGAGAAGCCGCAGAACCTTTGCCCACATCACCATAGCCACAAACAACGGCAACCTTGCCTGCCATCATTGTGTCTGTTGCGCGGCGGATACCGTCAACAAGAGATTCTTTACAACCATATTTATTGTCGAATTTTGACTTCGTTACCGCGTCATTGACGTTGATCGCAGGGAAAGGCAATTGACCTTCTTTAACGAGCTCATAAAGGCGGTGAACACCCGTTGTCGTTTCTTCTGAAACACCAACGATTTGCTCTTTCATTTTGTTAAACCAACCTGGGCTTTGCGCCATACGCTTTTTGATTTGTGCGAATACCGCGACTTCTTCTTCCGAAGAAGGTGTCTCAATCAAATCTGTTTCACCATCTTCAACACGCGCACCAAGCAAAATATAAAGTGTCGCATCACCACCATCATCCAAGATAAGATTCGGGCCTTCTGGGAATTGGAATGATTGATCAAGATAATCCCAATGCTCTTCAAGAGACTGACCTTTGATCGCAAAAACAGGAATGCCCGCTGCCGCAATCGCTGATGCTGCATGATCTTGCGTTGAGAAAATATTGCATGAAGCCCAGCGCACATCAGCGCCAAGAGCCACAAGTGTTTCGATCAGAACAGCCGTTTGAATCGTCATGTGAAGTGAGCCGACAATGCGCGACCCTTTAAGCGGCTTTGAAACGCCAAATTCCTCGCGGAGCGCCATCAAACCTGGCATTTCTGTTTCAGCGATATTCAACTCCTTACGGCCATATTCGGCAAGGTTGATATCTTTTACGATGTAATCGTTCATAATTATTCCTATTATTAATGTTGTGGCGTTAATCAGCCGCAGATGGATTTAAGCTCATCCACAAGGTCTAGTTTTTCCCATGAAAACCCACCTTCGCTATCCGTTTTACGACCAAAATGGCCATAAGCTGCAGTGCGCTCATAAATGGGTTTATTCAATTGAAGGTGCTCACGAATACCACGTGGGCTCAAATTCAAAATATCAGGAATTTTATTTTCTAGTTTTTGCACATCGAACTTCCCAGTACCAAATGTGTCAATATAAATTGACGTAGGCTGCGACACACCAATCGCATATGAAAGCTGAATAACACATTTCTCGGCAAGCCCTGCGCCCACAATATTTTTAGCCAAATAACGCGCAGCATAGGCAGCTGAGCGATCAACCTTGGTTGGGTCTTTTCCTGAAAACGCGCCACCGCCATGAGGCGCAGCGCCGCCATATGTATCTACAATAATTTTGCGCCCTGTGAGTCCTGCATCACCATCAGGCCCACCGATAACAAATTTTCCAGTTGGGTTAATATGCCAAGTTGTGGCTGGCGTTATCCAGCCTGTAGGAAGCTCGTCAAGAATAAATGGCTCAATCAAATCGCGAATATCTTGCGATGACATGCTTGCATCAAGATGTTGAGTTGAGCAAACAATTGAATCCACGCCGACAGGTTTACCGTTCTCATAGCGAACCGATAGCTGAGATTTTGCATCCGGTCCAAGCTGAGTTGCACCGCCATGCTTTCGTTCATGTGACAAGCGGCGCAAAATAGCATGAGCGTATTGAACTGGAGCGGGCATTAAAGCCTCAGTTTCAGTCGTTGCATAGCCGAACATAATGCCCTGATCGCCAGCGCCCTCATCCTTTGAATCACTGGCATCCACACCTTGTGCAATATCAACAGATTGAGCATGGAGATAGCTATCGACCTTCAAATTCGCCCAATGAAATCCTTGCTGTTCATATCCAATTTCACGCACACATTCGCGCGCAATATCTTCAATTTTGCGCATTACCGAGCCAGGACCACGAACTTCGCCGCCAATGACAATGCGATCTGTTGTGGCAAAGGTTTCACAACCCAAACGCGCATATGGATCTTCTTTTAAAAATGCATCCAAAATTGCATCCGAAATACGGTCACAAATCTTATCTGGATGTCCTTCAGAAACAGATTCTGATGTAAATGTATATTCTTTACGTTCCAACATAAATGTCCTCAAATATTATTATTGATATTAATTATCACTTTAGACGCCTTTTAAGCATTATAACGCTACGGCCATATGAAACAACCTATTTCTGAAGCCTAAAAACGCTTATATCTTGTTCAATCACAGATATAGCTTTTGCAGCTGCATTGCCACCAGCAACCGTGGTATAAAGCGGTATCTTTTCATAAAGCGCAGTTGACCGAATAGCTTTACTATCAGATAAAGATGCCAATCCTTCTGTTGTATTGATCACAAGCGCTATATCTTTTGACTTCATCATATCAACAATATTTGGGCGGCCCTCATAAACCTTATTCACACGCGTTGCAGCGATACCATTCTCTTTCAAAAACGTCTCTGTTCCCAATGTCGCAACAATATCAAATCCTTGCTTCACAAGTGTGCGCACCATCTCCACACATGCATCTGTCTTATCTGTATTTTTCACCGATACGAAAACACTCCCTGATGTTGGCAATGTAACACCCGCACCTTGTTGTGCCTTCAAAAATGCACGGGCAAAATCCGTATCCAATCCCATGACCTCGCCCGTCGAGCGCATTTCTGGCCCAAGAACTGTATCAACGCCGGGGAACCGAGCGAAGGGAAGAACGGCTTCTTTCACCGCATAAAAACCTTCGTTTTGCGCAACAAGGTCAAACTCCGAAAGCTTAGCCCCTGCCATAACCCGCGCAGCAATTGCAGCCACAGGAAGGCGCGTTGCCTTCGCAACAAATGGAACCGTGCGTGATGCACGTGGGTTCACTTCAAGCACATAAATTTTGTCGCCCTTAATTGCGAATTGAACATTCATCAGACCAACCACACCGAGCGCAAGCGCCATGGCTTTGGATTGTTCGCTCATACGCGCAATCAACTCATCTGAAAGGCTATGTGGTGGCAAACAGCACGCACTATCGCCTGAGTGAATTCCCGCTTCCTCGATATGCTCCATCACACCCGCAATAAACACATCTGTTCCATCACAAATCGCATCCACGTCAACTTCAACTGCGCCCGAAAGATAGTGGTCAAGCAAAACAGGGCTATCACCAGATACCGTCACGGCCGTTGAAATATAACGGCGCAAATGATCAAAATCATGCACGATTTCCATCGCACGGCCACCAAGAACATAGCTTGGGCGGATCACAAGTGGGAAGCCAACACGCTCTGCAATTTGCAGCGCTTCTTCATCGGAATGCGCAATCCCATTTTCAGGTTGCAACAAACCTAGTGAGTTGAGAAGCTGTTGGAAACGCTCGCGATCTTCAGCCAAATCAATCGCTTCAGGTGATGTGCCTAAAATCGGTATACCCGCTTTTTCAAGAGTATCCGCAAGTTTCAGCGGGGTTTGACCACCATATTGAACAATCACGCCTGCAAGTGTGCCTTTTTGCATTTCAGCATGCAGAATCTCAAGAACATGTTCTGCGGTGAGCGGCTCAAAATACAAACGATCAGACGTATCGTAATCGGTTGAAACTGTTTCTGGATTACAATTGATCATAATCGTTTCATATCCAGCATCAGCCAATGAAAAACAAGCATGACAACAGCAATAATCAAATTCAATACCTTGACCAATACGGTTCGGGCCACCACCCAAAATGACAACCTTTTTGCGGTCAGACACATCCGCTTCACATTGGGCTTCGCCACCAAAGGGCGCTTCATATGTCGAATAAAGATATGGCGTGACCGCATCAAATTCACCACCGCAACTATCAATGCGCTTAAACACAGGGCGCACATCAAGTTCGTGGCGCAAAGTGCGGACTTCGCTTTCTGATGTGCCGCAAAGCTTGGCAAGGCGTTGATCAGAGAAACCAAGCTGCTTCAGAACGCGCATCCCGCTTGCACTTTGAGGAAGCCCATGTTTTTTAATTTCCATTTCCGCATCCACAATCTCGCGCAAACGCGCCAGATACCAAGGATCGAAATATGTGATCTCATTAATGCGCTCATTGGTAAATCCACGGCGCATAGCTTCACAAATCACACGGATACGGTCTGGGGTCGCGCGCGAAAGCTCACGCACAACACTCGCCTCATCATCGCCTAGCTCAAGGCTATCAAAGCCAGATAACCCTGTCTCAAGTGAGATCATCGCCTTTTGCAAACTCTCATGAATATTACGCCCAATAGACATCACTTCGCCCACTGATTTCATCGCAGAAGTCAGTTCGGGTTTCGCGCCAGGGAATTTTTCAAATGCAAAACGTGGGATTTTGGTAACGACATAATCAATCGTTGGCTCAAAGCTCGCAGGTGTGACTTCCGTAATGTCATTTTGCAACTCATCAAGCGTATAGCCAACCGCAAGTTTCGCCGCAATTTTCGCAATCGGGAAGCCCGTTGCTTTTGATGCCAATGCAGATGAGCGCGACACGCGCGGGTTCATTTCAATCACAACCATGCGACCATCAGCTGGGTTCACGGCCCATTGCACATTTGAACCGCCCGTTTCCACACCAATTTCACGCAGAACATTAATCGAATGCGTGCGCATGATCTGATATTCTTTATCGGTCAATGTAAGAGCTGGCGCGACCGTAATACTATCGCCCGTGTGAACGCCCATAGGATCCACATTTTCAATCGCACAAACGATAATGGCATTGTCAGCCTTATCGCGCACAACTTCCATTTCGTATTCTTTCCAACCAAGAAGGCTTTCATCAATCAAAATCTGTGCCATTGGCGAAGCTTCAAGCCCCGAGCGACAAATTTCCAGATAATCCTCGCGATTATAGGCCACGCCACCGCCCGTACCACCAAGCGTGAATGCAGGACGGATAATCGCAGGGAGACCCACATTATCAATTGCCTCTTCGCAAAGGCGCAAGCCCTCAATATAATCATATTGACCGTCTTTTTTCGGTGCCGCAATAACCGTGCCACGCGGATTTTCAATACCGATGCGATCCATTGCCTCAATAAACAAATGACGATCTTCAGCCATTTCAATCGCTTTGCGTTTGGCGCCAATAAGCTCAACATCATATTTCGCCAATATACCTGCATCATCCAAACTTAGAGCGGCATTAAGTGCCGTTTGCCCCCCCATTGTTGGCAACATGACCATTTTCTCATCAGGGCGAGCTTTGCGTTCGGTTTCGATGATTTTTGAAATCGCCTCAACAGTGATCGGCTCGATATAAGTTGCATCTGCCAAATCAGGATCCGTCATGATCGTCGCAGGGTTCGAATTGATCAAAACCACGCGGTATCCTTCTTCGCGCAGCGCCTTACAAGCTTGGGCTCCCGAATAGTCAAACTCGCAAGCTTGCCCAATCACAATAGGACCAGCTCCAATAATAATAATGGATGAAATATCGTTGCGTTTTGGCATGAATCAAGCTCCGTAATTCGGGCGCATTTAGGCGCGCATTGGCAAACTGTCCGCTTTATAAGCTTCTTATCGGATTCTGCAAGGTAAAAGGCCTAATTTTATAGAAAGCTTATCAGTCTGGCCGCGTCCATATGAACGCCATCACGCAAGATAATACCGCCGCTTGAATAACCAAGATACGCAACGGCAATCCCATAATGAGTGATAGTCCAAATGCCAAGGCTATTGTGAGTGTCGCCATGTATTTTGCGCGGCGACGGATACGGCCACTGCTTTGCCAATCCTTGATCATTGGGCCAAAGATCTTATGCTCGAGCAGCCATGCATGCAGACGCGGCGAAGACTTAGCAAAACAAAATGCCGCGAGCAGCAAAAATGGAACGGTGGGCAATAGTGGTAAGGGAACACCTGCCATGCCGAAACCCAATGCAATTATACCGAGAATAAACCAAAATCCGCGGATCATGCCAAATCTTTGGATGCGAATGTTTGACTAATGCCGCCCAAAATCGCAAATGCACGCCCTGCTCTCGAATTGGCAAGCGCATCTAATTCGTCGCCATTTGCATGAGGCGCCATTTTCTCAAGCATATCAATAAAGCCCTTTTGAAAGCGCAATGATAATTCTTGAAATTCTGCGTCTGCTTTCAAGCGCGATTTAATTAATGTTCGCGCAGAGAGATCGGGAATAAATGCAAGTTTCTCAGTTTCTGCATTGCGGATATTTTTTGCAAGCGCGCGCCAAGAATGTTCGGGGGGATGAACAATCGCAATGTCTTCCACAAAAATGCCTTCTTCCTCGAAAACATCGATCACTTTTTCTGCACTGCGCATCAATTCAAGAAATGAACCTTTCATTTGCACACGCTCAAATGCAATGGCCCAATCGCCCTTTTGAACTTGGTCTGTAAAATCAAGAGCTGTTGCAACATCAGCCAGATGCAAATCCGCATGATCGCCCGCCTGTTCGGTTAATGGCAAATTCGGAGCTTCAAAATTTGACTGCACTTTGTTGCGCGCGGATTGACTTGCACTTTCACCCGAATGGACAACCGCTGAAACACCCGTCAATATATCACCAAGCGCCAAACGCACCTCTTTGTTTTCTGATGATAATGCTTCAAGACGCGTACTGATTTCGCGCAATTGCTCAGGATCAAGGCTTGCCCCCCCTTTTTGAGGGCTTGTCTCAACAGCTGCGAAGCGCATTTCTTTTGTCAGCCAGTAGGGAAACCAAACCACGAGCAGCGGCACACAAATCACGACCAATACGAAAAGCCATTGAAAAATAGACATGTGACCGCCAATATCCGTAATCCTACGCCAATAACCAAGAGCATAGGCGAGAATGCCAGCAGCCCAAAGTGCTGAGAAGAACCCGTAAAAATTTCGCAATGTTTGACGGTCTTTTGGGATTTTGCGGAGTTGTCTGGAAAACTGACTCACTTATACAGAACCTCTAAAACTTCATAATATTTCTCGCCACCTGGGCTTTTGAAGGTAATGCTGTCGCCTTCTTCTTTGCCGATTAATGCGCGTGCAAGAGGTGACTGAATATTCAGCAGATTGCGCTCAATATCAGCTTCATATTCACCAACAAGCTGCAATATTTTTTCTTCATCCGTGTCTTCATCAACAATCTTAACGGTAGCACCAAATTTGATCGCACCCGAAAGTTTTTTCGGATCGATAATCTCGGCTTGACCCAGCACAGCCTCAAGCTCTTTCACACGGCCCTCAATAAAACTCTGCTTCTCTTTTGCTGAGTGATACTCCGCGTTTTCAGAAAGATCGCCATGTTCACGCGCCTCTGCGATTGCCGCAATAATTGCTGGGCGCTCAACAATACGCAGTTGATCTAGCTCTTGTTGAAGCGTTTCTGCGCCAGCTTTTGTTAAATGGATTTTCACACCGATACCTCATCACGTCATTTTATTTTTCGACCATAACACTGCTTTGCATGGGCTTCAATCTCTTTGCGCCATTGAGCTAAAAATCACTTGATCACTTCTTTCTAACGGGTAAGTGTTTTAATAAATCACCCTCATCAATTTGCAATCTCACAGGCAAACTCAGAACGCTGCCTTGCCAGTTTTTGGGCAATCTTGCCGCGTCTTTTTCAGTTGTGACAAGCTGAGCTGCATTGGCCCATGCATCATTTTGCATGCGATCAAGCAATATGCGCGGAATTTCTTCATGATCTCCAAAGGATCGTTTTGCGATGACATTGGCACCAAGATCGCTAAGCGTTTTGAAAAACTTCTCTGGCCTACCAATCCCTGCGAATGCAAAAACCCGCATATCCTTCCAAACCACCCCCATATCCACAGGCGCGAGATGACCCGAAATTATAGGCAAATTCGCAGCTATCTTTGCGTCAATTTCTGCGCGCGCTTTCCCTTCACCAATCAGCAAAACAACATCAGCACGCTTTATAGCCGCCTCAACTGGCTCTCGTAGCGGGCCTGATGGGAACACCTTTTTATTGCCAAATCCGACATCACTATCCACAACAATGATCGACATATCTTTATGCAAATCTGGGTTTTGAAAACCATCATCCATGATCAAAATATCAGCCCCTTGGCTTTGGGCAAACTTACCGCCTTCTGCACGGTTTTTGCATATGATGACTGGCGCAAAATAAGCCATCAACACGGCTTCATCACCAACCTCTTTGGCAATATGTTCTGGCTCAACACGAATTGGCCCCAAAATCGATCCGCCAAATCCGCGCGATAAAATAAACGGGTTATAACCCTGTTCAATCAGCATTTGTGCCATATAGATTGCAGTGGGTGTCTTTCCCGTGCCGCCCATGGAAATATTGCCGACACATATCACAGGAATATCGATTTTCGTGGATTTTTTTTTCAAGCGTCGCTGTGTTTGAAACTGCCAAATAATGGCAAGCGGTGAAAGCAGCTTGGCTCTCAAACCAGCTTTTTTGAACCAAAATTTTGGGGCGCGCATCATCTATTCTTGATCCAAAAGCGCATCGATAGATTGGCTAATGTAATCTTCCGTAGCCGTCAAATGCTCTAGGCTTTGCGCAACGGTAAGCGCCGTTTTTTCGGGTGATAAGGCTTGAGTGATAGCCGCGGCTAAAAGATTTGGATTTTGTGCTGACCATATCGCTCCGATGGCCTCAAGTTCGTTAAGGGTTTCATAGGGTTCGAGATCCACGCGGTAAGTGAGCAATGAAGCGCCTGAGCCCAAAGCCAAATTCCCACATTTTTGAATATCTTTATTTTCAGGCAATAAGATGCACAGATTCGCCGTAGCCGCCCAATCAGGGCTAAAATCACTCTCTGGCGAAACCAAAACATCACCAAGCTGACGCTTACTTTTGCTTGCATCTTTATCAATAATCATAAGGTCAAGATTAAGCGCCTCTAGCGCACCATGCTGCACCCCGCTCAGCATCATCAAAAGATCGGGGTATTGCCGCTTTGCATCCAAAAACGCATTCACAATAATCAGAAGATTTCGCTTTGATGGCTTGTGCACATAAATCGCATTGCGCCTACCAACCACCTCGCTAATGCCCCCGCGCTGCGTTACCGAATTCACATCTGATGACGTTTTTTTTGGTTCTGTTTGTGCGTTTATATTTAAATATGGCACATCAAGATGCTTGATAGCACGTAGCTGTTGCCTGCTTGGAATAACATTAACAAACAAAATTCGAGAAGGCGCCAATTCGATAATCTCATCAGGTAAGGTATCAACATCAATCGTTGAATACGCCATTCTCAAACTTGACGCAGAAAAGGCAAATGCACGTTCAATATGAGCTTTCAAACCAGATGCCTCATCACGATCAAAAACCGATACAAAATGAGGCCTCTTTTGAGCTTCTGATCGTTTGCCAAATCGTCTAGAGCCCCAAAAACGGAAACTCTTAAAGCCCTGACTGAGAACGCTCATATTGCGCCTTATCCGCCCAATTGTTCGGTAAGGCTATCGGCACGACCCTCATCACGCAGACGATGAATGTGCGCGATAAAATAACGCATATGCGCATTATCAACCGTGCGCTGAGCAGCACCTCGCCATGCATTTACCGCAGATTCATGATCCGAAAAAATTCCAACAATATCCAGATTATCTGGGTCACGAAATGCTGTTTGTGATGGGTCGATAAGCTCGCCGCCAAATACCAAATGTAATTTCTTCGCCATTTTAGTCCTCTTTATTTAAATTGCGTTTAACCAGTTCATGCACCAAATTTGGCGCGCCTGCAATCATTCCGTTAATTGAAGGATGCTTTGCATTCAAATTTGGCACATTGCCCTCACCATCGGTGAGTACACCGCCAGCTTCTTGTAAGATCAACATACCAGCAGCGATATCCCATTCCCAGCTCGGGCGCATTGCAAATGTTCCATTGTATTTTCCTTGAGCAATAAGCGCGAGCCTTAAGGCAATTGATGGACGAAAATGCAAATCAAGTGGGGGGGCTTGGTTAATCATAGCACGGTTATAACGCGCAGATGAAGCCAATATTTTGGCTGCGTCAAGCCGTGATTCTTGAACCTGAATGGGCTGACCGTTATATGTTGCGCCCTCGCCTTTAATGGCCGTGAACATCCGATCACTTGCAGGCGCATAGATAACGCCAACGATTGGCACACCATTTTCAACCAAAGCCAGTGATGTTGTAAAAAATTTCTGCCCATTGAGATAGGCTTCCGTGCCATCAATCGGATCAATAATCCAAACGCGCGGATTGGTAAGGCGCTCCACATTCGAAACGCGCTCCTCAGAAAGAATGGCATCATCAGGAAATGCCCGACCAATCTCATCGTGAAGATAACTATCGACCTCCATATCGGCCACGCTCACACGCCCTTGGCCACCACCCTTATCCCAATATTCAGGCGCCTTGCCAAAATGCTTCATTGCGATTGCGCCAGCCCCTTTAGCGACGCCTAAAAGGAAATCTAATTCATGCGCCCGCAATTGTCATATCCTCAACAAGCAAAGACCCAACAAAGGTGCTTTTCTTAATATCAGCATCATCAGCCATACGAATACTTGGCAGCATTGTTTTGAGATTTCCTGCGATCGTAGCCTCATTCACCGCTTCGCAAATCTCGCCGCCACGCACCCAAAAACCGTTTACACCGCGCGAATAATCACCCGTATGGGGATTGATCGTCGCTCCAATAAAGCCCGTCACAAGCAATCCTTCACCCATTTCTTTGAGCATTTTTGAGCGCGACATTTTGGGGCCTATTAGTTCCGATCCTGAAATCCCCGCACCCGTATTGACGCCTGAGCGCGATGCGTGACCAGAGCTTTTTTGCCCAAGCTGTCTGGCACTAGATTGGTTCGAAATCCAAAGCTGCGGACGACCATCTTTGATCAAATCTTGTTCGCGTGCAAGCAATCCCTCCCCATCAAGCAAACGGCTCGACAAGCGCCTTTTTCGAAATGGCGTTTCGCGCAAGACAAAATCACGCGGCAAAATATCCTCATCATAATCAATCAACCAGCTCGCCCGCCGCGCAATGGATGCCCCCGACATTGCTCCAAGAACAGAACCAATCAGACTTGATGAAATCCGCTCATCAAACATGATCGGGAATTTTCCAGATGGTGGTCTTATCGGATCACGCGCCGCCCATGTCCGCTCCGCAGCACGCGCGCCCGTTTCACTCGGAGCCTCCATATCGTTTAAGAGAATTTCGCCATTGCTGGCATAATCGCGCACAAGCTCGCTTCCTTCATAAATGCTCACAATGGATTGCCCGCCATAGCTGCGCCAATCATCAAAACGATGGCCATTGCTGGCCGCATAAATATCACGGTAATGGCCATGCTGCGCACCAGCTTGATCAACACGCAAATCTTTGCGCACCGCTCGCGCCATCTCATCGGCGCGTGCGCGCAAATCATCCACACTTAAAATCGCGCTGGAATCATATTGCTCAAGATCAATATCTGGCGCAGCGCCAAGCTCCTCAACGGGCGCAAGGCCGCAATACGGATCGGCTGGGCTTGCATTCGCAGCAAGCACCAAATCAGTAATTTTCTCGCTTAAATCGGCATCAGGATTGAACGAAAATGATGTCGCTGCCGTTTGCTGACCAACATAAGCCCTCAGCGAAACACTGCGACTTTCGGCGGTCTCGGCTTTTTCAATCTCACCATCGCGGATCGACACTTCTCGTGCAATGCCCATTGAAAGCGACACTTCGGCATCGCTTGCCCCCGCATCAACAACAAGTCCAACTAATTCTTCGGCCCATTTGGCCCAGTTACTTTGATCTATTTCCATATGAGAGAATTAAGCTCTCCCGCGCGCATGGGCAAGAGGGCTACGCGAAATAGTTAGCGACAATATTTATAAACAGCATAACATATTTTCAAACAATAAAGACTTGGCCAGTTAACGCGCCTTCAACACTCTTAGCAAATGCTCGCCCAACTTCGATAGATGAAACAGGACTATGGCCGTGAAACCATTCTCCATATCGTTCTTTTGACACATCCAGCAAACCAGGACTTACAACATTCACTCGAACACTACGCGGCATTTCTATTGCGGCACTTTTTACAAACCCAGCAAGCGCTCCATTCGCAGTTGCGGCATTAACGCCCATTCTAATAGGGTCCCGATCAAGAACTCCACTTGTTAAAGTAAATGAGCCAGAATCCTTGATTTTGTCCAAACCAGCCAGCACCAAATTCACCTGCCCCATGACTTTTTGGCGCATTCCGTGCATGAAGGATTCTTGTGTAAAATCACTAAGAGCTGCGAATGTAGCATCTCCAGCGCATGAAATGACAGCATCGAACTGCCCAATCGTGCCGTATAATTTTTTAACAGATTCCAAGTCAGCGATGTCCACTTTATAATCACCGTTTGTGCGGCCAACAGGGATGATGTTGTGACGGCTACCAAGCTCATTCATTGCCGCTTGACCGACATCTCCTGTTGCCCCAACCATAATAATTCGCATAATCTATCTCCCGTTTTCAAAGAAACACTACCGAACAGAAACAACATGATGTCAAGAGCCACCGAATAATTAAAAATCATCCGAGTTATGGTCTTTGCTGAAATTTTAAGGGCGCCCAAAAGCGCCCTACTATATTATTCTGCCTACCTGCGCGTTGCGCGTTCGTCGGTGGAAACCTTCCGCTGGAAGATTTCAATTTCGCTGCTCAACCAAGTGTTGGCATGGTAAATTGTGGGTCTTCGCGAAGGCCACTTGGGAAACGTGTCGTGACCGTTTTGATCCGCGTAAAGAAGCGCACACCTTCAGGGCCATGCATCGCATGATCACCAAATACAGACGCTTTCCACCCACCAAAGCTATGGAACGCCATTGGCACTGGAATGGGCACATTCACACCCACCATACCCACTTCGATATCGCGCGTAAAATTGCGCGCCGTATCACCATCACGGGTAAAAATCGCCGTTCCGTTTGCATATTCATGCTGGCCGATAAGCTCAACCGCTGACTTATAATCAGGGCGGCGCACAACCGAAAGAACAGGGCCGAAAATTTCTTCTTTCCATATCAACATATCCGTTTCCACATTGTCAATCAACGTGCCGCCGATATAATATCCATCTTCATAACCTTGCATATCTTGCTTGAAACCACGTCCATCAACAACGATCTTCGCGCCCGATTTTTCGCCTGCATCAATATAACCCTGCACCTTTTCAAGATGCTCTTTCGTGACCAAAGGCCCCATTTCAGAACCCGCATCTTTTGATGGCCCGATTTTGAGCGCTTCGATTTTAGGCGTGAGGCGTTTGAGCAACTCATCAGCGACAGCATCCGTCACAGGAACCGCGACCGAAATCGCCATGCAGCGCTCACCAGCCGAGCCATAAGCCGCGCCCATAAGCGCATTCACAGCCATATCCAAATCGGCATCAGGCATGATGACCATGTGGTTTTTCGCGCCACCAAGGGCCTGAACACGCTTGCCATTCGCAGTGCCTGTTTCATAGATATATTTCGCAATCGGCGTTGAGCCAACAAATGAAATCGCTTTAACATCTTCGTGGTGCAGCAGCGTATCTACCGCCAATTTATCGCCTTGAACAACGTTGAAAACGCCATCAGGAAGGCCTGCTTCAGTGAGCCATTTTGCGATCAAAATTGATGTGGAAGGATCACGTTCCGACGGCTTTAAAACAAAGCAGTTTCCCGTCGCGAGCGCCACTGGGAACATCCACATAGGAACCATTGCTGGAAAGTTAAATGGTGTAATGCCCGCAACCACACCAAGAGATTGGCGCATATTATAACTATCGACACCACCACCCACATTCTCGGTATAATCACCCTTGAGAAGATGCGGAATGCCTGTCGCAAATTCAACAACTTCAAGGCCGCGCGTCACCTCACCAACAGCATCATCATGGGTTTTGCCATGCTCCATCGAAATGGCTTCGGCCAATTGATCCGCACGATCCCAAAGGATCATTTTGAAGCGATCCAAAATACGTGCGCGGCGCAATGGCGGCATATCCGACCAAGCGGGCCAAGCAGCCTTTGCGCTCGCAACAGCTGCGTTGACTTCTTCCACAGATGCAAGCGCTACATCGCGCTCCGACACACCCGTCGCAGGGTTCCAAACAGCTTGCGTTTTGCCCGAATTTGAGGCGACTTCTTTGTTATCAATATAATGTCCGACAGTCGGCATAGAACTCTCCAATTTAAATATACCGATATTTTGACCTATCATTTTTGACAAAACAAGCGTATATTATATATAGCTACCCATCAAAAATGTTAACACCAAATCAGGCAGCATAAATGGCCAATCCAAAAATCAATTGGGAAGATGCGCGATATTTCCTCGCCGTTGCACGCTCTGGCAAGCTTAATTTGGCAGCCGAGGTTTTGGGCATTTCGCCGATAACCTTATCGCGGCGCATGACCGCCATGGCCGAGCGGATGAATACTGTGCTCATTGCGCGCCATAATTTGGGCGTTGAGTTAACCGATGAAGGCGTTAAACTTGTCGAATATTTGGAACGTGCAGAGCGCGAAATTGACGCGGCAAGTGAAGCCTTTGATAGCCATGCTATGCGCGTTTCTGGCGCAGTTCGGATCGCCGCTCCCGAAGGTTTTGCGCTTGAGTTTTTGGCCAAGAATATGAACCAATTTTTGGATATCCATCCGCTTTTGCGCATTGAGCTGGTGCCTTTGCCGCGCGGATTTTCTCTCTCTCGGCGCGAAGCAGACATTGCGATTATGGTTGGAAAGCCTGAAGGCAAGGAGCTTTATTCTGAAATGCTTTCGACATATCGCCTTGGTCTTTTTGCCTCCGAAAATTACCTCAAAAACTATGACGAACCCTTAAATGTGCATGAGCTTTCAGAGCATAAATTAATTGGTTATGTCGATGATCTTTTGTATTCTGAGCGCCTGAATACACCGCGTGAAATTTTTAAGGATTGGCGCAATCATATCTCGATTAACTCACCACTTGGGCAGATTGAGGCTGTGAAATCTGGCGCGGGAATCGGTGTCTTGCATCTCTTTTTGCTTGAGCATAATCACGGTTTAAAACGTATCCTGAAACAGGTGGAAATCAAGCGCGAATTTTGGATGGTAACGCATAGCAATTTGCGCAATATCCCACGCATCGCCGCTGCAATGACCTTGATTGATCGGCTCATTGATCAAGCGGTTGCCACACAATGGCCTGAATAATCAAAAACGGCGCCTGGGATCGGGGCGCCGTTTTGAAATCGTTTGGGATCAATTTACGCATTATGTCTAAAGGGGATCGTCTTCATTAATAATGCGTCGTTGGATATAATATACCGCTATTGGTTAAACCAAAAGATAACATAGAGTTCGAATGTGTAAGCTTTTGTTAACTTTAACTGCGCGAATGACAGCAACAATTATATTGATTGCTGTTTTGCCAAAAACCTCACCATGAATTGTGTTAAATTTTCTCGGCGTGATGTGTCTGGCCAAACTGCATAATACCCCAATGACGGCATGTGCCATTCGGGGAGAAGCTCAACAAATTCGCCCGATTTAAGCAAGCCCTCAACCAAATATCTAGGCACGATCGTGACGCCAAGATCTTGGCGCACAAAGTGCAATAATGCATCAATACTGTCGACTTTCAAACGTGATCGGCCAGCAAGTTTGATCTGCTCGCCTGTATGCGATGTCAGCTCTACAACCTCCGAACGTTGTGCGAAATGAACCCAGTCCCATGTCTCCAAATCCTGTGGATATTGGGGTTGCGGACGTGTCTTTGCATAATTTGTACTCGCGACCAGCACACGATCACTTTCTCCAAGCTTTCTCGACATCATTGAGCTATCACTAAGCCAACCCACCCGAATGCTCAGATCAAAACCATTCTCTATCAAATCCATTGGTCGGTCAGTATAGACGATATTTATCGAGACTTGGGGATATTGCCTTATAAAATCAGCCAATAAGACCGCAAGCTCTGAATTGGCCATAAATGACGGCATGGATATTTTGAGATCACCAATCGGTTTTGCAATTACGGCATTGAGTGAATTCATGCCAGCTTCAACACTTCGCAACATATCCTTGACGCTTTCAAAAAACACCCTCCCTTCACTTGTTAGCGATATTTTTCGTGTTGTGCGGTGAAGCAAGGTCGTTCCCAGAAATTCCTCAAGATCAGAAACTGTTTGAGAAATGCGCGATGGCGCGACAGCAAAACGCTTTGCCGCCCCGCGAAACGAACCCTCGTCCACGACACTCGCAAATATGGCCATATGTTTGAGATGATTTATCATTGTTCTGTTATTTTAAACTATTAAATATGAATTATGATAATATACGAAACAATAAAAAGTCAATAAGTTGTTTTCAGGGCCAACCAAAAGTGCCCATTCACAAAATAAATGGAGATAACAATGACGAAATACAAAAAACTCACCGCTGGGGTAGCCACAATCGCATTAACTGCAAGCATTGCATTCGCAGATGATAAAGCCACTGTCCAAAAATTCTATGACCTCCTCAGCGACCCTGCTTCACAAGAGCTGACACAAGCTTTCACGGCTTCAATTACTGATGATTGGGAAAGCGTGGGCAATTATTCAGGAGACAACAAAAGCACGGAAACTTTTCTCGGTCAAATGGGCGGCTTTGCACAGCTCATTCCTGATCTTGATTGGGCGGTAGAAGATATGCATCAAGATGGTGATACGATTATCGTACGCAGCCGCGCAACAGGTACGCCAGTTGCACCATTTTTTGGCGTTGACGGTCAGGGGCGCAGCTTTGACATTATGACAATCGATATTCACGAATTGGAAGATGGCAAAATTGCACGCACATATCATGTTGAGGACTGGGCTGGTGCATTGCAGCAGCTTTCAGGTGAATAAGCTTTTCACATATTATATGGCAGTGAGCTGATCACTGCCATATTCGATCAATGGAGACGCAATATGCACCGCAGAACACTTATGAAAACATCACTTGGTGCGACTTTAGCACTTATTCTCGGACAATCATTAGGAGCAATGGATATGGATAAAACAACCAAAGAAAGCTTTGATACCGTCATGGCATTTATGGGCGCGATGGGCGAAGGCGATATGGAAACGGTCGATAAGCTGATGGCCGATGATATGACTTGGCATAATGAAGGTGACCCAAGCTTGCCGTGGATTGGTGAAACCATTGGCAAAGAGAACATTTTTAAGTTTTTAGGTGTATTTTCTCAAAATGTTGAGACCACGCTTTGGCAAAACGAAGATGCATTTGCCTCTGGTGATACCGTGGCCGTTTTCGGGAAAATGAAGGTAAAACTGACGAAATCAGACGTTGAGACCAATGAATTCACCTTCGCTTTGCGCGCAAAAGTTCGTGATGGGCAAGTTGTGCTTTGGAACTGGTTTGAGGATAGTTTTGCAGTGAGCCAAGCCTATCACGGCAAAGCATAAGCACACGATACGTCCAAAAACCAAAAACGGCGCCTGGGATCGGGGCGCCGTTTTGAAATCGTTTGGGATCAATATGACGATCAAGTTCCGCAATAGGTAGTGTGGGATCGTTGCGGTCGTTAATGCGTCGTTGGATATAATATATCGCTATTGGTTAAACCAAAAGATAACATAGAGTTCGAATGTGTAAGCTTTTGTTAACCCAAAGGATAACGCTTTGAAACACGGCCTACGACTTCGCCAGAAGCTAAGGCAAAACTCGGATCAGTGGAATGATCAACAAAACCCATCTTTGAATAATAGTTCAGCCCTGATTCATTATCGGCACGAATAGTCGCATTGATTGCTCCTAGCCCAAGTGCTTTTGCATTCTTTTTTGTATGCTCAAAAAGCGCCGCTCCAATGCCCTTGCCTGCATGCCCCACCTTCGCATAGCTTCCGATATCACCAATATCTTTTGGCAAATGATTCTGCTGGTCAAGAGATTGCCAACCTAAAATGTCACCAGATTCATCTTGCGCAACGACCAAAGAGAAGCGGCGTTCCGTAAAAAAACATCTATCAAAATCAGCCTGTTCAAAAGGTGACATAAACGCAGTCGTTCCACCAATTTCAACGATTTCATTCAAAATCTCATAAAGTGCGGGAATATCTTCTCGAACGGCATCTCGTGTTGTGATCATTTTTGCTCCTTAAAAAGCCCAGTATTCAATCCATCAATTGTTTTCGTATTCTTTTTTCGCCAATATGTCTCCACTCCATCTGGCCCCATATCTTCATAAAAAGGTATCAGTTCTTCATGCACACGGTCAGCTTGAAATGACATCAGCGGAACGCCCGAACCACACGAGGTTTGAACGCTTTCAATCGTCATATCATATATTTGACGGCTTCCTGCCATTTTAGGGAATTGTTCAATCGCAATTGCCCATTCAGGATCACGGGGATGCAAGGTCTTTGCTGATCCATATAAGCGCAAAATCAACGCATCGCCCTCAAATGCGCAAAACATCAATGTCATACGGTTACAAGCCAACAGATGCCCCGCCGTTTCATTGCCACTGCCCGATAGGCTTAACCATTGAATGCGGTTATCATCCAGAATGCGCAGTGAATCTGCGCCCTTTGGAGAAAGATTAACTCGCCCATCTTGGGCCGCAGTCGCAACAAAGAAAATAGGTTGCTTTTCAATAAAAGCTCTCAACGTCCCATTTAGTTGTCTACCGACAGCCATATATCCCCCGAAACTTATACTGATAGACTGCGCTTCACCTTGCAGATTGTCAATTGGATTTTCACTTAAAAAAGGTCTAAATTATGGCGCTACACCTCAATCAAAAAATACCGTGCGATGCCGTAAATATATAGAGCCGAAAACACGATATTGATATATTTTAATTGGGGTTCTGTCCGCAGCCATCCACAATAGATCCAAATGAGACAAAACGGCAAACCAAAGAGCATTGAATAGAGCTGCCAGCCTTGGACGATTGAGATTGTGCTGCACAAGCCTAAGAAGAGAGCCATCCATTTGAGATGTTGCTCAAAACGCTCTGAACGTAGGTAATTCATAATGATATTTCCATATTATCGGCGCAGTTGACCCAGCGTTCCGATTATTTTGAATAATACATAATCGCACAAAAGACAATAAACACAGGCTAAAGCTCTAAAATCGTAAAATTAAATGCCTTGATTCCAATAGCTTATTTACATTGATTGAAGTATTTTTCTGCAAAAAGCCTTTACGGAATCGATTTTTTTGGCTAACATGACCATAATCGGGACAAATAGATCCCAAATATATTGAGGCATAATGCAGTACCCCGAACGATTCTCGGCCCTTTTGGGCTATCCGTTCCCGCGTTTACGTGCGCTTTTGCAGGATATTCCTGCGGGCGGCGACCCCCTATATATGAGCCTTGGCGAGCCTAAGCACGCATTTCCTGACTTTGTGATGGATGAAATCACCAAACATCAAAAGGCATTTAATAATTACCCCAAAAACAATGGCGAGCCGCCGCTTATTGATGCGATTATGGGTTACTTGTCGCGCCGATTTGGCATTGAAGACATTGATGCTGGGAATTTAACGCCGCTCAATGGAACACGCGAAGGTCTTTATTTGGCAGCTCTTGCTCTTTTGCCTGAGCGCAAAAACGGCAAAAAACCAATATTGCTTGCGCCAAACCCATTTTATCAAGTCTATATGATGGGCGCGAAAACATTGGGAATTGAGACACAATTTATAAATGCAACTGCTGAAAATGATTTCTTACCCGATTTTGAGAATGTGCCATCAAGCACCCTTGATCAAACATGCGCTGTGTTTTTATGCTCACCTTCAAACCCACAAGGCGCTGTGGCGGATGATCAATATCTCAAAAACCTTATTGGTTTGGCGGAAAAACATGATTTCCTAATTTTTGCTGATGAATGCTATAGCGAACTATATTACGGCGATGCGCCCAATTCAGCGTTCAAAATCGCACAGGATATGGGCGCTGACACCAATCGCATTGTTGCCTTTCATTCATTATCTAAGCGCTCCAATCTTCCGGGCCTTCGTTCGGGCTTTGCGATTGCTGGCAAAGACACCATGGCGAAGTTCCAGCAATTGCGCAGCTATGCAGGCGCGCCCGTTGCGACACCGATACAATTGGCAAGCGCCGCGCTTTGGGCTGATGAGCCCCATGTAGAAGCGAATCGTGCGCAATATGCAGAGAAAATGGATGATGTGGCCGAAATTTTGGGCAAGCAATATGTACCTGATGGCGGTTTTTTTCTTTGGCTACCTGTTGAAGATGGTGAAAAAGTCACGCTTGATTTGTGGAAAACACATGGAATCGAAGTCCTGCCAGGGGGCTATTTGGCGGCTGATACCGCGCAAGGAAATCCAGGAAAGAATTATATCCGTGTTGCGCTCGTTGCTGATCGCGCGCTTACGAAACCCGCACTTACAAAAATTAAGAATTATATAGTTTAGAACGATTGGAGACACATAATGGCATTGGCATATTACGACGATCAAAACAATTCAGGGGCGAATTTACCCTCAATTGCTGAAGGATCATCCAAGATCCTTGCAATCTGCTTGGGTGTTTTGGCCATAGCCATCGCGATGATGTTTTTGACATATTCAATCAACGATCCATCACCGCTTAACAGCAATGATAATGTGCCGAACAATGCGCTTGGTGCGATGGGTGCATGGTTTGCAGATCCATTATTAATGGGACTTGGTCGCGGTGTTTGGGTTTTGCCTATTGCGTTCATGGCATGGTCAATCCGTGGTTTGCTCGGACATTCAATGCGCAATCTCATTAGCCGCTTGATTTTTCTGCCAATCGCTTTGGTCATATGGTCTGCTTTCACAGCCACACATTCTTTGACTGTCGATTGGCCGTTTTATGGCGAATACGGCATGGGTGGCGATATTGGTGATAAATTGCTCGGTGGAATCATTGCGATGTTGCCATTTGGCCTTGGTTTTTCACTATTTTTTGCATCAATCACACTCGCTTTCCTTGCCATTATGATCGGCTGCTTCGTTTCAGGCATTTCCTTCTCTGAAATCCGTGGTTTTATCGGCAAAATTGTCAGCGATGCCAAATGGTGCATCTTGCAAATCTTACTTATGGTTCAAGCATTTCAAAACAAACGCGTTTCACGACCAAAGCGCGCGCAAGCAACAGCTCCAAAAATGGCCGCGAAGGGAGCACCCATTGCTCAAGCCCGTGGTGAAACCGCTTCCGCAACATTGAGCCTCAAATCGCTTTTTGGAAACACAAACAAAAGCCGCGCAGGACGTTATGTGAAGCAAAAAGAGCGCCACGCAAATGAAAATGCCGCCACAGCGAGTATTTTCGCAGCGCCTCACGCTGAACCACGCAATATCTCTGAGCGCATTCAAAACATCGTTTCAAAAAATGTGGCACAGCATAACACGCTTATCAAACGCTCTATCAATTCAGAAGAACGCGCTGCGCCTGATTTTGATACCGATACCGCTCTTGGCCGCATGGTCGAAACCGATGACATGGTTGAGCCTTTTATAAACCCCGAAGAGCAAGAATATGCACCAATGGATCATGATGCTTTTGAAAATGAAATGATGGAAGCTCCTGAGCATATCCCTGCCCCACGCATGAGTTTGGGCAGCGCTCCTCTTGTTCAAAACAGTACAGCAGCACCGAAAATGAGCCAACGTGCAGCACGCGAAGCGCAACCAAAATTTGAATTTGATGCGTCAAATGAACAAGAATTTGAAATGCCGCCTTTATCGCTTTTGCAAAGCCCTGACACGATTACACGTTATGTGCCACCGCGCGAAGCATTAGAGGCAAGCGCACGTCAGCTCGAATCTGTTCTTGCCGATTACGGTGTTCAAGGCGAAGTTATCGCCGTGCGCCCAGGTCCCGTTGTGACCATGTATGAGCTTGAGCCAGCTGCCGGCCTTAAAGCGAGCCGCGTCATTGGCCTTGCAGATGATATTGCACGTTCAATGTCCGCATTAACCGCACGTGTGGCGACAATCCCTGGCCGTTCGGTTATTGGTATAGAATTGCCCAATGAAACCCGCGAGATGGTTTTGCTTCGTGAAATTTTTGCGGCAAAAAATTACGGTGACAGCAAATTGCCGCTTCCTCTCGCACTTGGCAAAGATATTGCAGGTGAACCCATCGTCACGAACCTTGCGAAAATGCCGCATCTATTGATTGCAGGTACAACAGGTTCTGGTAAATCTGTTGCGATCAATACGATGATTCTTTCCCTGCTTTACCATGCATCACCTGATGATGTGCGCATGATTATGATCGACCCCAAAATGCTGGAACTATCTGTTTATGACGATATCCCGCATTTGCTTTCCCCTGTTGTCACCGATCCGAAAAAGGCAGTTGTCGCGCTGAAATGGGTTGTGAGCGAAATGGAAGAGCGCTACCGTAAAATGTCAAAAATGGGCGTGCGCAATATTGATGGTTATAATGATCGTGTGAAATCTTCTGTGGAAAAAGGTGAGGCATTTATACGCACTGTACAAACTGGATTTGACGATCTCACTGGCGAACCCGTATTCGAGACAGAAGAATATGCACCTGAAAAAATGCCTTACATTGTTGTCATTGTTGATGAGATGGCTGACCTTATGATGGTTGCAGGTAAAGAGATCGAAGCTTGCATTCAGCGTCTTGCGCAAATGGCGCGTGCTTCTGGCATTCACTTGATTATGGCGACGCAACGCCCATCGGTCGACGTGATCACGGGTACGATTAAAGCGAATTTCCCAACGCGCATCTCTTTCCAAGTGACATCAAAAATCGATAGCCGTACGATCTTGGGCGAGATGGGTGCTGAGCAACTTCTTGGCATGGGCGATATGCTTTACATGGCGAGCGGTGGTCGCGTGACGCGTGTTCACGGCCCGTTTGTTTCGGATCAAGAGGTTGAAGAAGTTGTACGTCACCTCAAGGCACAAGGTGAGCCGAAATATCACTCTGGTGTTGTGGAAGGCCCAGAAGATGACAAGGCTTCGAGCATTGATGAGGTTCTTGGACTCGGTTCTGGCGATAATGGCGAAGACGCACTTTATGATCAAGCGGTCATGATTGTGGCGCGTGATCGCAAATGTTCGACCTCTTATATTCAGCGCAAATTATCGATCGGCTATAACAAAGCTGCAAAAATTGTGGAGCGTATGGAGGAGCAAAATGTGGTCTCTCAAGCCAACCATGTGGGCAAACGCGAGATACTTGTTCCTGAAATGAACTAGAGCAACAAAATTAGCACATTTCCGCCCAAAACGGAGAGTCTAACGAATTTGTGAGTGAAGGGGGCTATTATTGCCCCCTTTTACGTATCATATCTATCATATGGAAAGACGCAACTTTATCACTTTAATGGCCGCCTCAACTGCATGTGCAGTTGCCGCACCATCGCTTGGCGCAGAAGCTTGGATCGTGAATTTGAATAATTACTTCAATTCCATCAAAACGGCATTTGCGCCTTTCACCCAAACAAATCCAAACGGCTCGAAGGTTAGTGGCCGCTTCTATTTAAGCAAACCCGGCAAGATGCGATTTGAATATGATGATCCCAAACAACCCTTAGTGGTTGCTGATGGTTCTGTCCTTGCCGTCTTTGATCCCAAAACAAATATGGGGCCATCAAAATACCCTCAAGTCAATAACCCACTGACATTGCTTGCCAAGAACAATCTGGATCTCACAGGTACCAAATTTGTACGTAAGATTGAGAAAAGCCCATCAACAGGCGAAGCATTGATTACAATTGCTGATCCTGCGAAAGCCCAATATGGCAGCCTCATTTTGCGTGTGAATACGAGCCAAAATAAAATTAAAGGTTGGCAAGCTATTGATAAAGCTGGCAATCGCACAACCGTTGCGCTGAATGATTTTCATGCGGGCGTTGCCATGAATCCTGATCTTTTCAATATCGTAAAGATTCAAAATTCTCAGTAATATAGAATTTTTGAGCCGTCAAAAAAACGCGGGGCCATCAAACCCCGCGTTTTTGTTGTGAATTTATGAATGGCTTAGCTTGCGCAAGTTTCAACAGCTTTGTTATATGCTGCAGTAAATCCACTCAGTGAAAATGTATCGATTGTCTGTGTGCCACGTTGTGACAAACCAGTGACGATAACGTTAGAGCCTTTTTTCATTGATGAAATCAGCTGTGCATCACTATTGGGGCTTGGCCATGCATATTCCGCATTCGCGCTAGAATTGGTGAAGTAGTTAAACACTTGGCCGCCAATTTTAGCTTCAACCGCTTTGTCATTAGCTAATGGATATCCTGCAAGAAAACTTGGCTCAGTCGCACCGTTTTTAATGCCGATATAAAGACGAATATCGCCACGGTTCACACTCACTTCCGCACCATCTTTCATCGCTTTTGAGTTTGTTGGGCTCGATACGATATAACAGTATTTAGAATTGCTCGGATCTTGGAACACCGTCCAATCAACTGCCGCACCAATTGGCGTCAAGCTTTGTGCCAAAGCAGCACCAGCGACACATAGCGCCATAGCCGATATGGCCGTTCTCTTGATGATATTTTTCATAGTATTGCCTCTATTCACTCGAATTAATAACTTGTTTTGGCGATGCCTCGCTTCTATACATGAAACCTTCTTAACCTCTCTTGCGCGAATCATCAAGTTTTCTTAGGCGCCTCCCACAAAAATGAGCGAATTTATGCAAAACCCTATATTTACTGAGCTTTATCGCAATAACATCCTTGAATCCGTTCACCGTGGGCATGCTGTTGTCATGCATGCAAATGGTGATATTTTATTTGAAGCGGGCGACAAGACGCGGATCATTTTCCCGCGCTCATCATGCAAAATGCTTCAAGCACTGCCTCTGGTCGATAGCGGCGCGGCAAGCCATTTTGGTCTATCCAGCGCGCAATTGGCACTATCTTGCGCTTCTCATAATGGTGAGAAAATGCATACCGAGGGCGTTCATAAATGGCTAAAATCACTTGATCTTGATGAAGGGGATTTGCGCTGTGGCCCGCAAGCCCCTGCTCATTTTGATGACCAAGCCGCGCTTCACGAAGCCGGCGAAAAACCATGCCGCATTCACAATAATTGCTCTGGCAAGCATTCGGGTTTTCTAACTTACAACAAGCATATTGGCGGCCATGCCGATTATCACCAAATGGATCATCCGCTTCAAATTGCGATCAAAAATGCATTTGAAGAGATGACAGACGAAGTCTCAACTGGCTATGGAATTGACGGATGCTCTGCACCAAACTTTACGACATCTGTTCAAGGCCTTGCCCGTGGTGTTGCCAATATGAGTCTTGGCGAAGATTTGGGCGGTGCGCGCGGTAAAAGCGCAAAATCTCTCATTGAGGCGATGATGGTGCATCCAGAGCTTGTCTCGGGCACTAAGCGCGCCTGTGCAGATCTTATGCATGCAGGCAAAGGCAAAGTTGCCGTCAAAACAGGTGCTGAAGGTGTGTTCGTCGCGATATTGCCTGAGCGCCAAATCGGCGTTGCTCTCAAAATTGAAGATGGCACAACGCGCGCCGCCGAAAACGCTATCGCTGCCATTCTTGTGCGTCTTGGCGTGGTTGACGCCGCCGACCCGCTTGTCACGCGCTATCTCAACGCGCCGCTTCGCAATTTTAACAAGGAAGTTGTTGGCAATATGCAAGCCAGTGACGCGATTTGGCAAAATGGCGCCGCAATTTAATCTTGCGATTCAAGCCACTCAGGCAGACCTGCTATGGACGCAATCACATCATCAGCGAGCGGGGCAAGTTCTTCGTGAGGTGCTGGGCCTGTGAGCACACCAAGCGTTTTCATGCCAGCCGCCTTTCCCGCACGCAGATCAAATGTACTATCACCAATCATCACAATGTTTTCTGGCGCGATATTGATATGCTTTGCGAAGGCAGTGCACATTCCGTGATCAGGTTTTGCGCCAAAACCCGAATCCCAACCCGCAACATAGGGAAAGAATCGCTCAACATTTGCGCGCTCAAGATGCATGCGCGCTGAGGCCTCGTTATCATTTGTCGCAATCCCAAGTTGGTATTTCGCAGATAATTTTGTGAAGAGTTGTGGCAAATCACAAACCGCGACAAGCTCAGCTTTTTCTGTACCTTCCTTCATTTTTTCAATGATTTCATCTTGCGGGATATTTGGCAAAACAGCGTGAACAGCCTTCAATGTCTCATCTATCGTACCCGCAATTATTGGCGATGAAGGGTCGAATTTTGACGTTTCAAAATTAAGCAAAAAAGCATCTGCAAGGGATTGTTCAATCGCCTTGTCACCTTCGGCAAGCTCAATGATTGCACGCTTTGCCCATCTGCCCCAAGTGGCGTCAAAGTCAAATAACGTACCGTCTTTATCAAATAGAAGGGCTTTGATCATATCATGTCCAATTCGGTAAATTGCCGCCAGGCAATTGCGCACGGATTTCGACAAGTTGTTCAGGTTTAATCTCAAGTGCATCTGCGCAATCAATTACCCATTGATCCATTGAAAGAATGAAATCAATCACAGATGCTAAGAACTCAGGATCGCCAGCGCGCGCTTTGACATCATCGAGGCCAACACCCGTCTGCGCAAGAAACGGCATCACAACATCATCATCTTGCACCATCCAGCCTAATGCATGAACGGCATAAATTTCAGCATTGTCCTTAGAGATCATTATAGTTGTTTCTTTCGGTGCGTTAATAAAATGTTAAACTAATTGTCGTCTGCTATCTGCACTCTTTTTGCATCATCCGATTGTTCAATACAATCTCATAATTATTGGGAACGCCATCAATGTCAGCCAAAATTCTTGTCGTCGATGATCAAGCTGCAAATAGATTCCTTTTGAAATCCTTGCTTCAAAAAGAATTCTATACAATTCTTACGGCAAATGACGGGGTTGAAGCGATAGATGTTGTCACAAATGAAATGCCAGACCTCATTTTCCTTGATATCGAAATGCCGCGAAAAGATGGCTTTGAAACATGCAAGGAGCTGAAGGCGAACCCCTTAACGCGGCATATTCCGATCATCATAGTCACAGCGTGTCAAAAGCAAATTCAGCGAAACCAAGGTCTAGAGGTCGGGGCGGATGATTACCTCATTAAACCGATTGATCCGCGGGTTCTAATTGCGCGCGTTCGCAATTTATTACGTGTGAAGTTCCTTCTTACAGAGCTGCAGTTGCGCTATGACGCGGCTGAAAGTTTTGGTGCAGCTGGAAATGTAGATTTTTTTGAGACAGAAACAGGTACAAAAAATATACTTTTGGTGACGGCCACTGAGGAAACGTCACAACAAGTCAAATCTTATTTGATGTCACATGGCGATTTTTCTGTCACCATATCACATAATGAAGAACAAGCTTATCAACTCACAGTTGATCATGCTTATGATGCGTTTATTATCTATGAGAATCTGGAAGAGGATGGAATCGGGCTTCGACTCATCGCTCGGATACGCTCAGAATGGAAAAACCGAAATTTAGTCATTTTGTTTGCTTCTCAAGATGGGGTAAACACTGCTCTTAGGTCACTTGAGCTTGGCGCAAGCGATTATTTGATTATTCCATTTGACGATAAAGAATTAAAATTGCGCTTACAAACTCAGCTTACTAAAATGAACTACATCAATAAGCTTCGTGGCGAAGTTGAAACCCAGCTTAAATTATCTGTCATTGACCCCCTGACCGACCTCCATAATCGTAGATATTTCGATCAATACTTGCCAAAGATTATCGAGAGGGCTGCAACAGACAAGCGTCCTTTTGCTTTGATGACCTTGGATCTCGATAAATTCAAATTAATTAATGATGAATATGGTCATGAGTTTGGTGATATTGTTCTGGTCGAAACGGCCCGAAGATTGCGAGAAAATCTGCGAGCGGCCGATCTGATCGTCAGATATGGTGGCGAAGAATTCGTTATTGTAACTCCTGATGTGAACATGGAACTCGCCGAACAAATTGCCGAAAGGTTGCGGTTTTGCATTCACTCCACTCCATTTGAAACGCTCAATGGCGAATCAGTAAAAGTAAGCACGTCGATTGGTGTCACATTTGAAAACTCAGCAGGTAGCACAAAAATAGACGAGATCCTCAAGGCATCTGATAAAGCGCTTTATCTTGCAAAGTCTAAAGGCCGCAATCAAGTCGTGTTCGCAGCCTAATCATTATTTACGATCTCTTTTTTCATGATCAGAGCGCTTTGGGCGTTTCGTTAGATTTTCGGCGATGGCTGCACGCTCATCATCCGATAGACTCGCAATAGCTTGAACCAAAGTTGAATGCGCATTTTCGGCAATAGAGGTATTCTTATCGCGACGGTTTTCAAAATAAGCATTTAGCTCACCTTCATCAAACGGAACTTGGGAAATGATCTCTTTTAGCTGATTTCTGCGCTCATCATCTTGTCCCCTTTGTGATGCAATTCCCTTAAATTTATCGCGTAAATCCTTGCGCATCTCTTCAGGAGAGCTATACAAAATCGCAGCGATTTCATCGGTTGGGCCACTTGGTGGACGCATCTTCTGGCCACGCAAAGAACCACCAATGATCAAGCCGATCAAAATGAGATTGAGGCAAAGGGAAACAAGTAAAATAGGTTTCATTTTCTTCATAATGCTATCCTTTATAAGACATCAAAAGTCGTTGCATATGGTGAAACGCTTGATGCCCACTCACCAGCGATGACCGTATCATCAACGGCAAGACCCAAACCACCAAGAGCCGTATTAAGAATATCCATATCAGTAAGGCCTAAAAACAAACCACAAGCCAAGCTTGCAGCCATCACAATTGGAGTGAGCTTGTTCATGATACCAGCATTTGAATGGCCGATATTGCTATGCGGGATTTGGTCCATGAGATCTTGTTTGAATGCGGCACTTGCCTCAACACGCGGCAAGTCGTCCAAAAGTTCATCAATATTCATATCATCTCCTTTTTCGCCATTGCTGCGGCCTTCATTGAGCGTCTTGCTCGTGCCAGTAAACTTTCAACCGCTTCGACACTCACATCAAGTATACGTCCGATTTCTGCATTGCCCATGGCTTCAAAATGCGACATTAAAATGGCTTCACGTTGACGCTCTGGTAATTCTGAAACCAATTCCATAACAAATCTAGCCCGTTCCTTTTGT
Organism: uncultured Paracoccaceae bacterium; assembly: GCA_947501025.1. Lineage (GTDB taxonomy): Bacteria > Pseudomonadota > Alphaproteobacteria > Rhodobacterales > Rhodobacteraceae > CANMUM01. The sequence goes on along the minus strand of CANMUM010000006.1, from coordinate 11,346 downwards.
TGAGATGTAAGCTCGGCAGATGGTTGTCCATCACTCATCATCTCAAATGCATCGTCACCATCCCAAACGGGTTTTCGCTTTTCATCGAGAACCCCATTTCGCACAACACGGTAAAGCCAAGCGCGCAAATAAAGCTCTTGATCCTTAGCCAATAGTTTAGCGGCATTATTCCACAACTTTATGAAGCTATCCTGAACAATATCCTCACCACGTGCACGATCACCATGCAACATATGCGTCGCATAATTCAAAAGCGGTGACGAAAACCTATCTATCAATTTCGCGGCTCCTTTGGAATCGCCATTCACAAACGCGGTCAAATCTAGTCTGTCTTGATCAACTGCCAAAAACTTTTCCAATTATTGGATTTGGCAACAATACGCCGCCAAATCTATTATTTTCATGTGAGTTAGCATTTTTGTTGTTAACTTGACAACTTACTTGTCACAATCTCCACGCTTGCCGCCATTCTCGAACTCATCTTCGCTGATCGTGCCATTTTCATCTGCATCCATCATCACAAATCGTTTCTCGATGCGATCATCATTCGGTGACATTTCTGCAAGTGAAATACCGCCACTTGAGTCCTTATCCATAAATTCAAACTTGCGTTCCATACGGCTTTCGTCTTTAACTTCACGATCTGCTGTCATTTCTTCTATAGACAATTCGCCATTTCCGTCAGTATCGCGTTCTGCAAACTTTGCTGCGCGAACGGCCGCAAGTTCAGCTTTTGTTAATTGACCGTCTCCATTCGTGTCGATCTCTTCAAAGCTAGGGCGGTCCATGTGCTTACCTTTGCCTTCGCCATTATCATCTGCGAATGCAGCGCCTGAGGCCATGATGAAACCCAATACTGTTAGCCCGATAGTTTTCTTAATTTGCATGTTATACTCCTTTGTAGTTGCATAGTGATAACGGCTAGGTTTCTCTATTCCGTCGCATTTTTTGAATTTTTTTGGTATTCGTTTTTCTGCGTCACTTTATCTACTGGGAAAAATACTGTGCTTATGCTAGTTTAAGTATAGATAGGATAATTCAATGACACATGAAGATAAGCGTTTATTGCGGCCTGCCCTTTGGAAAGCTTTCAAGACAAAATGTCCAAATTGCGGCGAAGGCAAATTATTGGCAGGCTATCTTAAAGTTGTTGATCATTGTGCAGCTTGCAATGAAGATTACACACATCAGCGCGCGGATGATGGCCCTGCTTGGGCAACAATGCTAATCGTAGGTCACTTAATCCCACCTATCGTCATGGGTATTTATGAAGGCTTTGATGAACCTACACCTTGGAAGGTGGCCATTTTTCTTGGCATTTTCGTGACTGTGATCACCTTGCTGTTGCTACCACGAATCAAAGCGATGTTCGTGGCGATACAATGGGCAAATCGGATGCATGGCTTTGGCTCAAAACCACCTCAACCAGCACAAACTCCCAAAAACAAAGCAAAGCTGGCAGCGAATTAATTCATTTCACCTCGTTTTGTTCGCGATTTTGTCACCAAGGCTTGACAAAACTGTGGGCAAACATCATAAGCACGACGATTAGTGGGCTTGTCCCACGTGAAAACATAACGTGGTAAAACACGCCCCGCAAATTGGAGACCATCATGGCCAAACCCGCAACTATCAAAATTCGCTTGAATTCATCAGCAGGCACAGGTCACTTCTATGTGGCTAAGAAAAACGCTCGTACAATGACTGAGAAAATGACTTGTCGCAAATACGACCCAGTTGTTCGTAAGCATGTTGAATATAAAGAAGGCAAAATCAAATAAGGATTTTGTTCACTGAATTTCAAAAGCTCGCTATAAGCGAGCTTTTTTATTGCCTAGATTTTATGGATATTCGTCGCGGTCTTTTTCCGTGAGCTTACGAATACGCAAGCGCGCAAGGATACGACTATCAAATTCAATGCCGCGCTGCCCAAGCCAAATGCGCTGCCAATGACCGTGCGTCCCCTCAAGCTGAACTTCATCCTCGCTTTCAACGCGCTCCAGATCTAAGCCATCTTTAATATGATTAAAGCTTTGCTCACGTACGGCATCTTTATGATCACGTGTTTTCATAGACCGCTTTGCAACCATTGCGCCAATCAGCGCAACGGCCCCATAACGGAGCGCGACTCCAGCAATCGGGGCGAGTGGTAATGGCATATAATGTCCTCTCATTTAAAAACATTATGCACGAAAATGCTTAAAAATTCAAGTCGCGATCAATTTGCCATCAAGATATGACGTGATTTTGAGATCAACAATGCTGCCAACGGGAAGCTCGTTTGGCAAGACAATTTCAGCAAATCCGCCTGTGCGCGCCTTATGCTTACCCTCAACAAGTGCCGTTTGCGTTGTGCCAACCAAACCCTGAAGATGGCGCTCTTTCACAACATCACCCAAAGCCCGCAAACGGCTCGCGCGCTCTTTGATGATTGCCCGATCAAGCTGAGGCATACGTGCCGCAGGCGTTCCTTCGCGCGGTGAAAATGGGAACACATGCAGCCATGTCAGCCCACAATCCTCAACGAGCTTGAGTGAGTTTTCAAACATTGCTTCTGTTTCGGTTGGAAATCCTGCGATAATGTCGGCACCATAAACAATGTCTGGGCGGCGCTTGCGCATCATTATGCAAAACTCAATCGCGTCTTCGCGCATATGGCGTCGCTTCATGCGTTTGAGAATCATATTATCGCCAGCTTGCAAAGAGAGATGCAAATGCGGCATCAAACGCATTTCTGAACTCACCGCTTCTATAAGCGCGGGATCAGCTTCGATCGAATCGATGGAGGAAATGCGCAAACGCGCGAGATCTGGGACATTTTTGAGAATAGCTTGAACCAAATCACCAAGCCTCGGCTCCCCCTCGATATCAGCGCCCCAGCTCGTCATATCAACACCCGTGAGAACAACCTCTTTAAATCCCTTATCCACAAGGCGTTGAATTTGACCAATAACTGTCTGCACATCAACAGAGCGCGAATTGCCGCGGCCATAAGGAATGATACAAAATGTGCATCTATGATCGCATCCGTTTTGAACTTGAACATAAGCACGAGCGCGCCCAAGCAACCCATCAATGCGGTGGGTTTCGGGCTTGGTTGCGGCCATAATATCTTGTGTAATGATCTTTTCATTGCTGCCAGAGGCGAGCTTTTGCCAAGTTTGCGGCTGCATTTTCTCGATATTGCCGACAACAACATCAACTTCATCCATAGCCGAAAACCTTTCGGCCTCAACCTGTGCCGCACATCCCGTCACGATCATTTTTGCATTCGGGTTTTCACGGCGCAATGCACGGATTTTTTGACGCGCTTGTCGAACGGCTTCTGATGTAACTGCACAAGAATTAATGATCACAACATCTTCAAGCCCTGCAGCGCGAGCAAGCTCATCCATGGCTTGCGTTTCATAAGCGTTTAAACGGCAGCCAAAGCTCTCAAGTTTTGGCGCATTCATGCAAGGAACCTATCATCAAATTCACCATCAAAAACATAGGCCACTGGCCCCATCATCCACACACCATCATCACGCCAATCAATAAAAATATCTCCGCCATCTAAAGTGATCTGAACTTTACGAGAGGTCATACCGCGCCGCGCTGCTGCAACCGCCGTCGCGCAAGATGATGATCCAGATGCAAGTGTAATGCCAACACCGCGCTCCCAAACGCGCATACGCAAGTGATCAGGGGCAATTAAGCTCGCGATTTGCACATTGGTTTTGGCAGGGTAAAGAGGATCATTTTCAATTTTTGGGCCAAATGTCTCGAGATCAACATCCATGACATCATCTACAAAAAATGTACAATGTGGATTGCCCATTGAGGTGGCCAATGGCGCGCCATCAATCGGCAGCGCGTCAACATCCACCTCTTTTGCTAAAGGAATTTCTTTCCAATCAAGAATGGGATGCCCCATATTGATCGCAATCATATCACCATCACGCGCGGCCTCAAGGTCACCGCGCACAGTGCGAATAACAGCATGACTCTCACCTGTTTCCGACATGATGAGGTCAGCAACACATCGGGTCGCGTTACCACATGCTTCGGCTTGAGAGCCATCGGAGTTCCAAATATCCATCTGCACCGATGCACCCTCAACATTGTGAAGGGTAACGAGCTGATCGAAGCCGACACCGCAATGCCGATCACCGATACGCGCAACAATTTCAGGCGTCAGATGAATCGCATCAATACGCGCATCCAACACCACGAAATCATTGCCAAGCCCGTGCATTTTTCGAAACTTCATTTTCGACTCCTCATTGGCCTCTATATAATGGATCGTGGCAAAGTTTACCACATGCGAACTTTTCGTGAACAAATGCTTCACAAACGCCAAATCGAGCGTTAAAAGAAGGCATGACACAATCTCTTTCACAGCTTGCAAGTGCATCACGCGCACATCCATATATGGAAGGCCTCAACGAGGCTCAGCGCGAAGCCGTCGAGACCATTGATGGCCCCGTGCTTGTATTGGCAGGTGCTGGGACAGGGAAAACCCGCGCCCTCACGACCCGCATTGCTCATATCTTGCATCAAAATCGCGCTCAGCCTTATGAAATTTTAGCGGTCACATTTACCAATAAAGCCGCCCGTGAGATGCAAAACCGCATAGGCAGCATTATTGGATCTGCGGTTGCAGGCATGCCGTGGCTTGGCACATTTCACTCCGTTGGTGTAAAAATTCTGCGCAAACATGCCGAGCTTGTTGGGCTGAAATCAAGCTTCACAATTCTCGATACTGATGATCAATTGCGCTTGATCAAGCAGCTATTGTCTTTGCATGATATCGATGAGAAACGCTGGCCTGCGAAATTAATGGCATCGCTCATTGACCGCTGGAAGAACCGTGCGCTTACCCCCGAAAAATTAACGCCTGAGGAAAAAGCGCAATTTAATGGGCTTGGCCAGCAAATTTACGCCCAATATCAAGCCCGTTTGCGGACACTAAATGCTGTTGATTTTGGCGACCTGCTTTTGCTGACGATTGAACTTTTCAAAAACAACCCAGATATTCTTGCGGAGTATCATCACCGCTTCAAATATATTCTCGTTGATGAGTATCAAGATACCAATGTCGCGCAATATCTCTGGCTTCGCTTGCTTGCGCAAGGGAGTAAAAATATTTGTTGTGTCGGTGATGATGACCAGTCTATCTATGGCTGGCGCGGTGCCGAAGTTGGCAATATCCTCAAATTCGAACGCGATTTTGAAGGTGCGAAACTTATTCGTCTTGAGCAAAATTATCGCTCGACCCCTCATATTCTCGCGGCTGCAGGAATGCTCATTAGCAGCAATGAAAAGCGGCTTGGCAAGACGCTTTGGACAACATCTGAAGAAGGTGAAAAGGTTCGCCTCATTGGCCATTGGGATGGTGAAGAAGAGGCGCGCTGGCTTGGTGAAGACGTTGAAGATTTGCAGCGTGGAACCCGTGGGCAAGACCCGATGTCGCTTGAGGATATCGCTATTCTCGTGCGCGCATCTCATCAAATGCGGGCGTTTGAAGATCGTTTTTTAACGATCGGCATCCCCTATCGCGTCATTGGTGGGCCTCGTTTTTATGAGCGCCTAGAAATCCGCGATGCTATGGCATATTTTCGTCTATCGATTTCACAAGATGATGATCTTGCCTTTGAACGTGTTGTGAATACACCCAAGCGCGGGCTTGGCGATAAGGCCATGCAAACGATCAATATCTATGCGCGCGAAAATGGTCTTTCACTTTTCAATGCCGCTCATAAACTTACTATCGATGGCGCTTTTTCAACCAAGGCTCGTCAAAGCTTGCGTGAATTTTGTGACCTCATCTTATCTCATAGCGCCCTCATCCAAGCTGGTGATGACCATATCGAAATTGCCCAAACGCTTCTTGATGGCTCAGGCTATACGGCCATGTGGCAAAAAGATAAATCCGCAGATGCACCTGGAAGGTTGGACAATCTCAAAGAGCTGGTAAAGGCGCTTGAGAATTTTGAAAATCTGCAAGGGTTTCTGGAGCATGTTTCGCTCGTCATGGACAATCAAAATGATGATAGCGACGAAAAAGTTTCGATTATGACTCTACACGGCTCCAAGGGGTTGGAATTTCCTGCCGTTTATTTACCCGGTTGGGAGGAAGGTCTTTTTCCATCACAACGCACGCTTGATGAAAGCGGCCTTCGTGGTTTGGAAGAAGAACGCAGGTTGGCTTATGTCGGCATTACCCGCGCAGAAAAATTGCTCACCATTAGTTTTGCTGCCAATCGCCGTATTTACAATCAATGGCAAAATACATTGCCAAGCCGTTTTATCGACGAACTACCCGCTGATCATGTTGATGTGCTCAGTGTGGGCGGCGTTTATGCGGGCAATGGCAAGATGCCGCAATCGGATATGATGGAGCGCGCCGCCAATACAGATGCTTATAATGCACCAGGTTGGAAGCGTATGAAGCAAAACTCAGCGCCCCAAAGTCAATATACCAAATCAAGCGGGCAGGTTTTTGAAACTGGAGAAAAAGTCTTCCATCAAAAATTCGGTTATGGATATGTCTTGCGCCAAGATGGTGAGAAATGTGCGGTTGAATTTGAGCATTCGGGGGAGAAAAATCTAATGGCGCAGTATCTTTCACGGCCAGATGAAATACCGTTTTAGGCAATAAAAAAGCCGCCCTCGATCCCAAAGGCGACTTCAAATTTCATGGGTAGAAGCTTAGTTTACAGCTTCTTTAAGCGCTTTCGCGATTGTGACTTTTACAGCTTTATCAGCTGGTGCAATTTTTGTTTCCCCTGTTGATGGATTGCGAACAGTGCGTGAAGCACGGTCACGAACAGCAAACTTACCAAGACCTGCCAAAGGAACTGCGTTACCTTTTTTAAGTTCGTTAGTAATCACCTCGGTCAAAGCATCAACGACTGCAGTAACATCTTTTTTGTCTACTGATGTTGCTTCGGATAGTGCTGCAACGAGTTCAGCTTTTTTCAATTGTCCACTCATTTGTTTAACCTTTTTTTTAATTAACTTCGACACTAAACCTCAAAGATTCACGCTTTTCAACCTAAAAAGTGAAAATTATAGCAAAACCTTAAAAAATAGGGGTTTTTATAGAAAAGCAGTCTCATTAAAGGAGCGCAGCTTACGTGAATGCAGCTCAGAAATCGGCATTTCACGCAATTCTTCCATTGTTTTTATGCCAATGAGAAGATGCTGCGATATCTGAGTTTTGTAAAAATCAGATGCCATTCCCGGCAATTTAAGCTCACCATGGAGCGGCTTATCCGACACACAAAGCAATGTTCCATAAGGCACGCGGAAACGGAACCCATTAGCGGCAATGGTTGCGCTTTCCATATCAAGGGCAACAGCACGCGCTTGATTCAAACGCTTTACAGGCCCAGACACATCACTGAGCTCCCAATTGCGATTATCCGTTGATGCAACCGTACCCGTGCGCATAATCCTCTTCAGCTCATAGCCTTTGAAGTTGGTGACTTCTGCCACTGAATTTTCAAGTGCGCGTTGAACTTCGCTTAAAGCAGGCAGCGGCACCCATGGCGGAATATCACTATCAAGAACTTGATCTTCACGCATATAAGCATGGGCGAGCACATAATCTCCAAGACGCTGCGAATTCCGCAAGCCCGCGCAATGGCCAAGCATCAACCAAACATGTGGGCGCAACACGGCAACATGATCGGTAATCGTTTTTGCGTTGGAAGGGCCAACACCAATATTGATCAGCGTGATGCCAGAACCATGCTTTCTTTTCAGATGATATGCAGGCATTTGTGGTGCTTTTTCTGCAGGCGTCCCCTGCCATCCATCTTTTGTGTATTCAGCATTTCCGGGCACAGTAAAACTTGTGTAACCAGAGTTTTCATCGTTAATCATTTCCTTTGCGAATTTCCAAAACTCATCGACATAAAATTGGTAATTCGTAAACAGCACATAATTTTGGTAATGCTTTGGCTTTGTCGCGGTATAATGAGCAAGACGTGCGAGTGAATAATCAACACGCTGAGCAGTAAAACTTGCAAGTGGTCGTGAGCCGTCTGGATATTTCCAATCCTCTCCGTTCACGATCTCATCATGGGTATTTTCGAGACTTGGCACATCGAAATAATCACGCAAAATCCGCATCCGTTCTTCATCTGCACCTGAAAGCGCATCCGCTCCAATGGGGAGAGCAAAGTGAATGGGTATTGGTGTCTCTGATGGACCAATCTCGATTGGAACTTCGTGGCTTTTCAAAAGCAAGTCGATCTGATCAATCAAGTAATAGCGAAAGAGTTCTGGCTGTGTAATCGTCGTCACATATTCACCTGGAAATGGCACATGCCCAAATGAAAGGCGACTGTCCACACGGACATGGCTTTCCACTTTAATGCGTATTTCTGGATAAAATGCGCGGGTGAAAGCGTCATTTTCGCCCAATGTGAAGCTTACAAAGCTATCAGCGAGAAACTGTGTTGCCCCCTCATAAATCTCAACAAGATATTCAACAGCTTGCTTCGCATCTGTAAAGGAACGGTGTTTTTGTGTGGGTGTATCTATTTTCATCTTTGATATTTATGGCTTTTTTGCAATCTGTTCAAGCCCCACATCAGCAAATACAGTTTTAAGAATATTGTGAAACAGGGTCAAATCATTTTGGTCAAATGCATTAGGCCTGTTGCTATCAAAATCAAGAACAGCCAATAGCTCATCTTTTTCGTTAAATACAGGCAACACCATTTCTGATTTTGTTTCTGAAGAACAAGCGATATGATCGGCGAAGTCATCCACATCAGGAACGATAATGCCTTCACCTGTCATGGCGGCGTGACCGCAAACGCCCTTTCCAAAAGGAATTTCCAAACAGCCTAACTTCCCTTGATATGGCCCGATCTCCAAGACATTATCGCCTCGGTTGCGATAAAACCCAACCCAATCAAATCGTTTATCGTGATGAAATGCTAAGCATGCAATTGTAGACATCATTGTTACGGGATCGGTAACGCCTTCCAGAACCGAATAAATGGCAATATCTAGCGCATCCATCTCAATTTCCATGATTTTCTCCTCAAAACACTATTCAAATTGCGTATTAGGCGCTATGTTGGACAAAAACAAGAAAATTGAGGCATATGAGTTATCGGCATAGATTGGCGCGCAAGCCCGCGACCAAAAAGAAAAAGAATAAAAAAGGCAATATAATCACCCGATTTTTCTGGGGGATCATTAAGCTTGGCATTCAAGCATCCGTTGTGGGCTTGGCCATTTTTGCTGCGATCGTTTATTTCTTCTCAACCCAAATTCCACCGCTCGAAGATATCATTGATGGGCGCTATAATGGCTCGGTCACGTTTCTAGATCGTCACGGTGAAGTATTCGCATGGCGCGGTGATCAGTTTGATGCAAGCCTTCGTGCAGGCAACGCATCACAAAACCTGCTTAATGCCGTCATCGCCACAGAAGACAAAAGATATTACAAACATTTTGGCATTTCACCACGATCACTCGCCCGGGCCCTTACAAAAAACTACAAGGAAAATGGCAATCCATTCAAAGGCGAAGGTGGATCCACATTAACCACACAGGTTGCAAAGCTCATTTGTTTAGGTGCACCTTATGACCCTAGTGCGGGCACTTATGCCGAATATGAAAATGAATGCCGCCGCAGCACATTGGAACGTAAGCTCAAGGAAATTCCTTATGCTATGGCCCTTGAGTTCAAGTTCACAAAAGAAGAGATATTGTCGATCTACCTAAATCGTGCATATCTTGGTGCCGGCACATACGGCTTTGGTGCGGCTGCAAAGCGTTATTTTGATATTCCCGCTTCGGGCTTGAATGTTGCGCAATCCGCAATGCTCGCAGGCATGCTTACCGCACCAAGTCGCTTTGCCCCCACAAATAATTTGCAACGCTCGCAAGATCGTGGTGCAACCGTGGTGCGGCTTATGCGTGAGCAAGGCTATATCACACAAGCCCAATCTGATGATGCAATGGCCAACCCAGCAACATTATCACGAAAAGCCCAATCTGATGAAGGCATTTTCTTTGCGGACTGGTTAATGAAAGATCAGCCAGACTTCCTGACATCACAAACATCAGAAGACATCATCTATCGCACCACTTTTGATCCAAAAGTACAGAAAATTGCACAAGCAGCCATTGATAAGATTTTTGAAACAAAAGTAAGACCGGGTTCAAAAGCGCAAGCAGCGGTTGTGATCATGGATAAAACTGGAGCTGTGCGGGCCATGATTGGTGGGCGTTTTGATGAGGATCGTGTGGAGCAAGGATTTAACCGTGCGGTTGATGCAAAACGTCAGCCAGGCTCATCATTCAAGCCATTCGTTTATGCAGCCGCTCTTGAAAGCGGACTTAGGCCATATAACACCTTCTTAGATGCTCCTCTTACCATCAAATTACCAGCTGGCAAAACATGGAAGCCGAAAAACTATAGCGGCAATTTTCGTGGTCGAGTTAATATGATCAAGGCCATGGAGCAGTCAATCAACACAGTTGCGGTATTGCTGCAAGAAGAAGCAGGTCGTAAACGCGTTCAAACCCTTGCCCATGAAATGGGGATACAGTCAGCTCTAACAGGCTCGCCATCCCTTGCGCTCGGCGTGTCAGAGGTCAATCTTCTTGAGCTTACATCTGCATATGCTGGCATTCTTAATCGTGGCAAGCGTATAACGCCTTATGGTTGGATACATACTGGCTACAAAAACACGAGCGAAATTATCATGACGCATGAACCGACACCGGGGCCTCAAGTTCTTGATGATAAAAAAGCGGGCTGGCTCATTTATATGATGAAAAATGTTGTCGATAACGGAACAGGTCAGCGTGCCAAAATAAGTGGTCATCAAATTGCTGGCAAAACAGGTACAACGAACGAAGCCAAAGATGCATGGTTCGTAGGATTTTCTGGAAATTATGTTGCTGGCGTGTGGATGGGCTATGACGATAATACACCCCTACAGGGCGTAACGGGCGGTGGCTTACCTGCTGAGATTTGGCATGAAGCCATGGCGCCACTTTTGGCACAAACAGGTTCTGTAGATTTGCCAATGGTTGTACCGACAGCACCACCTCCACCAGCTCCAACACCCACGCCAACACCAGCAGCGCCAAGCAATGATGCTCAGCCAAACATCATCAATGATCTGCTGAACTTGTTGTTAAACTAAACCACTACCGACTGGCGTGTGTAGGATTTTTGCTGTGGTTTTCCAAGTACTAAAGTACGATGTCTTCAGTGATTGCGCCGTTCGTGGTTGAAAAATACCCACGTCCCCAGAAGTGGCGACCCCAATAGCGTTTTTTCAATGCCGGGTATTCGCGTTGTACTTTGTGCGATGAGCGCCCCTT
>CANMUM010000005.1 GCA_947501025.1 uncultured Paracoccaceae bacterium | reverse complement strand
ATATGCCAAAGAACTCATTATGCTCCACAAAAAGAACAGTAAGCCACTTCAAGATATAAGTGCGTTTTCGTGATCAAAAGGCAGTTGGGGAACCGTAATGCCTTCAATGGCAGAATCTATTTGAAAAATAGATTCTGCGTCTGATCAATAAATAATGTTTCAGATGTAATTGAATAAATAACCGTATATTTAGTTCTTACTGAGGTAAACGCATGTGGCGTGCTTTGGATCCAAGCTCAATAGCTGCACCGTGAAGCCTTGGTATATCAAATTCATGACGAATGGTTTCAAGCAATAAAAGCTCAGATTGCATCAATCTTCCATCGGCGGCGGCAACATCACAAGCCAGCGCATAGGCTGTTTCGAAAAGCTCTGAAGGAAGTGCATCTTTAACAAGCGAGAAGAGAGTGTCAAGCCCATCTTCTTCTTCAAATAAATCATAAACAGTTTGAGAGATTGCTTCGATACGATCAATGTCATATTGGGCAAAAATAGGTAAGTGGTCAACCATGCGCGCGATTGATACAAGCTCTGACGTTTCCATCATTTCATCACTCGCAGCAATTGCCACCATGATAGCGATAAGGGCGTCTTCGGCTTCAAATGAAGCAATCGGCTGTGCCATATATGTCTCCCATTTATTTCTGTGCGTATCTATAAAATAGGGATTATCGCTATGAAATGCAAGCTTATCTGGCATATAGATAATGGCCCTCAATATATGAGCTATGGCAATTTTTGTCTAAGTAATTCGTCAAAGAATTTCGTTTCAAACAATCCATGATGACCCCGATCCGCCAATGTAATGCTATCCACATCGATAAGACTTTTGGCGAGAGATTCTGATCTGGCTGGAGAGATGACATTGTCATTAGAGCCATGAACAATCGTGATAGGGCCTTTATGATTTGAAAGTTCTTTATCGTTTTTATAATTTTCTTGCACAATAAAACTTGGGATAAATGGAGCGATATCGCGCACAACATTTGCCATACGGTCATAGGGTGCGAATAATAGAAGCGCATCAGGATCAATTTCTTTCGTGAGCATTGAGGCTATGCCTGAACCCAAAGAATACCCCAAAACAACCGTTTTATCATAGTCATTTTGCTCTAGCCATTTTGCCAATGCATCGGTCATCATTTTATTACGCTCTATGCTCGGTTTCCCATCCAAACCTGCATAGCCTGGATATTCCATGATGAGCGTATCATATCCATGAGCAGCAATATGATTGATCCCAGCAAAGCGCCAAGAACATGCACTTTCATTATTGCCGTGAAAAAAGATAAGAATTTTATGATTGTCTGTTTTGGTGAATATACCGTTGAGTTCGAAACCATCAATGTGCTCATTAAAAATTTCGGTGCCTTTTGGTAGATCGCATTGGGAAAGATGCGTACCTTGATTGGGGTAAATCATTGCAGATTGAGCGAACCAAAACACTGCCAAAACAAATGCATAGGCAGCAATGGCAATAATTATCAACATTTTGACCAACTTCGTCAGCATAAATCCTCAAATACTGTAATATCACTTTTCAAAGCGATGACATTTTGATAGCCCATTGTCAAATTTACAAAGAGTGGAAGCGCAAACGAGAATGATCAAACTTCATAACAATCTTACCCGCAAACTAGAAGAATTTACGCCAATCGATAAAAATAACGTGCGTATTTATGCTTGTGGGCCGACAGTATATGACCGTGCGCATGTGGGGAATGGTCGCCCTTCGGTTGTCTTTGATGTGCTCGTTAGGCTTTTGCGGCATGTTTATGGAGATGAGCATGTCGCTTATGCGCGCAATATCACGGATGTCGAAGATAAGATTAACCAAAAGGCTGCGGAAACAGGGCGCGAAATTAGCGACATCACGCAAGAAACAACTGGCTGGTATCATGATGATATGGATGCGCTTGGCGTGAAGCGGCCAGATCACGAGCCATTTGCAACAGCTTACATCCCTGAAATGATCGAGATGATTCAAGAGTTGATCGCAAAAGGCCATGCTTATCCAGCTGAAGGCCATGTGCTGTTTGATGTGCGTTCATATGAGGCCTATGGCGCATTATCGCGCCGCACGCTTGATGATATGATCGCAGGGGCGCGTGTGGAAGTTGCGCCTTATAAACGTGATCCGATGGATTTTGTGCTTTGGAAGCCCGCAGGTGATGGCCCAGGTTGGGAAAGCCCTTGGGGTGTAGGTCGCCCAGGCTGGCATATTGAGTGCTCGGCCATGTCGCGTAAACTTTTTGGCGATGTGTTTGATATTCATGCTGGTGGCATCGATTTGCAATTTCCTCATCATGAGAATGAGATCGCCCAAAGCTGCGCGTGCACGGGGCAAGACGTTATGGCGAATTATTGGGTTCATAACGAGATGCTTCAAGTGGAAGGCAAAAAGATGTCGAAGTCACTCGGGAATTTCTTCACTGTGCGCGATCTCCTTGATCAAGGCATTTCGGGGGAGGTTATCCGATTTGTGCTCTTGAGTACGCATTATGCAAGCCCGATGGATTGGACTGAAAAAAAGCGCAAAGAGGCTGAAAAGACTTTGCGCAAATGGCGATCCATGACAGATGGTGTCGTTGCTGCTCACCCATCTTTGGAAGTTGTGGAGGCGCTTTCAAATGATCTCAATACGGCTGGTGCGATTGCCGCTTTGCATGGCTTGGCGAAATCTGGTGATGCCGCTGGGCTGAAAGCTTCCGCACAATTGCTGGGGCTTTTGGACGATCATATGGGCGACTGGGTCAATGCTGTTGATCTATCTATATATGCTGATCATTTGTTGAGCCTGCGTGATGAAGCCATGGCAAATAAGGATTTTTCGAGAGTTGATAATATGAAAACGGCCTTGCTCAGTGCTGGTGTTGAAGTGCGCATGTCAAAAGATGGTGTTGATCTATCTGCGGGTTCTGGTTTTGATGCTTCCAAATTGGAGGGTTTGGTATGAACAATGTAAACAGCAAAGCTGTGAGCCGCGCCCGAACCGCCTCCATGTGCGCGATGAGCATTCCGCCCTCAGTTCGAGCTTTGATGTTATAAATTTGGAAGGAAATATTTGATGGATTGGATTTTTAGCGAAAAGGGTAATTTCATTTTAACAACTTTAGCAATATTGTTTGGGCCTATTATCGCGGTATATTTGACGGAACTCCGTGCGAAAAAAAGATCGGATAAAGATCGTCAATTGCACGTATTTAGATCACTTATGGCAACTCGTCGTTCGAGGTTGAGCAATGAACATGTTCAAGCTCTTAATTTAGTTGAAATTGAATTTTCTAGTCAGAAAAATGTCTTAAATTCTTACAACAACTTGATATCGTTTTTCGGGGATGGCAAGTGGTGGAATGTACCCAACCCTTCGGATCAGGATTTACAAAATAGAAGTAATAAACATGATGATCTGCTTGTTGACTTACTATCAAAAATGGCAAGGTGTTTAGGATATAACAATTTTGGTGAACTATCTATTCTGAGAGGTGGATATTTTCCTGCTCTACATGTGGACAATCAACAAGATGTATTGGATTTCCAAAAGTTAATGGGAGATATAGCTCGCGGAGATCGAATGTTTCCAGTTTTCGGGATGGATAAAGATATTGACAAAGTTAATTCTAGCACCATACCAAAGTCAAAAGATTTAAAAAATGACTGAAAAACTTTACATTTACGATACCACCCTTCGTGATGGGCAGCAGACCCAAGGCGTAGATTTCTCGCTTGATGATAAGCGGCGCATCACAGAAATGCTTGATGAGCTTTGTGTCGATTATATTGAGGCTGGCTGGCCGGGGGCAAATCCGACCGATAGCGATTTTTTTGCAAATCCGCCCAAAACCCGCGCTAAAATGACGGCCTTTGGTATGACCAAGCGCGCAGGACGCTCGGCTGAAAACGACGAGGTGCTTTCGGGTGTTTTGAATGCAGAGACTGGCACGGTTTGTCTTGTTGGTAAAACCAGTGCATTTCATGTGACAGATGCGCTTGGCATCACGCTTGAAGAAAACATTGAAAATATCAGCGCATCGATGAAACGGATTGTGGCTTTGGGGCGCGAGGCGATTTTTGACGCCGAGCATTTTTTTGATGGTTATAAACTCAATCCTGAATATGCCACGCTTTGCGTCAAAACCGCCTATGATGCAGGCGCCAGATGGGTTGTGCTTTGTGATACCAATGGTGGCACATTGCCGAATAATGTTGAAAATATTGTAAAATCAATCATTGATTCAGGGATTCCCGGCGATCATTTGGGCATTCATGCACATAATGACACCGAGATGGCGGTTGCTGTGTCCTTGGCTGCTGTGAGTGCGGGGGTGCGTCAAATTCAGGGCACGATTAACGGTCTTGGTGAGCGCTGTGGCAATGCCAATCTCACATCATTGATCGCGACTTTGAAGTTGAAACCGCCTTACAATGCGCAATTTGAACTGGGTGTTGAAGATGCAGCCCTTGCCAAATTGACCCAAACATCGCGTTTGCTCGAAGATATTATCAACCGTGTGCCAAGTGCAAATGCGGCCTATGTGGGTGCATCTGCTTTTGTCCATAAATCTGGGCTGCACGCAAGCGCAATTGCCAAAAACCCGACCACATATGAGCATGTGAACCCTGAAATCATCGGCAATCAACGCATTATTCCGATGTCCAATCAGGCTGGACAATCCAATCTTATCAAGCGCTTATCGGATGCGGGTATTGATATAGAAAAGGGCGATGCGCGTCTTTCGCAAATTCTTCAAGAAGTCAAAGCTCGCGAAGATAATGGCTATGCTTATGATAGCGCTTCTGCGAGTTTTGAATTGATTGCCCGCGGTGTACTTGGCATTATGCCGAGCTTTTTTGAGGTGAAACGTTACCGCGTAACCGTTGAGCGCCGTAAAAACAAGCATGGTGATATGGTGTCTGTGTCCGAAGCAGTTGTGGTTGTAAAAATTGGCGCGCAAAAGCATTTAGCGGTCTCTGAGAGCCGTGATGAGAAGGGTCGTGATATGGGGCCAGTCAACGCTTTATGGCGCGCCATGAGCAAGGATCTTGGTGCTTATCAAGACATCACAGATGGCATTGAACTTATTGATTTTAAAGTGCGCATTTATGGCAAAGGAACCGATGCTGTGACCCGTGTGTTAATTGACAGCCGTGATGAAGATGGCAATTATTGGTCCACGGTTGGTGTGTCATCCAATATCGTGGATGCGAGTTTTGAAGCGCTTCTTGATGCCGTGAATTGGAAGCTTGTTCAATCAGGCATTGCCCCCGTATGATCGACAATAACAGTATAGACCAAGCTGCCGAAATTGTTGCAACGCGTGCGCCACATTTTTTCAAGGGTGTGATGATGGCGCCGCTTGATAAGCGACCTGTTTTGCTGGCGCTTATATCGCTTGATGTGGAGTTGTGGGCTGCATCACATGCGTCTAGTGAAGATATGGTCAATGCTATCAAACTTGCTTGGTGGTCGGAAGCACTTGAACGCTTGCCCAAACGTGCTGATGATCATCCCGTTTTGCAAGCCATTATGGACAGCAGGTCGCCCTTAGATGTAGCGTGTCAAATGGTTGCCGCATTTCAAGAAAGCCGCGAAAGCTTGCCGATACTTATAAGGGCGCTGAGCCAGCATTTGGGCGCCAATGAGCTTGCTATGAATGCCGTCATACACAGCGTTGGCGATCAAACACATAAGCCCCAAAAATGGCCGAAACCCGCGCGGCCAATCATTGTCATGCTCAAACCATTAACTAAGTTTCAAATGCTGAAACTGCTGTGGTTTGGATACGCATAGGAAGGCTGATTGCTAGGTTCCACTTGACAATTCTTGGCCTGTTGGCGACATATGTTATGAATTTTCAGAAAGAGACTTATGGGCGAGATCAACGATATTTTCATAATTGGCGGCGGTATTAATGGCACTGCGATTGCCCGCGATGCAGCTGGGCGAGGCTTAAACGTAACGCTTGCTGAAATGAATGATCTGGCATCGGCGACGAGTTCGGCATCGACAAAACTATTTCACGGTGGTTTGCGCTATCTTGATTATTTTGAATTTTCACTTGTGAAAAAGGCACTCAAGGAGCGCGAAGTTCTTCTTAAAAATATGCCCCATATTTCTTGGCCAATGCGCTTTGTTATTCCATTTGATCCAGCAATGGTGCATCCAAGCACAACACCAAGCGCGAAATTTATCAAATATACAATGCCATGGACGTGCGGCCGCCGCCCATCATGGGTGTTGAGAGCTGCGTTATTTTTATATGATCATATGGGTGGTCGAAAAATTTTGCCTGCAACAACAAAATATAAGCTCAAAAATTCGATTGAGGGCGAGGCGCTTTTGCCTAAATTTGACGTTGCATTTGAATATTCCGATGGTTGGGTCGATGATTCAAGACTTGTTGTTCTGAATGCCCGCGATGCACAAAGCCGCAGTGCAAAGATTTTCACGCGCACAAAGGTAATTTCAGCGGTGCGGCAAATGGATATGTGGCTGGTGACTACACGTGATGAGCATTCTGGTCGTGAGGCAGTCCATCAAGCTCGTACGATTGTGAATGCGGGTGGCCCTTGGGTTGAGGAACTGATCCATGACACGATGGGCATTCCAAACTCAGAGAGCATTCGTCTCGTGCGCGGCAGTCATATCGTGACGAAAAAGCTATATGATCATGATAAAGCTTATTTTTTACAAGGTGATGATGGTCGAATTATTTTTGCCATTCCCTATGAAGATGAATTTACATTGATTGGCACAACAGAAGCCCCTGAAAATGATCCAGATGATAAGCCAATATGCAGCGATGAGGAGGCGGATTACTTGCGCCGCTTTGCTTCAAAATATTTCCAAAAACCCATCACACGCGATGATGTCGTTTGGCGCTATGCAGGTGTGAGGCCACTTTATCAAGATAATGCGAAATCAGCGACGGCGGCAACGCGCGAATATGTGCTGACATTGCGGGCAGAGAAGGGCGCACCACTTCTCAATGTATTTGGTGGAAAGATTACAACACATAGAAAGCTAGCCGAAGACGCACTTGCCAAATTGGCTAGCGTTATAAAGATTCCAGCAAAAGCATGGACACATGATGCGCCGCTCCCTGGGGGTGATTTTGCACTTGATGATCGTGACGATCTGACAGAAAAACTGGCTACGCAATATCCGTTCATTGACGCAAATAGATTTATCCGCAGCTATGGAACAGAGGCCTTTGACATTCTTGGTGATGCAAAATCGGTTCAAGATTTGGGCGTGGATTTTGGTGGAGGTCTTTACAGTCGCGAAGTTGATTGGCTTATTAAGAATGAATTTGCAGAAACAGCCGAAGATATCATTTGGCGGCGTACAAAGCGCGGACTTCACATGAATGATCAAGAAATCAATGAGTTGTCAAAATACCTTAAACAATCCTGATAGGTCATATATTAAGCATTTCAATCATATTTTAATTTGAAATAACATTTGGAGGCGAGTATCGGAATCGAACCGATGTAGACGAATTTGCAATCCGCTGCGTAACCACTCCGCCAACTCGCCTCAAAATGTTTGCATGCAATAATCAATTTTGATTTGTTGCGCAAGAGCATTTCAGAAAAATACAGGCTCTGTCGATTGCAATTAAGTTATGGATTGCTTAAATAGGTCATGTAAGGTTTACACCATTTTTCAAGGAAGATAACGATGAGTCAACGAAAATCCCGCACCAGCATGGTTGATAACCAAATTCGCCCTGCAGATGTCACTAATTATGCGCTTTTAGGTGCTTTTTTAAATGTGCCACGTGAGATTTATGTCCCCGTTGATCAAGTTTCTTTGGTTTATGCCGAGCATGAAATTTCGCTTTCAGCTGAGCGCAAAATGATGACGCCGCGCTGCCTTGCCCGCATCGTTGAAGCTGTTGCCCCTAAAAAAACGGATGAGGTTTTGCTGATTGGTGCAGGGCTTGGTTATGAAGCGGCTATTATTGGCGCTCTTTGTCAAACGGTCATTGCTGTTGAAAGTGATAAAAAACTTGCAAAAAAGGCTGAAGACAACTTAACGTCTCAAGGTGTTGATAATGCTGTTGTGGTGCAGGGTAAGCTTCAAGCAGGTGCGCCAAAATCAGGCCCATATGATATTGTTATTTTTAATGGAGCCGTTCAAGACGTGCCGAAGGCCATTTTGGAGCAGCTTAAGCCCAATGGACGTTTGGTTGCGATTGTTGAAGAAGGCCATGTGTTTGCAGCATATCTTATGAAAATGAGCAATGGGCATAGTGCAAGTGAACTTCTTTTCAATGCAAGTGCGCCAATTTTGTCAAAGTTTATAAAAAAAGAAGAGTTTGATTTTATATAAAACGTTTTAGTTTAAAATGAGAAGGGTCTCATGTGTTCGGTATAAGTAAGAAGATAAAATCGGGTGTGTTCGCGCTCATGATGTCTACAATGTCGGTTGGAGCTTTGAACGCGGAATCATTGAATGATGCATTGCGTTGGGCATATGAAAATAATACTGATATCAACGCAACGCGTGCATCATTGCGCTCTACACTTGAGCTGATTGAGATTGCTAAATCCGCAAAACGTCCCCAGATTGATTTTCAGGCTGTCTATAATGCCGTGAATTATGAAAATTTGCTTGGAGATCGTGAGACAACAGATAGCCTTTCTGCAGATTTGACGGCCACATTATTACTTTGGGATGGAGGCCAAACAGCGCTCGCAGTTGATTCAGCTGGAGCGCAAGTTCGTGCTGCACAAGCGCAACTTGCAGCAACAGAGCAACAAATTTTATTGGCTACAGTCCAAGCCTATTTAAGTGTTCTTGAAAAGCAACAAAATGTTGCACTTCAAAAAAACAATGCCGAGGTTTTAAACAAGCAAGTTCAGACTTCGAATATTGCGTTTGATGAGGGAGCGGCCACCTTAGCAGAGGTATCGGCTGCAAAAGCAACAGCTGCAACTGCGATTGCTCAAATTGCACTGGCTGAGGCGGAACTTATTTCTGCTCAGCAAGATTATAAGTCACTGACGGGGCGGGCGCCAGGTAATTTGAGTGAAGTCAATGCTCCAAAGATTCCAGTATCTGCATCAGCTGTTGAGGCAGAAGCCATCCGAAATGCGCCTTCGTTGTTAGCCGCTGTGGAAGCTGAGCGTGCCGCAATGTATGACTTCCGCCGCGCTCAACGCAATTCAAGTGCTACCGTTACAGCATATGGCATTGTCAGTCATGAAGATAGTTTAGATGGCAGTGATCCATCAGATTCTGTTAATGTAGGGCTTCAACTTGATATTCCCATCAACACAGGAGGTGAGAATCCAGCGCTTGAGCGCCAAGCTCGAGCTGTGCTTGAGCAGCGTGCGCAGCAAACCAATGCAGCCCGCCTAGATGCAGCAACACAGGCGCAAATTGCATTTTCTCAATATCAAAACGCAGTGAGCACCTCCAGTGCATATACACAAGTTGTTAAAGCCCAATCTGTGGCCAATGAAGGCGCCGCAATTGAATTCGAGCTTGGTGCGAGCACAATTCTGGATAAACTCGATGCAGAACAAAATTTACTTTCTGCACGTTCGAATTTACTAACTGCAAAATTTAATCAAATTGTTGCGGCTTATAATGTGCTTGCTGCGATGGGAAAAATGAAAATATCCAATGTAGCTACTGGAGTTAAGGTCATCGACCCCATTGCTGTGGAAAAAATCGTTGAGCCAGTTCTGAGCGAAAATGCTCAAGCCGTTGAGAGACTTCAAGATCGCTGGGGTAATTCATCTCAATAGCAGTATTGAATTTAGTCATTGGAGAATAAAATGGTAGAATTTTTGCCCGCTCTAATTGGTGGCATTCTCATTGGTGGTTCCGCAGGTGCATATATGCTTTTTAATGGCCGTATAATGGGCGTGAGTGGGATAGTCGGCGCACTGATAAGCTTAACGACACCAGGTGATTGGAAGGAACGGATTTTTTTCGTCATTGGGATGTTGCTAGCCCCAGCGATATACGGATTATTCACAACATTGCCTTCCGTTGAAATCACGTCGAATATTGCCATTATTGTTATTGGTGGTTTGCTCGTTGGTTTCGGGTCGCGTTTGGGCTCAGGCTGTACAAGCGGCCATGGTGTTTGTGGGCTTGGCCGCTTTTCAAAGCGAAGTTTTGTTGCGGTTTTTACATTTATGATTGCCGCAATCCTTACCGTTTTTATTCAAAATCATATCTTTGGATAGGAGAGTAAAATGCGTTTGGTTATCTCACTTTTCACTGGCCTGGTTTTCGGTTTTGGCCTCATTCTTTCTCATATGGTTAACCCTGCGGTTGTGCGCGGTTTTCTTGATTTTGCAGGTCAATGGAATCCATCACTTGGCTTTGTCCTTGGTGGAGCCGTTTTGATGTCGATCATCGCTTGGCGTGTGAGAGATAGGCGCTTCGAACCTGTATTTGGCGGCGATTTTCCTGCTCCAGCACCGCAGATAATTGATAAAAAACTGATTTCTGGCTCAATTATGTTTGGTATAGGTTGGGGCTTGGTCGGCCTTTGCCCAGGACCTGCAATCGTTGGTCTGGGCTTTGGTTTTACAAATATTTGGATATTTGTTGCTGCAATGTTCATTGGTATGGGGGCATTCCAGTTTTATAATCGCTCTTAGTCTATATGGATGGTTTCTCTGTCATAGAACCATGCCATGATACACATGTTAACCATATATAATTTTAATATTATTATCTTTATCCTTTCTGTCGTATTTAATTTTGGTTCATCTATTGGTGATTTAATATTCGTATATTTAACTGACGGAAAATTTATGACACATCCTATAGACATTTTTGTGGGCTCACGGGTTCGCCAATTTAGGCGTGAGCAAAAGCTTAGCCAACAAATAGTGGGTGAAGCCATTGGTGTACGTTTTCAGCAAATCCAAAAATATGAAACGGGTTCGAACCGTATCTCGGCTTCAATGCTTTGGGAGATATCAAAAGTATTGAAAATCGAGATCGCTCAACTATTTGAGGGCGCTGATGATATTGAGATCAAATAGATTGTTAAGCCGCAGCTGTTTTTAATTTAAAATTCTGCTATGCAGCGTTTATGACAGAAACGACTCAATCAAGATATGATTTTATCATCGGTATTCTCGGTGACTTAGAACGCATTGCGACGCGTTATTTTCGCCGCAATATGGAGGTGAATAATAAAGCAGGCTTTGCTGATTATGATCCAGTAACGATTGCCGATAAAGAAATTGAACAGTATTTTCGTACGGAACTTGCAAATCATTTCCCAGATGATCGCGTTGTTGGGGAAGAATTTGAGAACCGCCAAAGTGATAGCCGATTTGTTTGGACGATTGACCCAATAGATGGCACCCGTGCCTTTGTTGCAGGCTCGCCCACATTTACGATATTGATATGTTTAGACATTGATGGGCATTCTGAAATCGGCATTGTGTCGCAGCCTTTTACGGGCGAACGCTTTATTTCACATGGTAAAATGTCAAAATGGCATCATAAAAACGAAGAAATTGATATTTCAGTTTCAAAAACCACTTTGCTTAAAAATACCATAATGGCATCAACATTCCCTGAGATTGGCTCTGTTGATGAACGCCAAGCATTTGAACGCGTTGAGCAACATGTCAAACTCACGCGTTATGGAATGGATGGATATGCTTATGGTTTGCTTGCCGCTGGCCATATTGATTTGGTGATTGAGGCTGGGCTTAAGCCATTTGATTACGCTGCTCCACGTGCAGTTGTGCTTACCGCAGGCGGTGTGTTCTGTGGCTGGGATGGCGGTGAGATTGATCAAACTGGACGCGTTATTGCTGCGGCAACATCTGAGCTAGCAGATGCGGCAATTGCGCTTCTTCAAGAAAATTGATCCAAAAACAAGTCTATATTTAACCAAAATTCTTTGCGGATCTCATCGTTTTCCACATAACATTCATGCCGCCCGTTTTTCAATTCAACAAGCCGCCAATTATCTTGTATCTTCATGCGCTCATGAATAGCATTTGGAGAGACGACCTTTTCATCAGTTCCTAAAAACATAAGGGCAGGCGTCTTAATGCGTTTGACTTTGGATAGAGCTTCCATCTCTTTATATGCAGCGTTGCTCCAGTAATATGTAGGCCCTCCACATTGCAGATCAGGATCATCAGTTACATTTTTGATCAATTGATCCCAAGAGGGCCTATAGCTGGTTAATAAATTGTTTTTAAAGCGGGCATGAAGTTCGTAATTTATATCTTTTGTTGAAGGGGCTGTCATCCATTGAAGACCAAGTGATTTCATCATCTTAAATATGATCGGGCGAAACGTTTCTAAGAATGGAGATAGATGAATACCATACATAGGTGCCGAAAACATTGCAGCCTTAATGCCGTCGTTTTCTGCAATATAACGTGTTCCGATTGCGCCTCCCATAGAATGACAGAATAGATAATGTGGGCCAGCCATGTCAGAAAAATGCGCCATGACAGCGCGAGCATCATTTTGGTGCTCATCAAAATCCATAATATGGCAGCGCGACGGATATTCCTCATTGCGCGTTGACAAACCTTGGCCACGCCAATCATGCGCTGTGACGTTAAATCCACATGACAAAAAGTTTGCAATCACATCATAATATTTTTCGATATATTCAGTACGACCATTAAATATGTGCACTGTGCCACGCGAACCACCCATCCATTTTGCAACGCGCAGCTGCGTAACTGGATTTACCGATATAAATTCACATACCGCAAATTCACGGACGGGATGGTCGCCATATAAGGGGGCAGGGTTCATTAGCTGAGAACTTGACCAAGTTGCATGGCCAATCCCATATCACCATCTATTTGCATCTTTCCAGACATGAAAGCACTTGCACCATCAAGGTCGCCAGCAAGGATATCTTCGAAAACATCGGCATCGGCTGTCAATGTCACATCTGTGTCCTCATCAGCAATTGTAACTTCACCATTGCTATATGATAATGCACCTTCGCCATTGATAACGAATTTGACGGAATTATCAAAATCAGAATCTGCGAATTTTGTTGAAAGTTGTTCTTGTGCTTTTTTTAGAATGTCAGACATGCTTTTCTCCATTTGATATCATATCAATGTAGTATCAAAATCCTAAATGACAATGAATTTAAGAAGAAAGATGAAAATGACGTGCCGTCAGGCAAGAAAATGCCTAAAATTAGCCGCCTGGTTTTTCAGAAAAATATGTTTCCAGCTTACCAGTTTCTCCATCACGCGCCTCGGCATCAGGTAATGGGTCTTTGCGCTCAAGAATAACAGGCCACATTTCGGAATATTTGCGGTTAAATTCAACCCAATGTTCGGTATCAGGTTCAGTATCAGGTTTGATCGCATCAGCAGGGCATTCGGGCTCACAAACACCACAATCAATACATTCATCAGGGTGGATGACGAGCATGTTCTCACCTTCATAAAAACAATCTACAGGGCAAACCTCTACACAATCAGTGTATTTGCAGGCGATACAATTGTCATTTACGATATAGGTCATAGCTACTCCTTGATGAGAACTATTTAGGGAATAGATTGGTGTTCTTCAAGCCTTAAAAATGCGAGATTAACTTGTTTTTCTAACAAATACACCCATTTGGCTCGTTATTTACGATGATATGAAGGTTCAGAGCTTTCCGAGGCGATTGCTTCTTCATATTTGGCTTGCGCGTTTGCAGGGCCTTCACGCGAGGCGAGAAACCCCGTCACTTTTATAGAGCGAATTTTATCACCTTGCGCAAAAACCAAAACATCGTTGATTTTTACCTTGCGCGAAGATTTATAAACACGTGTACCGTTTATGCGCACGCGGCCTTTTTCGATCAATGCTTGCGCAAGTGCCCGCGTTTTGAAAAAGCGCAGATGATATAAACACTGATCGATCCGCTGTTCAGTTATGGCGTCGCTCAAGATTTATCCTTTAGTGCCATGAGAGCTGCAAAGGGGTTATCAGGATCAAGCGGTTTGTCTTTTGCAGGCTTTTTCTCGAATTTTTGACCCGATTTTTGATTTGGTTTTTTTGTGAATTTCTTCTTGGAGGCATGGTCGCGCTGCCCTGCATTTGGGCGCGCGCGCGGCTTGATTTTGAAAATATAAAACACTTCTTTCTCAGGAGCCGCTTCTTCAGCAGGGGCTTCTCCCTCAACCGCTGGCTTAACTTTAACGGGGGCATCGCGCTCGTTTTTCTCTGCAATAAAACTGAGATTTTCCATTACATTGGCAAATTGCTCCAAAGTGAGGCCCGTAATGGAAAGCATATCAGGATTTGCTTCAAAGCCCGCAAAACGATCTTTGTCGCGAAGCAGATCAGCCAAGCGCTCAAGCATATCAATGCGGATTGCACGCTCGCCGACAAGGCGATATCCCGCAAGATCATAGTGATGCGTTTGGTAACTGGCATCAGCTGGAATTGTCACAAGACCCGCAGGAGGAGGGGTAACGATATCTGTTTCTTCGCGCCAGATTGATGACAGCACAAGGCGCAATTCGGTTGGTGCGGGCTTTAATAGCAAGGGCATAAATATAGAATATTGTCCAAAGCGCACACCATGTTTGCGTAATTGCCCGCGTTCTTCTTGTGAAAGGGCTTTGATGTCATTCGCAATCCGTTCGCGTGGTATCACACCCATCGCTTCGACAAGTTGGAATGCCACGCCGCGGACCATGCCACTTAATGTTTCGTCATCACGAAGCGCAAGGAGGGGCGCAAGCTGCTCTGTTCGACGGCGTTCAATCCAATGGCCAAGACGGCGCTCAATCTTCTCGCGTATTTCCGTTGGCAATGTATCATCCACAAATGCCGTGACTTTTGGCTCTAGCGCACTCGCACCTTTGCTCAAATTGCCAATAACGGCGCCATCCCACATAATAGCATATTGCTCGCTGAGGGAAATATCACGATCTGTAGCGTTATAAAATTTATCAGAACGAAGATGAAAGACAGGAAGCAGGGCTTCTTTGGCAGCGGCGGCAATGGTTTTGGCCTCAGCACCTTCAGCTTTGGGATCCAATTGGAATTGAAACCCATTCAGTTGGCCAACAAATTGACCTTCCACCATGACTTCACCTGCCTCGTTAACTTCGGCCATCAATATTTCCTTTTCCTTAAGTCGTCTGCGCAAATGGCTGGTTCGACTATCTACAAAACTTAAAATCAACGCTTGATGAAGCGCATCGGATAATTGATCTTCTACCGCACGTGTGCGCTCGCGCCAATACTGTGCATCCTCTAACCAATCATTTCTTTGCGCAATATATGTCCATGTGCGGATTTGCGCCAGTTTTCGAGCGATTATCTCGATATTGTGATGGGGGCGTGCGAGTTGATCAACAGTTTTGCGGACATAATCGGCACTGATTCGCCCCAGAGGCGATCTGAGATTGCGATAAATACGTTCAGCAAGTGCAATATGTTCACCTGCCGCGAATTTTGGAAAATCGGGCAGTCCGCATACATCCCACAGCATTTCAATATGTTTGGGGTGGGTGCAGATCGCGCGGATATCCTCCATACGGGCGAAATGACGCAAGAGACGCAAATCGTCACTTTCGCGCGCACGGGCAAAAATCTCCATGCTTGGTGGTTTTTCCAAATCACGGATCAAACGATCAATGCTTGAAAAGTTTAAATCAGAATTGCGCCATTCCATATGTTTGATCGGTGCAAAATGATGGCCTTCAATCGCCGTGACAAGTTCAGGAGAAAAATCGAGAGCGCCCGCAGTTATGCCAAATTTTCCATCTCGTTGAAACCGACCTGCACGACCAGCGATTTGAGCCATTTCATGAGGAAAGAGGTTGCGATGTCTTCTCCCATCAAATTTTTCAGTGCCCGCAAAAAATACATAATCAATATCAAGATTAAGCCCCATTCCGATGGCATCAGTAGCCACAATATAATCAACTTCACCACGTTGATACATATCCACTTGCGCATTGCGCGTTCGCGGTGAAAGCGCGCCCATCACCACGGCAGCACCGCCATGCTGGCGCCGTAAAAACTCTGCCGTTGCATAAACCTCATCTGTTGAAAACGCTACGATGGCTGAGCGAGGTGGTAATGAAGCGAGTTTTTTGCGGCCAGCCCAAGACAGGGTTGAAAAACGTTCACTGGTTTCAAAATGCGCATCTGGAAAAAGCCTTTGCAAAAGGGGGCGCATTGCATGTGAACCAAGTAACAAAGTTTCTTTGGTGCCGCGTGTGTTGAGTATTCGATCGGTAAAGATGTGCCCGCGTTCGGGGTCAGCTGCGAGCTGAACCTCATCAATGATCACAATTTCAGCAGAAAAATCACGCGGCATGGCCTCAACGGTCGCGACCCAATATCTTGCGCGTGGTCCAACTATGCGCTCTTCACCCGTAATCAGCGCGACCTCTTGCGGGTTCACTTGGGTGCATAATTTGTCATAAACTTCTCTTGCCAAAAGCCGCAATGGTAGACCGATAACGCCAGAGCGATATTGCAACATGCGGGTGATCGCACGATGTGTTTTGCCTGTATTGGTTGGCCCAAGATCGGCTTTGATTTGGTATTGTGACATATTCGCGCTCCTATGGGCTTCATAGCGACTTGAGCAATTGAATTATAGAGGGTAGTTAATGGTTTTTGCTTATGGAGTCATGAAAGCGTGAGAAGACTCAGAAAATTAATTGGACGCACAGTTTTATTTTTTGGTGTATGCTTTGCAATCGCGCTGATTTGGGTGCGATTTTTGCCTGTGCCCCACACATCCTATATGACCAATGAACGCGCACGCCTTGGCAGCATTAAATATGATTGGGTGAGCATGAGTGAGATGCCTGAACATATTCCAGCGAACTTGATTGCGGCCGAAGATAGCGGGTTTTGCAATCATCACGGCGTTGAATGGCAGGTTTTGTGGAAGCTAATCAATGAGGGCGCAGATCGCGGCGGTTCAACAATCTCACAGCAAATGGTCAAAAATCTGTTTTTATGGCAAGGAAACTCAAAACTTTCAAAATATGCACGTAAAGCCATTGAGATTCCTCTCACTTTGATCGTTGAAATTGCATTGCCTAAAGAGCGGATTGTTGAAATTTATATGAATATTATTGAATATGATACAGGCGTGTTTGGCATAGAGCAGGCGGCTTTGCATCATTTTAATGTCCATGCGAAAGATTTAAGCACACACCAAATGGCGCTATTGGCGGCAGTTTTGCCAAACCCAAAATCCTATCAAGCGGTTCCAGCAGGGCAATATGTAAGCAAGCGCGCGGGGCAAATTGAGCGTGGGGCGCGTGATGTGATCTCAAGCCATCTCAATGCCTGCATTAAATAACGAAAAAACCACGAAAAGCTCTTTTCCCGTTCATTCAAACTTGTTAAGCCTTCCTCAACAAAAAATGGAGTGCCCAAAATGACTGCGAACAACATAACCGAAACACAAATGGCCAATGCCATCCGCTTCCTAGCCATGGATGCCGTACAAGCTGCGAATTCTGGCCATCCCGGGTTGCCAATGGGCGCTGCTGATGTGGCGACTGTTTTGTTTAATCGCTTTATCAAAATCGACCCATCAAACCCAAAATGGGCTGATCGTGATCGTTTTGTGCTTTCGGCAGGGCACGGCTCTATGCTTATTTATGCCATTCATCATCTTCTTGGCTATAAAGATATGCCTATCGAAGAAATTAAGAATTTCCGTCAATGGGGCTCAAAAACAGCTGGGCATCCTGAATATGGCCATGCCGATGGCATAGAAACGACAACAGGCCCTCTTGGGCAAGGCATCACAAATGCGGTTGGCATGGCACTTGCTGAACGTATGATGAACGCGCGTTATGGCGATGATTTGGTGAAGCATTTTACATATGTGATCGCGGGCGATGGTTGCTTGATGGAAGGTGTCTCTCATGAAGCCATCGATATGGCAGGTCATTTGAAACTTGGATCTATGATTGTGATGTGGGATGATAACCGTATTACGATTGATGGGGATACGGATGTGGCGACAAGCACCTCACAACAAGCACGTTTTGAGGCATCTGGTTGGCATGTACAATCTGTTGATGGGCATAATCATGACGAAATTGCAGCAGCCATCGAAGCGGCGCAAAAAGATCCGCGCCCATCCATGATCGCCTGTCGCACAATTATCGGCTATGGCGCTCCCAATAAACAAGGTGGGCATAATGTCCATGGGGCACCGATTGGTGTTGATGAAATCGCGGCTGCTCGCGCTCATTTGAACTGGGAACATGAAGCCTTCGTTATCCCTTCAGATATCAAATCATCATGGGAAGCGATTGCTCGTCGCGGAAAAGAATCCCGCGCTGAGTGGGAGAGCCGCTTAAACGCAAGCGATCAAAAATCTGCGTTTGAGGCTCAATTGAAAGGTGTTGATCAAAAAGCTGTATCAAAAGCTCTAAGTGATTACCGCACACAACTTGTTGCGGACGCGCCAAAAGTTGCTTCACGCAAAGCTTCACAAATGGTTCTTGAGATAGTGAATAATGTGACAGATTTGACAATTGGCGGTTCTGCTGATTTGACAGGTTCCAATTTGACAGCATCTTCACAAACAAAACCCATACAATCAGATAGTTATAATGAACGCTATGTGCATTATGGCGTGCGCGAGCATGCCATGGCAGCTGTGATGAATGGTATGTTTGTTCATGGTGGCTTCCGCCCTTATGGCGGCACATTCCTCGTTTTTGCTGATTATATGCGTGGTGCTATGCGTTTGTCTGCATTGATGGAACTTGGTGTGATTTATGTGCTTTCCCATGACAGTATCGGCCAAGGCGAAGATGGCCCAACGCACCAACCCGTTGAAACGCTTGCTTCTTTAAGAGCAATACCAAATATGCGCGTCATCCGTCCTTGTGATGCTGTTGAAACAGCTGAGGCATGGGAACTTGCATTGGCATCTGAAAAAACACCAACGGTTCTGGCACTTTCGCGTCAAAATTTGGCTTGTCTACGCAAAGATGGTGCGATGCGTTCGGATAAGGGGGCTTATGTGCTGCGCGATGTTGAAAAACGTGACATCACATTGGTTGCCACGGGTTCAGAAGTTGAGCTTGCCATGAATGCTGCTGAAGAACTTGCAAAAGATGGCGTCAGTGCAGCGGTCGTTTCGGCGCCATGTTTTGAGATTTTTGCAGAACAAACTGAAGAATATCGCTCAGAAGTTCTTGGTCAAGCTCCGCGCATAGGTATTGAAGCCGCCATACAACAAGGCTGGGATTTGATGCTTCGCCATAAAGATCAGTTTATTGGTATGACTGGATTTGGCGCATCTGCACCCGGTGGCCGTGTGTTCCAAGAATTCGGATTTACGGTTGAAAATGTTGTGAAAAAAGCAAAATCGGCGCTTTAAGCGCCTTTTAGGCTATACGGTCATTTTCAAAAACAGCTTTCAGCGCGGCGTGCATAGCGGCGCGCGAATTATTCTCTGTAATAAATTTGCGTCCAGATTCTGCATCGGCTTTGCGCTCTCTCTCATCTCTATCAATAGCGGCGGCTATGATTTGGGGGTATTCATCTTGGTTTTTGGCAATTTTTCCAGATTCACCATTTAAGATAAACTCCTTTGAGGCAGTGCTCGAGGGAAGAATAACAAAACGGCCAATGGCCTGTGCGAGTAATGCATTTGAATACGAAATCTTGGTGTCACCATTTAATATAGCGATCATGCTCGAGAGTTTGATTGCAGCTTCTAAATCCGCACAATGACCCACAAATTGGATTGATATAGATGGACATTGACGAGAAATTTTTGATGAGAGCTGCGAAAGGGCAGCGCTGCCTTCATCATCACCAATCACAACAAAATGGACATCATCACGGCCCATTTTTGTCCAATTGGATAGCAATGATATTAAATTGTTCTGCCATTTAAGGCTAGAAAAAACCTGTGGAATGAGAACAATTTCATCAACTTTCTCAATAACGCCCCATGAATGCGCAAGACTAACAGTACGTTCATGAGAGATTTTCTGATCAGAAATATGCGCCAGATCCAATCCTTCGCGAACAATTGAAATGCGTCTTTTTTCAATTTCAAACGCCGTCATTAAATGATCACTTGCAGCCAAGGACGGCACAATAAAATGATCGATTTGATTGATATCTAATTTTGATGACTTACGCGCAAAAAATCCTGTCTCTTTAATCAGTTTATGATATATAAAAATTATGGGAGCAGGCCAGGTTTTTCGAAGTGTTTTCGCAAGTTTCACAGTTTTTGCATCATGAGCGATATATGCTGATATTTCATGTGCTATGCAAAGTGTTTTGAGGCGCGATATTGCGCCGCGTTTCATGCTCTCATTAAGAGGTTCGTCTATAACAAGAGCCCCTTGACGTCGAAATATAGGCTCTGTGCGACCGATTGCTGAAGGTATTATTGATTTTCCACCCATTGTGTTGATCACAAAAGAGATTTCAGCTATCCATTTTTGCATGGATGCAGGCTCGACTTCTGTTGCGAGCTGCAAAACATAAAAATCAGAATTGCTATCAGTAAGTGGCAGCATTAATTGGGATCCTTGAACGATGGTCACACAATTTTTAGAAATCGGCGATAATTCTCGCATTGCATATATGCAGAGTTTTGCCAATGCAAGCCCAGATTCGAAGCCTACAATTTTGTATTTGGGTGGGTTAAGTTCCTCTATGAATGGTACAAAGGCATCACTGATTTCGGCTTGGGCTGAAGAAAATGATTATCCAATGGTCCGATTTGACTATCGCGGTCACGGCGAGAGTTCAGGTGTTTTTACCGATTTTGGCATTGATCACTGGGCGCAAGATGCCGTGCATATCGTTGATAAATTGATAAAGGGCAAAATACTGATTTTGGGATCCTCACTTGGGGGGTGGATAGGGGCATTGCTTGCAAAAAAGCGTGCGGAACGAATTTTGGGCTTTATTGGCATTGCTGCTGCGCCTGATTTTACAGAAATAAGCTTTCGCCCCAAGCTGACCCAAGATCAATATGATCAAATTCAAGCCGGAGAAATTGTAGAATTGCCCTCAGGATATCCCGAACCTTATCAAATAGGGCGCGCATTGATGGAGGGCGGTGAAAATAGTCAGGTGCTAAAATCTCAATTGGATATGCCGTTTCCAGTTCGGTTGCTCCATGGAATGGCTGATGGTTCAGTTCCGACTTCCCAAGCTTTACAATTTGCAGAGGCAATTACATGTGATGATTTGGAACTACGCCTCGTCAAAAATGCTGATCACGGTTTTTCTCGAGATGAAGATATGCAAACAATATATGAGTTAATGATGAAGTTCTTAGAAAAATGAACTCATAACAATCATTATTAATCCGATTAGAGCCAGACCGATTCCTGAAAAATTCATCACAACTAAGCGCTGGATTTGTTGTTTTCTCTCATCTGCGCCAAGTTTATGCATGCGAAGTCCAAATGCCGCCATTATTACCAACACAACGACGCCAAGCGCTACAAAAAGATAACCTGTATAAAGAATCATATTGTTCATAGTGATGACTATATCTCAATTTTTGGTTGATTTAAGGCGAGTATAAGGATATTTTATATTTCCATACAATTATTTTGTAATTTTAAACGATATATTTATATAAATTAACGATTTTTGTTGAAATTGGTGCGTTTTTATTAACCATAAACAATTTTTATTTAAAGAATATGCTTTTGTTAACTTTTGTTAAACGGTTTTTGGGTTATTCTTGGTTAATATAAAATGACTAGAGATTTAACACTGCGATCGAAGGCTAATTTATGAAAAGGAATAAAAATTGGTTTTTATAAACGGCGATTAACTGCAAGTACTGAAATATAATGCTTTATTTTAGACCGTAAGCATCGCAGCAAATGATTTTAATACCCGTTATGGAGGGGAAAATGAGACTATTACTTATAGAAGATGATCCAACTACTCTAAAAAGTTTAGAGATGATGTTGAAAGCCGAGGGATTTAATGTATTTTCGACGCCTCATGGTGAAGAGGGTCTCGATCTCGTTAAGGTTTATGATTATGATTTGATCATTCTGGACCTGACTTTGCCTGATGTGGATGGCAGTGAGGTTTTAAAGCATATGCGCCGTGCAAAAATTGAGACACCAGTCTTAATTTTGACAGGAAATGATGAAATTGAAACAAAGCTCCATAATTTTGGACTTGGCGCTGATGATTATTTGATCAAGCCATTCCAACGTGAAGAATTGATCGCTCGTGTAAGTGCGATTATCCGCAGGTCACGTGGCCATGCACGTTCGGTCATCGAGACAGGATCTTTAACACTTGATCTTGAAGCTAAATCTGTTTTCGCAAATGGCAAATTGGTGCGCTTGACGGGTAAGGAATATCAAATATTCGAGCTTCTATCGCTACGAAAAGGCACAACCATGACCAAGGAAATGTTCTTGAACCATCTTTATGGTGGACTTGATGAGCCTGAACTCAAAATTATCGATGTGTTTATTTGTAAGCTTCGTAAAAAACTAGCTGAAGTGACGGGCGGAGAGAACTTTATTGAGACGGTCTGGGGGCGTGGCTATGTTCTGCGTGAACCTGACGATACAATTGAGAGCGAACCTCACGCCGCGAGCGCATAGATAAATAAGGGGCAATCAGCCCCTTTTTTGTTGCTAAAAAATTGTCTAAACATATCCATATGAACCCGTAAGGATATATAGACATTATGATTGACCGTACTCAATTAGAAGACATTTTTGCGTTTGAACAGGGTGAAATAAACAATCCGAATGCATTGTTGGTAAGGGTGGATGCCTTATTAATCGAGGCTCTTTCAGCTTATCATGATGGCGATGATCCTATAATGAATGATGATGATTATGATCGTTTAATGCGTTTGGCTAAACATATTGAATCTGACCATGGCTTAAAGTCGAAGGCTGCCAATCAAGTTGGTGCGCGATCAAGTAAAGGTTTTTCTAAAATCCGCCATGCACGCCCAATGCTGTCTTTGGCGAATGCTTTTAATGAAGAAGATATTGCCGATTTTGATCGATATATTCGTGATTTTTTGTCTCTTCCCGATGCGCCATTAACCTATTTTGCCGAACCTAAAATAGATGGTTTATCGTTATCACTTCGTTATGAAAGCGGTGAATTGATTTATGCGGCAACGCGGGGTGATGGTGAGGAGGGTGAAGATGTTACCCATAATGCCAAAACGATTGCCGATATTCCTCATAAAATTGCCACGGAAATAGATGTCGTTGAAATTCGCGGCGAGGTTTATATGGAGCGTGGTGCTTTTGCTGACTTTAATGAAGTTGAAAAAAAGGCAGGCCGAAAAATTGCTGCCAATCCGCGCAATGCAGCCGCAGGTTCACTTCGCCAAATTGATCCGAATGTGACGGCTAAACGGCCACTGCGCTTTATGGCCTATGCCTGGGGTGAAATGTCATCAATGCCTTTTGTAAGCCAAAGTGATGCAAATTTAGCTTTTCGAGATTGGGGTTTTCAGACGGACAAACTTGCAAAATCGTGTGAAAATATCACCGAGCTTTCCGAGCATTATCAGCATATATTAACCCATCGATCCGATATTCCATATGATATTGATGGTGTTGTTTACAAGCTTGATGCTTTAGATTTGCAAAAGCGTTTGGGTTTCCGCTCGACCACTCCGCGTTGGGCGATCGCTCATAAACTGCCCTCAGAATCGGCTTTCACAAGACTGCTTGCAATTGATATTCAAATAGGAAGGACTGGTGCGCTTTCACCTGTTGCGCGTCTTGATCCTGTTACCGTTGGGGGGGTGGTTGTTTCAAATGCCACACTTCATAATGCGGATTATATCTTAGGTTTTGACAGCAAGGGAAAACCAATCAGAGATGGGCGAGACATTCGTGTCGGTGATCTAGTCGAGATTTACCGCGCAGGCGATGTGATCCCCAAAATTAAAGATGTGCTTATTGCAGAACGTCCTGAAAATACGGTTGTATTTGAGTTTCCGAATGCTTGCCCAGAATGTGGTTCGCCTGTCGTTCGCGAGGAGGGCGAGGCTGTTCACCGATGCACAGGGGGGCTTGTTTGCCCCGCTCAAGCTGTTGAAGGCCTCAAGCATTTTGTGTCACGTGATGCCTTTAATATTGATGGTTTGGGCGCAAAGCAAATTGAGTATTTTTATGGGCTAGGCTGGGTCAAGACGCCAAGTGATATTTTCAATTTAAGCATTTATCGTGACAAGCTTGAGAACACCGAAGGTTTTGGTAAATTATCGGTTCAAAACCTATTTGCATCCATCGATATGGTTCGTGAGGTGCCGCTTGATCGTTTTTTGTTTTCACTTGGTATACGGCATGTCGGCGCTGGAACATCTAGAGATTTATCATTACACCTCAATAGTTTAGATAATTTTATTAAGATAATTGATGGTGAGGATTCACAAGAGCGTCTTTCCAATATTGATGGCGTTGGCCCTGTTGTTGTAAAATCGCTTATCTCCACATTCCAAAACCCAGTCCAGCGCAAAATCATTGATGATTTGATCGCGCAACTTCAGATATTGGATGTCGAACCACTTCAATCAAGCGGCAGTGTTTTTGAAGGTAAAATTGTTGTATTTACGGGCAATTTAGAGAATATGTCGCGATCAGAAGCCAAAGTTCGCGCTGAAGGTTTGGGTGCCAAAGTGTCTTCATCAGTATCATCAAAGACCGATTTTGTTGTCGCGGGCCCAGGTGCAGGGTCAAAAGCCAAAAAAGCATTGGAACTCGGATTAATCGTTCTTGATGAAGAAAAATTCAATCTCGTATTAGATGGGCAACCCTTTGAGTAGGCCAGAAATCCTCTTTGGTTTATTTGCGTCCATTGCGAATATTTCAGGCATTGGTAAGAAGACACAGGAATCTTTCGCACGAATTGGTATTGAACGTGTGAAGGATCTGCTCTTTCATTTGCCGAACAGCTGTATAGAGCGCGTCATTCCAGAAGGGCGTCTTGATGCTTATCTGGGGCGATATGTGATATTAGAAGGCATTGTCGGCGGGCATGTGGCTGGTCGAACGCGCTCAGCGCCTTATCGCATTCGTTTTATGCTTGAGAACCAAGATATCGAACTGACCTATTTTCGTGGCAATGGTAAATATCTTGGGCAAATATTACCGATGGGTGAGACACGCATCATTTCTGGGAAACTTGAACGATATGGCGAAGGCTTGCAAATTATTCACCCCGATTATGTTGGACTAGATCACAATGAAATTGCGCATATCGAGCCGCAATACGGTTTAAGTGAGGGCTTAACCCAAAAGCTTGTCAGTAAATCCATAAAAGGCGCAATTGATCTTGCTTCAAATTTGCCCGAATGGCACCGCGAAGATTTGCAAAAACAACATAAATTCCCAAATTGGTGCGATGCGCTTTTAGCTAGCCATTCTCCCGATTCTGTTGTTGATATCGCGCATGATGCGCCTGCGCGAATGCGTTTGGCATATGATGAGCTTTTATCCCATCAACTGGCATTAAGCCTTGTCCGTGCGAAGCGGAAAGCGCCCCGCGGTAAAGAGATAAGCATTGATGATGTCTTGATGAAACAAGCGCAATCGCTTTTCTCATTTGAGTTCACGGGCGCGCAAAAGCGCGTGATTAATGAGATAAGGGAAGATTTCTCTAGCTCCAAACGGATGTTCCGAATGGTGCAAGGTGATGTGGGCGCGGGTAAAACGGCCGTTGCTTTTATGGCGATAGTGGCCATGGCGGGCGCAGGGTTTCAATCGGCACTTTTGGCTCCAACAGAAATCCTCGCCCGTCAACATTTTGCTGCACTTGAGCCAATGTTTGAAAGTCTTGGATTTAAAGCCGTTCTGGTTATTGGAGCAGATGGTGCTGCTGCTAAGCGTGAGGCTCAAGAGCTTTTAAGATCGGGCAAGGCACAGATCGCGATTGGTACGCATGCCATTTTTCAAGATGCGGTCGAGTTTGCGAATCTTGGCCTTGCGGTGATTGATGAACAGCATCGATTTGGTGTGAATGAACGAAAACGGTTGATCGATAAGGGCGGTGCGGTTGATCTGCTTGCAATGAGTGCAACACCAATTCCGCGCTCGCTTGCCATGGCTGTTTATGGTGAAATGGATATGTCTATTCTTGATGAGAAGCCAGCTGGTCGCACCCCAATTGAAACAAGTCTGCTCGCGAGTGAAAAACTGGATGCATTATGCATGCGTATCAAAAAAGTCGTGAGTGAAGGGCGGCAAGCTTATTGGGTTTGTCCGCTTGTGAGCGAAAGTGAGTTTCTTGATTATACAGCTGCGGTTGATCGACATGCTGTTCTGAGTGAGCTTATTGGTCATGATCATGTTGGTATTGTTCATGGGCAAATGGATGCCAGTGAAAAAGCTGCTATTATGAATGCATTTCGCGCAGGCGAGATTTCGGTTTTGGTCGCGACAACCGTCATTGAAGTCGGTGTGGACGTACCAAATGCCTCGATAATGGTGATAGAGGGTGCTGAACGTTTCGGATTATCGCAACTTCATCAGCTGCGCGGTCGTGTTGGGCGAGGGGCAACCAAATCAAATTGCATTCTTCTTTATGGAAATAAAATCAGCGAAACGGGTCGTGAGCGTTTGGAGCTTATGCGCCAAAGTGATGATGGTTTTTTTCTCGCTGACGCGGATATGCGTATGCGTGGGGCAGGTGATCTGATTGGTACGGCTCAATCTGGCTTGCCAAAATTTAAAATTGCGGATCTTGAAGTGCATCAAGATTTACTGCGAATCGCGCATGATGATGCAAAAATCATCGCCGCAGAAGATCCGAATTTGGACAGTGAGCGCGGGCAGGCGCTCCGTGTTCTTCTGTATTTAACCGAACGTGATCAATCTATAGGCCTTCTCACAAAGTCGTAAGTTATTGTTATTATTAAGTAATGATAATTTTATTAAAATGTTCTCACTTTGTTCTTGACGGTTAAGGAACAAAGTGAGAACATGTGCGTGTAGAAATTGAATAATCAGGAGATAATGATGGCAAAATGGATTTACAAAATCGAAGATAGCTTTGATACACAGCAAAGTGGAATTGTTTCTGATATTGCTGCCACTGCCGCCTTTCTTGCCGCTATTTGTGCGGGCATGTCCTGGATGATATTCTAAGTCTACCCCTCAATTCATAGCGTTGCTATGAACCTGCCTCAAACTTCGCTCCTCATTTATGGGGAGTTTTTTTTGTCGCATTTTTAATGGCCTCCAGACAGACATCGACCGCCAGCAAAATAGATGCGTGACGGTTTTTATAATCTCTTGCTGCAATGAGTATATGATATTCTTCAAAAGGAGCCGATGGAGTGTCGCCGTTTTCTTTTAGGAACTTAACAAGTTCTGTTTGGAGTTTTTCGATATCTTTGGCGGTTTTGCCCAAAACATGTCGGCCAAAAATGGCGGCAGAAGCTTGGCCGAGCGCACAGGTTTTTACATCTTGCGCATATGCAGAAATCATATCTTTATGTAAGTAAATCTTCGCTTCAATTTGTGAACCACAAACAGGTGAACGGCATAAGGCGCTTCCATCAAACTCTTCAATAGGCGTTATATGTGGAATATCC
The DNA here is from genome assembly GCA_947501025.1 of uncultured Paracoccaceae bacterium. Lineage (GTDB taxonomy): Bacteria > Pseudomonadota > Alphaproteobacteria > Rhodobacterales > Rhodobacteraceae > CANMUM01. The sequence continues at coordinate 89,613 of CANMUM010000005.1, read as the reverse complement.
ATTGCCAATGCGAGGATTTTTTGGGAATAAAGGTCAAACAGATTTTCTGTGCTCATGGTTAATGAGATAAATTCAAGAAAGAGCAATTGCAATGGCCTTTGATCCAAACACACTGAAATATAATGAGCAGGGGTTAATCCCCTGCATTACTCAGGATGCAAACACACTTGAAGTGCTGATGATGGCGTGGATGAATGCAAATGCCGTTGAAAAGACAATTTCAACGAAAAAAATGACATATTGGTCGCGCTCACGTTCGGAGTTTTGGGTAAAGGGAGAAACTTCAGGCCATACACAAGCCTTGGTCGAGTTGCGATATGATTGTGACAAAGATTGTCTTTTGGCGCTGGTTGAGCAAGTTGGAGCTGCATGTCATACGGGGCGCAGGCATTGCTTTTATACCGATATTACCACAGGTGAAGAAATTGAAATTTTAAAACTATGAGATAAGTTGAGCGTTCGGCAGTTAGGGATGGGGGATGCGAACGCTCCATTACATTTTGGCTAAAAAACGTGAATATTTCATTAAGCAATCGTCTTTTCATGATATATTTTTAATATTTTCGGCGCTCACGCCCATTTCACGCAATGATCTTATCGACCGGGCATCATCACGCTTTGCAAGCCTTTTCCCATTTTCATCACGAATAAGCTTATGATGGCGATAAATAGGTGTAGGCAGCTCAAGAATGCTCTGTAAAAGGATATGGATTGCTGTTTCACTTTCCATATCAGAACCGCGCGTGACATGGGTTATGTCTTGAAATGCGTCATCAACAACAACAGCCATATGATAGCTTGTTCCGATGTCACGCCTTGCAAGGATAATATCACCTATTTGGGCAAGCTGTTCGCGACTGATATGAATAATTTCATCACGGCCTTGGCCAATTTCACGATAGGAAAGAGAGCTAACCAATTCCAAAGCGCGCTCCATATCAAGACGATAAGCTAAATTATCACCATCTAATTGTTTACCACGACATGTTCGCGGATATGGGAGCTGTGCGATATCGCCTTCTTGGTGCGCGGAAAGTGCTAATTTGATATCACCACGGCTACATTCACAGCCATAGATAACCCCTAATGACTTGAGAGTTTTAAGCGCATCTTTATAGGCCTCCAAGCGCTCGCTTTGAAAAGCTACGGGTTCTTTCCAGCTAAGCCCCAGCCATTTCAGATCTTCAAAAATCGCTGCTTTGAACTCTTCTTTGCAGCGCGCAGTATCAATATCCTCAATACGCAAAAGCCATTCACCCTCACGCGCTGCTTCATAACTCAACAAAGCAGAATAAGCATGGCCGATGTGCAGCAAGCCTGTTGGAGAGGGCGCAAAACGTTCGCGGATTAGAAGTTTTTCCATTGTGCAAACTCTTCTTTGCCGCGTGCGCAATAGGCAGCATAGCGTTCTTTGCGCCCTTTGCGCCCACCTTTAGCATCAATTGGTGGGAAAAGCCCAAAGTTCACATTCATCGGTTGAAAAGTCTTTGCTTCAGCACCGCCCGTAATATGGTGAATAAGCGCTCCCATGGCCGTTGAAATATTTGGCGGGGAGATATCATTGCCCACAAGTTTTTGACCAAGTATTGTCCCCAAAAGCAATCCCATTGATGCACTTTCGACATAGCCCTCAACACCTGTAATTTGCCCTGCAAAATGAATATGCGGATGAGATTTCATTGACATATCAGCATTGAGCAAGCTTGGTGAATGAATGAAGCAATTGCGGTGAATACCGCCCAAGCGTGCGAATTCTGAATTTTCAAGCCCAGGGATCATGCGCAATACGTCTTTTTGAGCGCCATATTTCATTTTGGTCTGAAACCCAACGATATTATACAAGGTTTTCAGTTGGTTATCTTGGCGCAGTTGAACAACCGCATATGGTTTTTCATCGCTGTGAGGATTGGTTAAGCCCACTGGTTTCATAGGGCCAAAACGCAATGTTTCACGCCCGCGCTCGGCCATAATTTCAATCGGCAAACAACCATCAAAATAAGGCGTATCTTTTTCCCAATCATGAAATTCAGTTTTTTCAGAGGACATAAGAGCATCAATGAAAGCCTCATATTGATCCTTGGTCATTGGGCAATTGATATAGGCTTTCTGTTCCTCCTCGGTTTCGCCTTTGTCATAGCGCGACTGGCTCCAAGCCTTCGACATATCAATGCTCTCAGTATAGATGATTGGTGCGATGGCATCAAAAAATGCGAGATGTTCTTGGCCAGTTAAATCGGCAATATCAAGGGCAAGGGCGCCATCGGTTTGCGGGCCAGTTGCAATAATCCAGATATCATCGCTTTCACGCGGTATTGATGTGATTTCTTTGCGTATCACAGTGATATTGGGGTGGTTTTCGATTTCATTTGTTACAAATCCTGAATATCCGTCTCGATCAACGGCTAAGGCGCTGCCCGCTGGTACAGAAAACTTATCGGCTGCGCGCATAACGACCGAGCCTAATTGGCGCATTTCATGGTGCAGTAAGCCAACCGCATTGCCCGTATCATCATCTGATCGAAATGAATTTGAGCAAACAAGTTCTGCAAAATCTGTTGTGATATGGGCAAAAGTTGGCTTCACGCCGCGCTGCTCATATAGCGTCACCTTATGACCTGATTGTGCGAGGGAATAGGCGCATTCAGAACCTGCAAGCCCGCCGCCGATGATGTGAATTTGTTTAGACATGAATATCCATTCATTCGCAAAATTTGCGTTTAAAACTGTGAAAGATTTGGGATGTCAAGCTTTGGTGTATTTCGCTCATCACCAAGATTGTAACTCAGACCAATATGTATTTTGCGAGATACCTGATCATAACCTGTGCTTTCGCGAATGGGATGATATTCGCCAACTCCAAGCTGAACACTCATAGAAGGTAGCGCTTGATAAGAGACACCTACGAGATAATCATCAAAATTTATATCGCCATCATCAAGCTTGTAATGGGTATAATCATAAAATGCTGACCATTTCTCATTGATTTGATAGCTGGCATCCACATCCACACGATAACTATCACCAAAACCATCAATATCCCAATCGGTAAGGCGTAAATCTAAGGTGAGGGCTTTGTAATTTGCGCGCCCTTCAAGGCCATAGAAATTGGCAGGCACATCGCCATAAATATTTCCTGCAATAAATGCCAATGTTTGATTACCAAAATTATAGCCTATATGGCTTGCTACAAATGTATTGCCTTGATCGTGATTGACAGAAATTCCAGTTGAGAAGGCCGCAAATAGTCGGGTTCCAATTTCAGTATAGAGTTGCAAGGATGTGCCGTCACCCGTGTCCATATCTTCATCAATAGGCAGATAACTATCATATGAGACTGTACTTTCGGTATACATCTTTGGCCCGAATGACGTCGATAAAGCTGAGGTTGCAAAAACTGATGCAATCATAGCTGAAATTAGAAATTGGCGAGCCATCATTCTTCGCCGCCTTCTGCATTATCAGTTGGCAGGTCTCCTTCATCAACGTCGTCTTCTTCACCTTGATCGGCTATCCAAGCCACCGAGATGACCTCTTCACCATCCTTGGTTTTGAAGACGCTCACACCAGAAGCCGAACGGCCTTGTTTGGAGACATCCGAAACCTTGGTGCGAATAGATTGCCCAGATGTTGTGGCAAGCATGATTTGATCATCCTCATCAACAGGGAAGGAGGCTACAATCTTATCATCACGACGGCCAAGATTAGCAGCTGTGATGCCTTGTCCGCCACGCCCCGAAATGCGGTATTCATGCGCAGATGAACGTTTGCCAGCACCTGAAGTTGTGACAGTTAAGATCCATTCTTCGGCTGCGGAAAGCTCTGCATATCGTTCTTGTGACAGATCAAAATCTGCACCAGTAGTATCGACATCACCCGTGTCCCCTTCATTCATAATGGCGCGGCGCATTTTGCCATAGGCTGTACGCTCATCTGATGTCGCTTCCACATGGTTAAGGATGCACATCGACACAACTTTATCATCGCCAGAAAGCTTAATGCCCCGAACACCCATAGATGCGCGGCCCTTAAAGACGCGGATATCACCAACGGCAAATCGAATAGCGCGACCACCTGAAGTTGTCAGCATAACATCTTGATTTTCATTGCAAAGCCTTGCATTGACAAGTGTTGTGCCTTCTTCAAGATTCATCGCATTTTTGCCATTTGCCCGGACATTAATGAAATCGGAAAGCGCATTTCGGCGAACAGATCCTTCAGATGTGCCAAACATGATATGGAGGTTTTCCCAATCGCCTTCTGGCGCATCAACGGGCATAATTGCTGCGATCGACACGCCCGCTTGGATTGGCAAGATGTTGACTAGGGCTTTGCCGCGTGCATTTCGCCCTGATAGGGGCAGATGCCATGTTTTGATCTTGTAAGCCATTCCATCGGTTGTGAATACGAGAAGCGGGGTATGGGTGTTGGCAACGAAGAGATTGGTTACAAAATCCTCATCCTTCATCGACATGCCTTGTGTACCTTTGCCGCCGCGTTTTTGCGAACGGAATTCATCAAGATTTGTACGCTTAATATATCCAGCATTGGTGATGGAAACGACCATATCTTCTGGCTCTATCAAGTCCTCATCAACCATATCACCTTCAAAGGCAACGATTTGTGAACGGCGCGGAACGGCATGAGCCGCGCGCACTTCATCAAGCTCAGCATGGATAATTTCCATAATCCGTTCACGTGACGCCAAAATCGCCAGATAATCCTTGATTTCGGCGGCAAGTTTTTCAAGCTCATCAGTGATCTCTTTAACGCCCATTTGTGTAAGACGTTGAAGGCGAAGCTCCAAAATTGCGCGTGCTTGACGTTCGCTGAGATGATATGTGCCGTCTTCATTCACCTTGTGCTCAGGATCATCAATAAGCTTAAGGAAAGGCACAATGTCATGAGCGGGCCATGCGCGTGTCATAAGTTTTTCGCGGGCTTCGGCTGCATCTTTTGATGCGCGAATGGTTGCAACAACCTCATCTACATTGGTCACAGCAACAGCCAAACCACAAAGAAGATGCGAACGGTCGCGTGCTTTATTAAGCTCAAATGCCGTGCGGCGCGCGACAACTTCTTCGCGGAACTTCACAAATGCGGTTAAGAAATCACGCAATGTCAATTGCTCTGGACGTCCGGCATTGAGCGCAAGCATATTACATGGGAAACTCGTTTGAAGCGGAGTGAAGCGGAAAAGCTGATTGAGGACAACTTCGGCTGTCGCATCACGTTTAAGCTCGACAACCACACGAACGCCGAAACGATCACTTTCATCTTGCACATGCGCAATGCCTTCGATCTTTTTATCACGGGCCAGTTCCGCAATCTTTTCGATCATTGTGGCTTTGTTCACCTGATAAGGGATCTCCTTGATCACAATGGCATAGCGATCCTTACGGATTTCCTCGATCTCCGTTTTCGCGCGCATAATGACCGAGCCACGACCCTCGGTATAAGCTTTGATTGCGCCTGAGCGCCCCAAAATAAGGCCGCCCGTTGGGAAGTCTGGAGCAGGCACAAATTCCATAAGCGCATGATTATCAAGATCAGGGTTGTCAATAAGCGCCTTGGTTGCATCAATGACCTCGCCTAGATTGTGGGGGGGAATATTGGTTGCCATACCAACCGCAATACCGCCTGCGCCATTAACAAGCATATTGGGATAACGGGCAGGGAGAACACTTGGCTCCATATCCTTGCCGTCATAATTGGGTTGGAAATCAACTGTGTCTTTTTCAATATCAGCCAAAAGATGCGCGGCTGATTTATCCATGCGCACTTCGGTATAACGCATCGCAGCAGCACGGTCGCCATCCATAGAGCCAAAGTTGCCTTGACCGTCCAATAGTGGCAGTGACATTGAGAAGTCTTGCGCCATGCGTACCAGAGCATCATAAATCGCGCTATCGCCATGAGGGTGATATTTACCCATCACATCGCCAACAGGGCGCGCAGATTTGCGGTATGATTTGTCGTGCGAATTATTTGTTTCATGCATCGCATAAAGAATACGGCGGTGAACAGGTTTCAAGCCATCGCGAAGATCAGGAATGGCGCGCGATACAATCACGCTCATCGCATAATCGAGATAGGCGGTTTTCATCTCGGTTTCGATATTTATCCGAGGGCCTTCATGTGACATAACGTCTACGGGCTTGCTGTCGTCTTGTTCGTTTTCGTTTTCAATATCACTCACGCAAAAAACCTCAATTTAACTATCCCATATCCATATCTTATGAATGCCAAAATGACAAGAAATTCACCCATTTTTATTGGGTGTTTCGACGAGTTTTTTGACGTTTTTGATATGGGCGTTTTTGTGCAGCAAAAGAACTATGGATTGATCACCTTCGATTATATGGAGGCGCTTGTTTTTGCACTCATCAAATCTTCTTTCACCGCTTCCATCGACACATTGGTCGAGGTCGAAAGGACTTCAGGGAAAGTCGATAGAATCTCCCCTAGGAACTTGCGATATTCGTTGATATCAGCGGTTCTAACCTTCAAGAGATAATCAAATGAACCAGCAATCAGATGGCATTGCTCTATTTGGGGAATTTTGCGCACGGCATCATTGAATGCATTGAGCGTTTTTTGATTGGTTTGATTGAGCTTGACCTCTACAAAAGCAATATGGCTACGCTCAAGTTTTTCAGCGTTCAAAACTGCTTTGAAACCGAGAATGTATTTTTTTTCAATGAGTCGTTTGACGCGCAATTGACATGGGGTGGGTGAGAGGCCCGCACGCCTTGCGAGATCCACATTGCTGATGCGCCCATCTTCGTTCAAAATCGCGAGAATTTTATGATCAATACGGTCCATGGATGATATCCCTATATTTGCAATATAAGCATATATTATAATCTATTATGTAATAAAAATATAGACATTATATCTTTATATTAAATTATATTGGTGAATAATACTAATTAATCTCTGTTAATCTGGTTAAAATAACCAAGGAAGCCAGATGAATCATCTTGATCAAATACGCAACGAAATGCGCCACAGCACTTATAATTCCGACATAGAAGTGATTGGCAGATTACGAGCCAGCAATCATGTCACGCAAGCGCATCGCGATGATGCTGTTAGCCAAGCCATAAAATGGGTGGAAGCGATCCGAGAAAGCGGCAATTCGGGGCTTATGGATGTTTTCATGGCTGAATATGGCCTTTCTACCGATGAGGGCGTTGCTCTTATGTGTTTGGCTGAGGCTTTGCTGCGCGTGCCTGATAGCGAAACGATGAGTGCGTTGATTGAAGATAAGATTGCGCCCTCTGATTGGGGGATGCATTTGGGTCAGTCCAGCTCATCACTTGTGAATGCCTCAACTTGGACATTGATGCTAACAGGGAAGGTTCTGGATGATCAGCGCCCCATGGCGGGCGTGATGCATCATGCGATCAAACGTATCGGCGAGCCTGTCATTAGACAAGCTGTCCGGCGGGCCATGCGCGAATTAGGGGCGCAATTTGTACTTGGGCAAGACATCAAAGAAGCGCTCAAAAACGGCAAATCTGCGCGCAAAAAAGGCTATACATATTCATATGATATGTTGGGTGAAGCCGCGATGACGTCAAATGATGCCCATTCTTTTTATGATAGTTACGCGCAAGCCATCAAATCCATCGCTCCCAATTGCACATCAAGCGATATACGCGACAATCCAGGCATTTCCATCAAGCTTTCGGCGCTTTATGAGCGATATGAATTTAGCCAAGCCGAGCGCGTTATGGATATTCTCGTTCCACGTGTGCTTAAACTTGCCAAAATGGCGCGCGATGGCGGGATGGGGCTTAATATTGATGCTGAGGAGGCCAGTCGCCTAGATCTGTCTATGGATGTCATTGAGGCCGTTCTGCGCAATCCATCACTTGATGGATGGGATGGGTTTGGCATTGTTGTGCAGGCATATGGCAAGCGCGCTTCTTATGTGATTGATTGGTTTCATGGGCTTGCGGAGGAGCTTGATCGTAAATTTATGCTGCGCCTTGTGAAGGGGGCTTATTGGGATACAGAAATTAAACTTGCCCAAGTTGAGAATTTCAAAGGATTCCCCGTTTTTGAAACGAAACCCGCAACCGACGTGGCCTATATCGAAAACGCGGCGAAGCTTTTGGATATGAGCGACCGAATTTATCCACAATTTGCAACACATAATGCCCATTCGGTTGCTATGGTGAAAGTGCTCGCCAATGGACGCGATAATTTCGAGTTCCAGCGACTACATGGCATGGGCGATGGTCTTTATGAGCAAGTTATGAAGGATGAAAATGCGCGTTGCCGCATTTATGCGCCTGTGGGTGCTCACCGTGATTTGCTCGCATATCTTGTGCGCAGATTGCTTGAAAATGGCGCCAATTCGAGCTTTGTCAATCAAATTTTGGATGAAAATACAGCTGCAAGTGAGGTGGCGGCTGATCCTTATATTTTGTTTGAAGAGGGCAGAAAATCTCGTGTTGTGGCTCCATCAAAACTATTTGGTGAGCGCAAAAACTCGAAAGGCTGGGATTTAAATGATCCGATAGATGTGGCGAGTATTAATGCCGCACGAGGACAGTTTCTCAATGCCACATGGGCGCTGACATCGCAGCTTTCAGGAAAGCTTGAAAAAGGTCAAATCGTTGATGTGATCAACCCTGCTAATGGAGAAAAGCTGGGATCAATTGAACATCTCAATGCAGCGCAAACAGATAAGGCAATTGAGGATACAAAGCCTTGGAATGCCGATGTCAAAACGCGCGCAAATGTGTTGCGCAAGGCAGCTGATATATATGAAGAAAATTTTGGAGAAGTCTTTGCGCTTTTAACGCGCGAAGCCGGAAAAACACCACGTGATGCGATTGCCGAAATTCGTGAAGCTGTTGATTTTTTAAGATTTTATGCTGATGAAGCCGAAATAAATCTATCCAAACCCGCTGGGGTTTTTGCGTGTATCTCCCCATGGAACTTTCCGCTTGCGATATTTACAGGCCAAATTTCAGCAGCTCTTGCAATGGGCAATGGCGTGGTCGCAAAACCTGCTGAAAACAGCTCACTGATTGCCGTGCGTGCTATCAATTGGCTGCATGATGCAGGTGTTCCGAAGTCGGCTTTGCAACTTGTATGCGGTCTGGGTGCTGAAGTTGGTGCAGCCCTTTCAAAAAATCCAAAAATTGATGGGATTTGTTTTACGGGTTCAACGGCAACCGCTCAGATGATCAACCGTTCAATGGCAGAAAACCTTGCCCCAAATGCTCCATTGATTGCTGAAACAGGAGGTCTAAACGCGATGATTGTGGATAGCACGGCGCTTCCTGAGCAAGCTGTGCGTGATATCGTGAATTCCGCATTTCAATCGGCAGGCCAACGATGTTCCGCACTTCGTGTGTTATATCTGCAAGATGACATTGCCGATCGTGTGCTTGAAATGTTTTATGGCGCTATGGACGCACTTCATATTGGTGATCCATGGGATTTGCGGACGGATATTGGCCCTGTGATTGATGCCAATGCCCAAAAAATAATTATGGATCATGTGAAACAAGCGGCCAAGGAAGGGCGCGTACTTAAAGCACTTAATATTCCGAGTTCGGGTCATTATGTTGCGCCGACGGTTATTCAGATCAGCTCAATTAGCGAATTAGAGCGTGAAATCTTCGGGCCAGTTCTGCATGTTGTGCGTTATAAATCATCACAGCTTGATCAAGTGATCAATGATATCAATGCGACGGGATATGGGCTGACATTTGGTATTCACAGCCGAATTGATGACCGTGTAGATAACGTGACGCGTCAGATCAAAGCGGGCAATATTTATGTGAATCGCAATCAAATTGGCGCAATTGTTGAATCGCAACCATTTGGTGGGGAAGGGCTTTCTGGAACGGGGCCAAAGGCAGGCGGTACAATGTATTTATCGCGTTTTTGCGCGCAAGAAAAAGGCCAAGGCTCAAGCTCAGAACCCACTCAAAATGATATTGAGCATTTGATCGCCACCGCAGGTTTTTCAGATGCGCCACTTGAACAAAAATTATGCACAGGCCCAACGGGTGAGAGCAATCAATGGTCAAAATATCCGCGCGGTGTGCTTTTATGCGCGGGCCCTGGTCGTGAGGCAGTTCAGGCTCAGCTTGAAATCGCGCAAAGCCAAGGATGCGCTGCGATTGAAGCTGATGGCGTTGATGCTGCTGATATAGAAAAGCTTAAAGGATTTCATGGCTTGGTTTATTGGGGGGATGGGCATGAATACAGAAAAGCTCTTGCTGCTCGAAAGGGGGCGATCTTGCCGCTTATCACTGCGCGTGATTTTGCATCATGGTGTTGGGTGGAGCGACATATATGTGTAGATACCACGGCTGCAGGCGGCAATGCGCAATTGCTCGCGGGTGATTGAAACAAAAAGGCCCGCGAAATGCGGGCCAGTTTATCAATTGTTCGAATAACTTAGAAACTTTGTGTCAGTTTTAAGCCAAAGCCGATCGCTGAGTTATCTGTGAATGAACCAGATGCAGGACTGATGACTTCCGCATCACCCAAGCTCACATAGCTCACACCTGCTTGGATTTTTGAGTTACCGACAGTATAAACGCCACCTAATGAATAGCTTGTTTTGCCATTTGTTGGTGATAGGAAGCTTGAGTCAAGATCACTAGAGGCTTCATAGGCAACAGATGCTGCAACTGAAAAGCTTTCGTTTAGTTTTCGAGCGATTCCAACAGTGTAGGTCACTGAGTCTTCTTCATAATCTACGATATCTGGAATAGTCGTTGAAATATTGAATTCTGACCAATCCACCCAACGCACCCCACCAAAAACAAGGGTTTTATCATTTATGCCCGTTTGAAAATTGGCATTGATACTTTGAGGCGTCTCAACAGTCGTCGTGCTGTCTGCTGCAATGCTTTCGGAGATATTAATATCTTTATGTTCGATTGCGGAATTATATGTTACATCAAGTCGCAGAGCTATTTCGGGTATTTCATAAGCAGCACCGATCAAATATCCGTATGCTGTATGACTTTCTGAACTCACCTCATAGCCTATAGCCGTAGCAAATGGGAGTGAAAGATCTGCTTGAATGGTCTGCACACGAGCTCCGCCATAAATGCTTATTCGATCGTTGATATTATATTGAGCAATTAAGGTGAGAGCATGAGAGTTGAAATCCGCACTTACTCCGCTCGTTATCGAGTCTCCATCTGAATAATCAGCAAGTGCGCCAAAGGGTTGATCATATATAAGGGCATATGAGAAGTCGCCAAGATCGGCTTTATAGCCTAATGAAGCGGTAAAATAATCACCAGCAGCATTCCCAGTGTCAGCGAAGGTTCCTGTGCTTGTGTTGATTGCGATTCCTGTCACATCTGGTTGAGCAAAGCTCATTCCAAGAGTCATAAGACGGCCTTCTTCAAACAAAATGCTGATATCTTGGCCAGAACGATCAATGCCAGCCGCAAATGCTGATGTGGCGAGCAGTGATGTCAGTATGCCAATCTGTATTGTTTTATTCATTTTTTCTCCCGTTGTTTTTTTATGGTTTGTCACTATAGACAGCCATTAATTATAAAATCAACATTTTTTTAATTTATTGAAAAGGGAGGGCGTCATATTTTGCGCGCTATTTATAGCTGCGGCTGTCTTTGATTTGCTCCCAAGCCCATACGACTTCATTCAAACGATCTTCATCAGCACGCGAACCATCATTGCGATCAGGGTGCAGGTCTTTCACCAATGATTTATATATTTTACGAATATCTGCTTTGGTTTTGGCTTCCTCAGCACCTAAAATTTCAATGGCCTTACGATCATTAGGGCTTAACCTCATCAAACTCACATTCGCGCCTTGACGGCGGCTTGTCGCATTGTTGCGCAAGACTTCATAGGGGTCTTCAACACCCATGCGCGCCCAAGCTTTGGCTTCTTCACTATTCATTGGCTTAGTTTTCCGGTTGCCAACTTTATCGCTTTCGATTTGCGCATCGATATCTTCATCATTTTCAAAGAAATTCCACTTTGAATTATATTCGCGCACATGATCAATGCAAAACCAGATATATTCATCGGTTGAGGTCGGGCTTTTGGGCGCACGATATTTACCAGGCATTTCACAGCCATGTTTTTCACAGACACGTGAAGATGTTTCAAATGCACCAGATGATCCACGAGAGCGTTTCTTGCGTTTGAGTTTGTCGCTTGCGGCAGAAATATCGAAATCGAATGGAGACTTCATGAGGAATTATGACCTTTCAAGATGGGGTAGATTTTTAGCGCGCATCGAGGCATAAGTAAATGCAATAACACAAAAAAATTGAGAGAATATGTATAAAGAACGAATGATAGAAAAACTAGACGCGGCATTTTCTCCGAAGCATCTCGAGGTGCGTGACGACAGCGCACAACATGCAGGACATTCTGGTGCGCGCCCAGAAGGGGAAACGCATTTTCATGTCACGATTGAAGCAGATGCATTTGAAGGTCTTTCACGCGTAGCCGCTCAAAGACTGGTCTATAAAGCACTCAAATTGGAGCTTGAGGAGCATGTTCATGCGTTGAGCTTGAAAATAATGAGCTAGAATTTTTTCCAACATCATCAATATTATGGCGCATTTTTGGTGGCAAAATTAATGCCACCAAATATTTTTTTAGAAGTCAGCCATTAAACGAACTGAATGTCATCCCAATCATTTTGAGATATGTTCGATAGGCTGATCGTATTATTGTTGCCAAGATCAATGATTGTTGTGCTGCCCGACATATACATATGATCTTGCATTTCTTCATTTGTAAAACCATCGAAACCGCCACCAATATCAAGCGTATCTTGATCAAGATTGAAGTCACTAACAGAATCGCTGCCATCATTATCAGCAAACACAAAAGTATCGTTACCAGAGCCACCGTTTACGATATCGTTGCCTGTGCCACCGTATATGGTATCATTGCCCGCTCCACCGTAAATGAGATCATCACCAGAATCACCATAGAATTTATCATCGCCCGCGCCGCCGTTGATAGTGTCGTCGCCATTGCCGCCATGGACCTCATCAACGCCCCATTTGCTGCCTTGGTTATTGTCATGAAAAATATCGTCACCATCCTCAAGATAGACGACATCAATACCATTATCACCCGATACGATATCATTGCCCGCCCCAGCATAAATCAGATCTGCTTGGCTACCGCCATGAATAACATCGTTGCCTGTGCCACCGTTTATAGTGTCCTTGCCAGAACCACCATAAATAAGGTCATCACCAGAATCACCATAGAATTTATCATCGCCCGCGCCGCCGTTGATAGTGTCGTCGCCATTGCCGCCATGGACCTCATCAACGCCCCATTTGCTGCCTTGGTTATTGTCATGAAAAATATCGTCACCATCCTCAAGATAGACGACATCAATACCATTATCACCCGATACGATATCATTGCCCGCCCCAGCATAAATCAGATCTGCTTGGCTACCGCCATGAATAACATCGTCGCCTGCACCAGAGTAGACAATGTCATTGCCTGCGCCAAGATCAATATGATCATTGAGAGTTGTGCCCTGTACCGTTTCCTCGGTTGACCCACTGCCAATAAAATATGCCGTGTCTCCGTCATAACCCGTACGAGTAAGGGCTGTGTTCATATCGATCACATCAGTATCGCCAATAATGACAAAGCTATCTTGGGTAAGCTCATCAGCAAACACTGTTGTTGTAAGCGCTTCGATCCCTTGCGTGAAATCATTATAACTATGCGCTGAAAAATTAAAAAACTGGCGCCAATTGCTACTTGCATATTCGTCATTGTAAAAAATGATATTGTCTGTCGAAGATGCGTAATCACCTTCACCAGTTCCAAAATATGTTTCATAGGCTTCAAAAGCGAAATCATTGTCATAGCCAAAATTGAGAATATTATCTGTATTCTCAGCGATCAAAGGGCTTGCAACCGCAAAATATGTGGCATCAGCAAATGCACCATCTGCAATATCTGGGTTGTCGCGCAACATATTTGTAACAGCACCGCCAAGGCTTTTTCCCGTTACAAGGTCAATTGTATAGCCGTTTTCCAAAGCAAATTGCGCAACGGATTCAAGATATTCTACAAATCCATCTAAGTAACTATCGTCTCCAAAACTCAAAATTGAGAAAAGATCAAAACTGTCATTTGTTCCTGCAAATGAAATGAAAATTCGGCCATCATCTGATAATATGGCAACCGCTTCACCACCAGTTGAGATGGATCCACCTTGAAAATAACCATTATCACCGATGCTGCCATGGGCACTGCTCTCGTTGAAATCAAGCATATCGCCACTGATAACAGTATAATTGCTTGGAAGCTCATCAATACGATTTGAGTCCCGGATTTTAACCATAATCGATATTTCGTCGAGTTCGGATGCAGAAAATTCACGCCCATCGGCGGTGCTAAAAATGCTCATAAAAAAATTCCTATTATATAAAATATGTTAAATTAATAACCAATTTATACCTAATTTTCACTCAACAGTCGAGTGTGTTCGTTTTTTTCGAAAATTGGCTTTGTATGATCGAATTTTATTTTTATTTCTCCGCACCTTGATGCATTCCGACAATATCGATACAAAACAAGAAAAATAGGAGATGTGATGCGAGCGTTTATTTTCCCTGGGCAAGGAGCTCAAGCCATTGGTATGGGCAAAGATCTTGCTGATAACTACAAATCTGCTCAAGCTGTTTTTGATGAAGTTGATGATGCACTTGAGCAAAAGCTCTCAGCTTTGATTTGGGAGGGCGATATCGAAACCCTTACACTGACACAAAACGCACAACCTGCTTTGATGGCGACATCACTTGCCGCAATGGCCGCGCTTGGTGAAGAGGGGGTGGGTGTTGAAGCTGCAAGCTATGTGGCAGGTCATTCACTTGGTGAATATTCGGCTCTTGCCGCGGCTGGGTCGATTTCCATTGCAGATACCGCGCGTTTGTTGCGCATACGCGGGCTAGCTATGCAAGAGGCTACGCCTGTTGGCATTGGTGCTATGGCGGCAATTTTGGGCTTGGGTTTTGATAGTGTCAAAAAAATCGCCGAAAAAGCGGCACAAGGCGATATTTGCCAAGCTGCCAATGACAATGATCCATCGCAAGTGGTGATTTCAGGTCATAAAGAAGCTGTTGAACGCGCCTGTATTATTGCCAAGGAGGCAGGTGCAAAACGTGCATTGATGCTGCCTGTGAGCGCACCATTTCATTGTGAATTGATGGGGCCTGCTGCTGGAAAAATGGCTGAAGCGCTGGATGATGTTGAAATTCTCGCGCCTAAAGTGCCACTAATCGCCAATGTGATTGCAGATGATACGCGTGAGCCAACAAGCATAAGGTCACTTCTTGTGGAACAAGTTACAGGATCGGTTCGATGGCGCGAAAGCGTTGAATTCATGGCGCGAAATGGTGTGACAGAAGCTTATGAAATCGGCTCAGGAAAAGCACTTTCAGGAATGATTAAACGTACATCAAAAGAGATTGCAACATTTGCTGCTGGCAATGCGGCCGATATAAAAACAATCGCACAACAATTAAAGGGAAGTTTATAAATGTTTGATTTATCAGGTAAAAAGGCAATTATTACCGGCGCATCTGGTGGGATTGGTGGGGCTATTGCACGTGCGCTTCACAGCGCTGGCGCAACTGTTACGCTTTCTGGAACGCGTCGTGATCCGCTGGAGGCACTCGCAAGCGAACTTGGTGATCGCGCGCATATAGTAACGGCTAATCTTGGTGATGCAGATGAGGTTGATAACTTGCCAAAAGCTGCCATTGAGGCCATGGGTGGCGTTGATATTTTAATCAATAATGCTGGTGTCACACGCGACAATTTATTCATGCGTATGTCTGATGAAGAGTGGAATGATGTGATTAATATCAATCTTGGTTCATCCATGCGTTTGGCGCGCGCGATGATGCGCCCAATGATGAAGGCACGTTTTGGGCGCATTATTTCGGTGACTTCGATAGTTGGTGTCACTGGAAACCCAGGTCAAACGAATTACGCAGCATCAAAAGCGGGCTTGATCGGATTTTCAAAGTCACTGGCTCAAGAGGTTGCTACACGCGGGATTACGGTGAATTGTATTGCACCTGGTTTTATCGCAACACCGATGACCGAAAAATTGAATGATGATCAAAAAGCTGCCATCAATACCAAAATTCCGATGGGAAGAATGGGCGCAAGTGATGATATCGCTGCTGCTGCGCTTTATTTGGCTTCTGATGGTGCGGGTTATGTCACAGGCCAAACACTTCATGTGAATGGCGGAATGGCGATGATTTGATGTATTTTTGCATTGCTATATTCATATAAAAATTTGATCGGAACATAAAATGACAGAGTTAGAAGAAAATTCATGGCCAATTGAAGACCCAAATATCGCCGTCATCACATGCATGAAGGATGAAGGGCCATTTATTTTGGAGTGGATTTCATGGCATTTGGCTGTTGGTGTAACGAAGTTTTTGGTTTATACGAATGACTGCACTGATGGAACCGATCATATTTTAAACCATCTTGAAGATCTGGGAATTGTTAAGCATATTCCCAATCCAGCATTATCAAGTGTTGAAAATGTTGCATTACAGCCAACAGCTTTGCGTCATTCCCATTATACCAGAGAATTTATTGAAGCTGATTTTGTGATTTCAATGGATGTTGATGAGTTTATTAATGTACGAATTGGAGATGGAAGCCTACATTCTTTGTTTAATAAAGTCGGACAATTTGATGCTCTATCTATGACTGAGGTGAATCACGGGAGCAATGGAAACTTCTTTTATGAAGATGCTTGGCTAAAAGACAGATTTCCTAAGCATCAAACATTAACACCTGGGCCTAAAAAAGCCAAACGTGGTGTGAAAACAATAATCCGCAAATCTGATCGCCTTGAGCGTATGCGCAATCACCGATCTGATTTTAAATCAGAGTTTGATGATGTCAGATGGCTAAACGGCTCAGGGGCTGAAATGGATGATTTTCTAAACGATCCAGATCTCAATGGCCTTGATTGTCGCAAAACATATGATTTGGTTCTGCTTAATCATTTCCCTTTGCGTTCACTCGATTCTTTCCTGGCGAAAGGATTAAGGGGGGATGTGGTTGTAAAAGGCAAATCAGTTTCCAACCGTTACTGGCGGACACGTAACTATCAAGAAGATGAGCGCGCAGGATTTGCTAAGATGAATGATTCTGCCCGCCAAATTTATAAAACGATATTTGAAACCGACAAAAAATTGATGGACTTGCATAATTTGGCTTGCAAAAAACATATTGAACTTGTGGCAGAATCTCATAAGCATCCTGAACTAATGGAACGCAAAAAATGGATTTTAGATGAAGCATGGAGAAACGAAAACAATAAATTGCGTCAAATGACCGTAGATGAAGTTGAAGCACTCCGTCATGATAAATAAATATTGATCCAATAAAGTTTGAAAAATAGCTGTTCGATTGCAAAAAGGTAAATATTAAAAATGCAAATCGCTGCGCAATATAGTGCCGCTATCACTATTTTAGAAGATGTGCTAAATGGCGCACCTGCCGAGCGGGCGCTTTTGTCATGGTCTCGCAATTCGCGTTTTGCAGGTTCAAAAGACCGCGCAGCTATTCGGGATATCGTATTTGATTGTTTGCGTAAGAAACAATCTTACGGCGCTCAGTTCAGTTCAACTCCACGTGGCCTTATTTTAGCACGTGCTTATGAAGCGGGTGACATTTCTCTTTTTGATGGGCAAGGCTTTTCACCAGCCGCGCCAAGCGAAGATGAAATGCTCAATATCCAAGCGGGTGTTGTTTATAATAATATTGCCCAAGAGCTTGATTTTCCAGAGTTCTTGATTGAGGAATTAACTGCCCAATATGGCGATGATTTGCGCCCAATCATGAACGGAATGCGCGATCGGGCGCCCGTTGATCTGCGGGTCAATATATTAAAAACCCATAAGGAAGAGGCTGTTGCGCTTCTCGCGCGCGATCATATTTTTGTCGATGAGTTGGATATTTGCCAAACGGCATTGCGCATAAAGCTAAATCCAAGAAAACTAGCCCAGTCTCGCGCTTTCAATTATGGCTATGTCGAGCTTCAAGATGTTTCTTCACAGATTGTCGCACAAATGGCAGAGGCAAAACCTGATATGGATGTCCTTGATTATTGCGCAGGAGGTGGCGGTAAAACGCTGGCACTTGGCATGGATATGGCTGGGAGAGGGCGCATCGATGCGTGGGATATAAGTGCAGCACGCATGAAAGAAATCCCTGAGCGGGCTTCGCGTAGTGGGCTGAATGTCAATGTTCTCAAAAAACATCCAAGCGCGCAATATGATCTCGTATTCGTCGATGCGCCATGTTCTGGCTCTGGAGCTTGGAGGCGCTCTCCCGATGCCAAATGGCGTTTAAACAAAGAGCGGTTGAACGAATTATGTGAGTTACAGCTAGAAGTCCTTTCAAAAGCGGCGAAGCATGTGAAAAAAGATGGACGATTGCTCTATGCCACATGTTCACTTCTTCAATGTGAGAACCGTGCGATTGTTGACCAGTTTTTGCAGAAAACAGCAGGATATAAATTTGAAAACGATCGGCATTTTTCACCATTAACCGCAGGTGATGGATTTTATGGTGCTGTGCTCACACGTTTACCTTAAAGCCGCCTCATAACGCTTAAAATCTTTTTTGAAATGGTCGATCAAAAGCGCCTCGGTTTGCGGCTCGAGGTCAATTTCATAATCATCAGAAACATTAATCCGTTTTTCAAAACGTATTTTTGTATCAAGTCGATTGCTCAAATCAGCCGCCATACGCTCAAGAGCTTCATATGCGTAAAGATAGTTGACGCCGAATTTTGCGCCTTTTTCATTCAAAATTCCAGAGGGTGAGCCAATGCGCGCATAATCTGGACGGTTTTCCTTATCCAAAAAACTGC
This sequence comes from uncultured Paracoccaceae bacterium, assembly GCA_947501025.1. GTDB lineage: Bacteria > Pseudomonadota > Alphaproteobacteria > Rhodobacterales > Rhodobacteraceae > CANMUM01. The sequence continues at coordinate 70,688 of CANMUM010000005.1, read as the reverse complement.
GCGCGAACTCATCAAAGCTGACATTTTGAGTTGAAACGGATGTGCCAATATCGGCGCCGCGTTTGCGGTATTTATACCATGAAATCATCCATTCAATTGGATGACGAATGACGCCAATACGATCTAAATTTGTGCTAATGCCAAGATTCTCAAGAAATGGTTCGATGAGTTTTTTGTATTGATTAACGCCCAAATGTTTGAGAACGGGATCATCGCCAATAAATATGGTCGCATGAGGGAGAAGGGCGTTTTCTATTGCAGTTGTCCCTGTTTTTGGATTGGCAAAATATATAAAATTGCCGCGCTTTGAAATAATCATATATCGTCTCTAATTTGTTCATTCTATTTATCCATGAAATTTAACGAAAAGATAGTCAGAATCATAAAAACTATAAATTTCAAATAAAATTCTTGCTTTGTTCTTCTTTTGTGCTTATTGGTGAGAACATAGGAAGAACAAAATCACATATTGCCGAAGCTTATCGGCTATGAAATAAGGATAAAATAAATGGCAGCAACACTTTTAGATTTGGGCGATAAAAAAACAATGGATAAGCAAAAAGCAATTGAAGCGGCAATGTCGCAGATCGAACGTAGCTTTGGCAAAGGTTCAATTATGAAGCTTGGCGACAACCCAATCATGGACGTTGAAGCCATTTCAACGGGTTCAATTAGTCTTGATATCGCGCTTGGTATAGGCGGTCTTCCAAAAGGGCGCATTATTGAAGTTTATGGCCCTGAAAGCTCTGGAAAAACGACACTTGCTCTTCATGTCATTGCAGAATCACAGAAAGAAGGCGGCGTATGTGCTTTTGTTGATGCCGAACACGCTCTTGATCCAAGCTATGCGCGCAAGCTCGGCGTTAATCTTGATGAATTGCTCATTTCACAGCCTGATGCAGGTGAGCAGGCGCTTGAAATCACAGAAACATTGGTGCGCTCTGGCGCTGTGAATGTGGTTGTGGTTGATTCCGTGGCTGCATTAACGCCAAAAAATGAGCTTGAAGGCGATATGGGCGATCACCAAGTGGGCGCACAAGCGCGCTTGATGTCTCAAGCCATGCGCAAGCTTACAGGCGCGATTTCGCGCTCCAACTGCATGGTCATTTTCATCAACCAAATCCGTATGAAAATTGGCGTTATGTTTGGTTCTCCTGAAACAACATCTGGCGGTAACGCATTGAAATTCTACGCTTCTGTCCGTTTGGATATCCGCCGTATCGGATCGATCAAAGAACGTGACGAAGTCAAAGGCAACCAAACCCGCGTGAAGGTTGTCAAAAACAAAGTATCACCACCATTTAAGCAGGTTGAGTTTGATATTATGTATGGCGAAGGTATTTCTAAGCGCGGCGAGATTATTGATCTGGGTGTGAAGGCTGGCATTGTTGAAAAATCTGGCTCTTGGTTCTCATATGGCGATGTGCGCATTGGGCAGGGTCGCGAGAATTCAAAAACATTCTTATTGGAAAACCCTGCAATAGCGAATGAAATTGAAGACAAAATCCGTGCGGCTAACGGCCTCGATTTTGACCTCAAAGCTGATGAGCTACCTGCAAACGACAATGATGATGGCGCATTGCTCGAATAACAATCGTCTATCAAAAGTAATTTAAGCGCTCGGGGAAATCCTTGGGCGTTTTTGTATATAGAAAATGCATCATCTGCCCCTAGACAGTCCAAAATACAAAGGCTAAAACCGCATAAATAGCTAATAATGGATGCATGAATGGTTTCTTTAAACGATATTCGCGGGACTTTTATCAACTCGTTTGAAAACAATGGGCATACCCATGTCGAAAGCTCGCCGCTTGTTCCGCGCAATGACCCTTCATTGATGTTTACCAATGCGGGCATGGTGCAGTTTAAGAACACTTTTATTGGCCAAGAAACACGTGATTATTCACGGGCAGTGACATCGCAAAAATGCGTCCGTGCAGGGGGCAAGCATAACGATCTGGATAATGTCGGTTACACAGCGCGCCATCACACATTTTTTGAAATGCTCGGCAACTTTTCTTTTGGCGATTATTTTAAAGAAGATGCGATCCCATATGCTTGGAATCTCCTGACCAAAGAATTTGATATTCCCAAGGAAAAATTGCTCGTAACCGTTTATCATACTGATGATGAAGCCGCAGAGATTTGGAAAAAGGTTGCGGGTTTAAGTGATGATCGCATTATTCGTATACCTACCGATGATAATTTTTGGTCGATGGGGCCAACGGGTCCATGCGGTCCTAGTACCGAAATTTTTTATGACCATGGCGAAGATATTTTTGGTGGCCCTCCTGGTTCGCCTGATGAGGATGGTGATCGTTTCATTGAAATTTGGAACCTCGTCTTTATGCAGCATGAGCGCTTTGAAGATGGTTCACAAAGTGATTTGCCTAAGCCTTCGATTGATACGGGCATGGGGCTTGAGCGTGTTGGTGCGATCTTGCAAGGCAAGCACGACAATTATGATACCGATATTTTTCGTGCATTGATTGAAGCCAGCGCCAATGTCACTAATGTCGATGCCGATGGCCCTCAAAATGTATCACATCGCGTGATTGCCGATCATTTACGCTCAGCATCATTTTTGATTGCTGATGGGGTTATGCCGAGCAATGAGGGGCGTGGTTATGTGTTGCGCCGCATTATGCGCCGCGCGATGCGTCATGCCCATCTTCTTGGCGCCAAAGATCCTGTCATGCATAAACTTGTGAAAGCACTTATCGGCAAGATGGGTGGTTTTTTCACAGAACTTGGGCGCGCGCAGTCGACAATTGAAGAGACATTGCTGCTTGAAGAAACGCGCTTCAAAACAACACTTGATCGCGGCTTGAAGCTTCTTGATGATGAGCTTGGAAAGATCGCATTGGGGGCACCATTGGCAGGGGATGTTGCCTTCAAACTTTATGATACATATGGTTTCCCACTTGATTTGACACAAGATGCTCTGCGCGAGAAAAATATTGAAGTGGATATTGCGGGCTTTAATGCATCTATGGAAGAGCAAAAAGCCAAAGCGCGTGCCGCATGGACAGGTTCAGGTGAGGCAGCCGATGCGCCGATTTGGTTCGAGCTTGCAGATCAGCACGGTTCAACCGAATTTTTGGGCTATAATGACGACACTTCCGAAGCTCATATTCTTGCACTTGTGGTCGATGGCAAATCTGTCACGAAACTCTCAAAAGGTGAGGCGGGTGCGCTCGTTGTGAATCAAACACCGTTTTATGCAGAAAGTGGTGGACAAATTGGTGATCAAGGTGAAGTCACTTGGGATGGTGGCAAAGGCCTCATCACTGACACAAAAAAAATCAGTGGATTATTTGTTCATTCTGTTGAAGTGCTGGAAGGCGTGCTTGAGGGCGGTCTAGGCGTTAAGCTTGATGTGAACCGCGATCGTCGCAATGCGATCCAAGCCAATCACTCGGCTACGCATTTGCTGCATGAGGCATTGCGCCATCATCTGGGCGATCATGTTGCGCAGCGTGGATCGCTCAATGCCGATGATCGTTTGCGCTTTGATTTCAGCCATAATAAAGGTCTGAGTTCTGATGAAATGATTGCGGTGACGCGTGAAGTTAATCATTATATCCGCCAGAATACCGAAGTGACCACACGCATTATGACGCCTGATGATGCGCGCGGGCTTGGCGCGCAGGCTTTGTTTGGTGAGAAATACGGCGATGAGGTGCGCGTTGTATCGATGGGTCGTGATGATGCCTCAGGCAAAGGCCATGACAAATCCACTTATTCGATTGAGCTTTGCGGCGGAACCCATGTGAAACATACGGGTGATATAGGTGCCTTTGTTCTGCTTTCTGATAGCGCCTCATCTGCTGGTGTTCGCCGCATTGAGGCACTGACGGGAGGCGCTGCTATTGAACATATGATTGGCGAGAGCCAGTCGCTTGCAAATCTTGCTGGTGCATTAAAATCGAAACCTGAAGATGCGGCTGAACGTGTGCAAGCGCTTCTTGATGAACGCAAAGCACAAGCGGGTGAAATATCAGATCTCAAACGCAAACTCGCAACAGGGGGGAGGGATTCTGAGGATGCGGTTGAGGAAATTGGCGGCGTTAAGTTTTTGGCAAAACGTTTGGATGGATTGAGTGGCAAAGAATTGCCTGCATTGATGGATAGTTTGAAATCACAAATTGGTGTAGGGGTTATTGCATTATTCGCGGTTGATAATGGACGTGTGGCTTGTGCGATTGGCACGATTGGCGAAGCAATTCCTTCTGCTAACGACTTGATAACAATAGCTATTCCAGAAATTGGCGGCAAGGGGGGCGGCGGTCGACCCGATATGGCGCAAGGTGGCGGAACAAATGCTGAAGGGATTGAGGCTGCAATTGCGGCATTAAGGTCGAAGCTTTTGAGCTAAATCACGGAAAACTCTGGACTTGTCATTATATTCTTGCTTAATTAACATAGGTTGAGGAGAATTTTATGTCTGAGTTGCAAAATGTTATGGAACGGTTCCGCATCGCTCTTAAATCGGTTCAAGACCGTATTGAAGACGCTGAGTCGCGTCCTACGCTTGAGGAAGTTGAAAAGCTAAAAACATCACGTGAAGCTGATCTTAAAGAATTTGAAAATATAAAAGCCGAGCTTGATCGCTTACAAAAAGGGCAATAAAAATGATTGAAACGATGATCACTTTAGGCAATCGCAAATACCGCGTGGCATATGAAGAAGGACAGGAGCGTGAGCTTGCCGAGGCTGTGACAATTTTCAGTAAGGAAGTGGATACCATTCAAACAGGCAATCCACAGGTGCGTGAGAACCAGCTCCTTATGATGTCTGGGCTTATGTTGGCCTATAAATTTAGCGGTCAAGATGATCAAAAAGAAAAGCATGCTGCTCAATTGCGTGAGCTTGAAAACGAACTGGCGCAAGCCAAAGTTCAAGCAAAAGCATCACGTGAGCCTGACCCATCCATGCAAGTTGAAATGGAAAAGCTTAAGCGTGAAAATAAAGCGCTTCTTGATAGCAAAAATGCCGCTGATGCGCATGCTGGCAAGTTAAATGACGAACTTGATGAGTTAAAAGCAGCAACGCAAATTCAGACGAGTCTTGCTCTTGACACATCTGAGCTGGATGCACTGAAAAAAGAAAACCAAGAGATCAAAGCGAAGTTGCAAAACTTGCAAAATGAGCTTGATAACCAAGCTGTCAACGAATCCGTCCAAGCCCCAAAAAATCCTGAAGATGGCCTCGCATCTATGCTTGGTGAAATTGTAACGGGTTTAGAAGGACTGGGAAAGAAGTAGAATCCCTTAAGCTTCTTGATTGGCTTCACGAATTTTACCTGCAGCCTCGACGTCAAATGCCACATTCTGAGCCGTGAACATCTCATCGAGCTCGCCTGAAAGCGTCATCTCTGTAACAATGTCGCAACCACCTACAAATTCACCTTTGATATAAAGCTGAGGAATAGTTGGCCATTCTGAATAGGCTTTAATGCCCTCACGGATGTCCATATCTTCAAGTACATTCACATCCGTATATTCTACAGCCATAAAATTCAAAACACCCGCGACACGTGATGAAAAACCACATTGCGGCATTGATTTTGTACCCTTCATGAATAAGACAACATCATTATCTTGAACAATTTTTTCGATTTTTGTGTTTATATCTGACATGTTTTTTTCCTATTCTGGTGCGCGAGTTGTGAGGCCAAGAGCGTGAAGTTCTCCATTGGGACCATCCATTTTGCCTTTAAGTGCGGCATATACCATACGTTGCTGAGCCACACGAGACTTCCCACGGAAACTTTCGTCGATGACGGTTGCAGCATAATGATTGCCATCACCAGCTAAATCTCTGACCTCAATTTTAGCTTGAGGGAAGGCTTCTTTGATGAGGCTTTCAATAGTTTTTGCTTCAATGGCCATATGTTTGTTCCTTATTCTCTATATTAGCTAATCTTTTGTTTGCAAAGCATCAAGCCCGTTAACTAATATAGTAAAGGAAAGTTGATTTGCATATGTAAATCATCATATATATTATTGTAAATAATTTGTGTGTAATATTAAATATCTCATAAGTAAGTCAACGCTATACACATCAAAACTGTTGCTAATTAGGAGATTTTGTTGGATTATATTTGGAGAAAAATCGGATCATCAATGTTTATCATTGTGAGAATGATAAATTCGTAGCTTTGTGTGAATGAAATATTCGCAAATTTAAACGTTCACCAAAATTGTAACGTGATAGCATATGCGGCTGTTTTATAAAGCCAATCCAAAAATAATATTCAGCACTATGTCAATCGTTACGGGGCCGTATAGCCCCGCTTTTTTATTCATTCCGCCGTAATAGAGCGCGGCACAAGAGCTTTCACAAGCACTTTCATATCCAATATGCCTACGGGCTTACCATCTCTCATAACGCGATATGTTTTGCTTGTATCACCGCCCGAAATATCGATAACGCTCTCCAAATTATCATTATAATCCACATCAGCATCATATTTACCTGCTTTCTTAGGCATAGGCAGCATCACTGAACGCACGCGTAACACGCGGGCGCGGTTAATATCAGCTACAAATTCCTCGATATAAGGATCGTTCGGATTGAGCAAAATATGCTGAGGCTCACCTTGTTGAACAATATACCCTTCATTTAAAATGACGAGGTGATCAGCCAGTTTGAGGGCCTCATCCAGATCATGTGTAATAAAGATGATGGTTTTATGAAGCTCCGTTTGCAATTCAAGAAGCAAATCTTGCATGCCCGAACGGATGATGGGATCAAGCGCAGAGAAGGCTTCATCCATCAACATCACCTCAGCATTGCTTGAAAGTGCACGGGCAATGCCCACACGTTGCTGCATGCCACCAGAAAGCTGATGAGGGTAGTGATGTTCATACCCCCCAAGACCAACACGCTCGAGCCATTTCATTGTGGTTTCCGTTGCGTTGGATTCGCGGTCTTTATTAATCTCATATGAAATTGCTGCGTTTTCAAGAACCGTTTTATGCGGCAACAATGCGAATTTTTGAAAAACCATCGACATTTTGCGACGGCGCACTTCGCGCAATTCGTCCATATCCATCGCCAATACATCTTCATCATCATAAATGACTTCACCAGCAGTCGGATCGATAAGGCGGTTAATATGACGGATCAATGTTGATTTTCCAGAACCCGAAAGCCCCATAATCACAGTGATCTCACCTTCACGCATATCAACATTAATATTGTTTAAGCCAAGCACATGTGAATGTTGCTCAAGAAGTTCGGGCTTGGTCATGCCATTTTTAACAAGATCTAAAACCGATTCAGGGTTTTCTCCAAAGATTTTATAGAGATTGCGAACGGAGATTTTGATATTATTTTCCATATTTTTCTCCTATTGTGCAGCGTTAATGCGGTTAAGCGCAGCTTTAGATACACGATCAAGACACACAGCCATGAGAACAATCGCGACGCCATAAACAATGCCATAACCAATATCAATATTTCGCACAGCGCGTAGTACAAATTTTCCAAGACCAGGGGCCGATACGAGAGATGCAATAACAACCATAGCAAGTGACATCATTACTGTTTGGTTGATACCCGCCATAATGTTGGGCAATGCTAATGGAAGCTGTACTTTTGTGAGTTTTTGCCAAGAAGTCATACCGAATGCTTGAGCGGCCTCAAGAACGTCCTTATCAACAAGCCGAATACCAAGATCCGTTAGACGAATTACAGGCACGATTGCGTATAACATGATAGCGATTCCATAGAGCTTGGGTGCGGTTGCTGAAAACAACATAATTAATGGAACCAAATACACAAAACTGGGAAGTGTTTGTAGGAGATCCAGTACAGGGATCATTATGTTTCTAAACCAATCGCGTTTGGACATTATTACGCCAATGGGAACGCCAATAATTATACTGACAATTGTACACAATAATACAATAGCAAGTGTTTGCATTGCATGCTCGTAAATATCGACAAATGCGTAAAACAGTAAGGTAAAAGTGACAAAAAGCGTGACGCCAACAGCACGTGATAAATAATAAGATATTCCAACAAGCAAAGGGATCATAATGAACCAAGGTGTTGTCTCGAAAATATAAAGTGCGCCTTGAAGGCCCCAAGTTAAAGGCTCCGTAACTGGGTCAAGAACTGTTTTCAGTCCTGGTTTAATCGCATCGAATACACCCTCGACACCTTTAATAAAATCACGCGATTGGGGCAGGGATTCACACGCTTCATTGAGTGCATCAAGAGAAGGGAATTGGAACCCCTCAGCGTCTTCTTTTCCAAGATCAGATAGTGATAGAAGTCCGCCAGTTTTTTCACCGCAAGATTCTACACCTTTAAACAGGCTGTCATATGTTGCCATTTTTGTTGTCCTTACTACATAAAAACGGGCGCCTGATGCGCCCGTCATTATTGATATGTGTTCTTAGTTTAAAAGAGCAGAAAGCTTTTCTTTTGCATCATCATTCACCCATGACATCCATGTATCTGGATAGGTGATAATGAAGTGAGCAGCAGCTTCTTCAGGTGATGCATTGTTATCTTCTTGCCAAGCAAGCAGCGTGTTCATTTCCTCTGTCTCAAATGATAGTTTTGAAAACAACTCATGGATTGCAGGCAGGCGCTCTTTAAGGTCTTTTGTTACAACTGTTTTTACAACTGATGGGGGATAAGTTCCTTTTTCAACATCTGTACAATCAGTTGATGATGCACATGCGTGAACTTCAACGCTAGCTTCAACGCCCATATCAACCTTAGTCATAGGGAACTTTCCTAAAATTGATGTCGGCGCCCAGTAGTAACCAAACCATGGCTCTTTTGCATCATATTTTTCTTTGATAGATGCCGCAAGAGTTTCACCAGAGCCGTGATCAAATATTTCAATACCAGCTTCTTTTAAGCCGAAAGCTTCGATGTAAGATGCGTTTGCAATCTGACAACCCCAACCCTCTGGACATTGGTTAAATGTTCCGCCAACCAATTCAGGGTTAGCCAAAATGCCTTCGATTGTTGCGAGCTCAGGATTTGCTTCTACGAGATAGTTTGGAATCCACCAGCCCTCAATACCACCTTGTGCAAGAACAGGTGCCATTTCTTCAACATCACCAGAATCGAGTAGCGGCTGAAGATCGCCAGCAGAAGACATCCAAAGTTCAGTAACGATATCAGGCTTACCTGTCTCTATGAGTGATGCAACAGCGGTTACTGTTGCTGATGGAATGACTTCAACGTCACAGCCGTAGCCTTTTTCCATGATGAACTTTGAAACATTGGTTACGATGATTGCTGAACCCCAATCCATTTCAGTGATTGAGACTTCGCAATGGTTGTCTGCGCTCGCGGACATCGCGATCGCTGAAACGCTTGCAGAAAATGCGAGTGTTAAAAGTGTTTTTTTCATTTTATTTCCTCTATTTTTTTCTTTTCGTCCAAAATGGCGCTGGCTTATATGGTATAGAACTGCCAATGATATGCAACTAGATATTCAGAAATTCCCTCTAAACTTGTGAATATGTACTTATAACTTATTGAATTTATTTAAAAAATAACTCACAACAATATATTGTTGTGCATAGATTTGGGCCGATTTTTGGTTTTAATTGAATTATTTTTGGTTTTAAAATAGACTGATTACGATGAATATGATCGCTCAAAACTGCCCTTATTATAAAGAGGTTGGCGCTTGACATCTTCGCCGTTTCATCTATATAAAGCGCTTCGGAAATACGTCCGAAATATCAATGACGCTCTAGGGCGCGCTGTTTGTGGTTAAGTCAAACGCCTTATTATTAAGGGACCAAAGAACGCGGAAATTAAAGGAAAGCGCATGTTTGCGGTAATCAAAACTGGTGGCAAGCAGTATAAAGTTGCACAAGATTCAATCATCGAAATTGAAAAACTAGAAGCTGAAGAGGGTGATGTTGTATCATTCGAAGATGTTCTTATGGTTGGTGGTGATAAGCCACAGATCGGAACACCTCTTGTTTCAGGCACAGCGGTACATGGCGAAGTTATTTCGCAAAAACGTGGCGAAAAAGTTATCAATTTTGTAAAGCGTCGTCGTAAGCATGGTTCACAGCGTCGTAAAGGACACCGTCAATATCTTACAGTGGTTAAAATCACGGCTATTGGTGGAAAAGCTCCAGCAGCGAAACCAAAAACAGCGAAAGCTGATCCAGAATTTAAGCCAGCCAAGAAAACAGTTGCGAAAAAAGCAGCTGAAACAAGAGCTGCAGCGAAACCAGCAGCAGCTAAGAAGCCAGCTGCAAAAAAAGCTCCAGCTAAGAAAGCTGCTGCTAAGAAAACCGAAGAATAAGGAGAAACACAGATGGCACATAAAAAAGCAGGTGGTTCAACTCGTAACGGTCGCGATTCAGCGGGCCGTCGTCTTGGTGTGAAAAAATTTGGTGGCGAAGCGGTTATCTCTGGTAACATCATCGTGCGCCAACGTGGCACGAAAATGTGGCCAGGCGTTGGTGTGGGTCTTGGAAAAGATCACACAATCTTTGCAGTTACTGATGGCGTTGTCCAATTTAAAAAGGGCATTAAAAACCGTCAATTTGTGAATGTCGTTCCTGCAGCCCAGGCGGCAGAATAAGACCACAAAAACACATAGAATTCTAAGGGCTGGTTTTCGAACCGGCCCTTTTTTGTTTGAATATATAAAGATCGGGGGATCACAAATGGATATTGATATAGAGACAGTCAGATTGCGTAACCTTGCGAGAAGTGATGGAGCTATTCTACGTGAGGCACTTGTTGATGGCGTGGTTGCGCGTAATATGATGAATATTCCCTATCCGTTTCATAAAGGTGCAGAATATGAATATATTGAACGCATGTCTAGATTTGGTGTTAAGGGGATTGTGGGTTACGTATATGGTGTTGAAACTCTTGTAGGCACTTGTGGACTACATCTTCCATTTGAAGACAATAATGAATGCGATTTTGAAGTTGGACTTATGGTATTTGAAAAATATTGGAATCAAGGAATTGGTATGCGAGCAATTGAGCTGTTAATTGAACGCGCACCTAAAAAAGCATCAATTGGCGCTGGAGTAATGAATGACAATTTAGCATCTATTTGTATGTTTGAAAAATTGGGATTTACTGAAAATGGTGAATGTATTTGCTCTTCCAAAGGAAGGGGCGGTGAAGAAATCCCTGGCAAGTTATTTATCTTGAAACGCGACGATTAAGCCAAAGTGGACGCATGAGCAGCAATACCAATATAATGCCAAGATAGACAAAGGGTTCAAGCGGCCATCCTTTCACAACGAGCAGAAAATGCGCGGCACCAATTATGGCGAGAGGGTATGTGAGCAAATGCAATTTCCGCCATTTTTTTGGCCCGATCTTTCGAATTATGCGATTATTTGAGCTAATCGCAAGTGGGATCATAAGAACAAAACCTACCATGCCGACGGTTATAAATGGGCGCTTTACGACCTCGGTCCAAATTCGAAACAAATCCCAGCCTTGGTCAAACCAAAGCCAGACGAGCAAATGTGCGAAAGTGTAAAAGAAAGCAAGTAACCCAATGGGTCGGCGTTGTTTAATAAGGTTAAGCCCGATTTTACGGAGCGGAGACACACAAAGACCCGCAATGATGAGCTGCAATGCCCAAATACCGTATTGGTTCTCAAGCCTGTCGACAGGATCAAGGCCGAGATTTCCATTAATGGCTTGATAAAAGAGCCAAATCGCAGGAATCGGGCCAAGGATATAAAATACCCAATTGGGAAATTTCTGAAGAAATCTATTAATTTTGTTCATTTAGAAAAACTTCTTCAAGTCCATACCCGAATAAAGCGAAGCAACTTCATCATAGCCATTAAACATTTTGGTATCCACGCGACCCGCAAGCAACCCACCACCAAGTGGGCGCTCAGTAGCTTGTGACCAACGCGGATGATCCACATTTGGGTTCACATTGGCATAAAATCCGTATTCACGGCTATTCGTTTGGTTCCAAGTTGCATATGGCTCCTCGGTGACAGCTGATATTTTGACGATTGATTTGATCGATTTAAAACCATATTTCCAAGGCACAACCAGACGCATCGGCGCACCGTTTTGAGCGGGTATATCTTTATCATAAATGCCTGTCGCCATAAGAGTGAGATCATGCATGGCTTCATCGATACGCAAACCTTCACGATAAGGCCAATCAAGCGAGCGATAGCGCATCCCAGGCATTTCTTCTGGGCGTTCAACGGTTTGAAAAGCAATGTATTTAGCGCTTGATTGCAGGCCAAACTTATTCAAAATATCGGCCAAGCGGAAACCGTTCCAAGGCACAACCATGGACCAACCTTCCACACATCTAAAGCGATATATACGGTCTTGTTTGGCCAGTCCAGCGAGTACATCATTGAGATCGAAGGTACCTGTTTTATCAAATGCGCCTTCGATTTGGACTTCCCAAGGACTCGTTTTAAAATCACCAACAAGTGGCTTTACGCCTTCTTTTGAGGTCGAAAATTCATAGTAATTGTTATAGCTTATAATATCTTCATATTTATTTGGGATCAGATCCTCTTCGCTTGCTAATGATGGCAAACCAAGAAGGGTAGCTGACAACCCGGCCGAAACACCGGCGCTCATAAATTTACGACGATTAAGAAAAACATGTTCTGGTGTGATTTCACTGTCTTTGAATTTATACATGATTTGTTCCCGATTTCATAATGCTATTATATTTCATTTCGGCTGGATGTGCCAATTATTACATCGATAAAGATAGAGCATATAACTAAAATATGCCGAATTTATTATTAGGTAGCTATTGTTAAGCTGCATTGTCTATAAAAAAAGGCCTGCTAGATCACTCCAGCAGACCAAATTTTTATATTTATTATGAATATTAAATACTTAATACGCGCGCTTCGTGCTTACTTAGCGTGTATCGTGCAGCTTCACCAAACTCAGAAATGTCTTTACGAAGCTCAGGGAACAGCTCAAAAATCTCTTCACGTGTTTCGTTCGCAAATTTATTCATATTTTGTTGACCTGGTTGGAAGCTTTCAGTTGCTGCACCGTTTGCAAAAACAACTTCATGCGTATCAAACATCATGTGAAAGTATTCAACAAAACCACCATTGTCTACATAAATTGTATCGCCGTTCACCAAGTGCTTTGCCAATACAAAAACCTCTTCTTCACTGAATAGAATTTCAGCTTTTGAACCATCAATAACCATACGGTGTTGTGGGCTAACGCGAAGATCGGTTTTATTACCAATTGAACCAGCTTTAAACATGATCGGCGCGAGGTTTCCAGTGGCTGCAACTGTTTGCGACCCAATCCAGCGTATAGCTTTCAGGCCGTGGTCACGTGTTAGAACCATATCGCCAGCTTTTAGGTTTTCAACTAAAACTTCGCCATTTTGAGTGCGTATCATTGTCCCACGTGTAAAGCATTCTACAGTGTAAACTGATTGCTCAACGCTAGTGGCAGTATACGCCCCAGTAGTCGGATCTTGACCAGGGTCCGCATTTGCGCCGGGCGCAAGTTCGGTCGCCTCCTCAATTGTAAGACCGATTGAAATATAGCCTAGAACTTGCCATTCACCAGTATCTGGGTCACGACCCATCACGGCAGATATTTCAAAATCCTGAGCCGTGCCACTTCCACCAGGTGAGTTAAGCTCTTCGTTGTCGTCTCCAAACCAAGTTGTAGACTGTTGATCAAGAACAATATACCATCCCGTTGTTGTTACACCATCGATCGTAACGTCAGCTGTTGGCAAATCCGTATATGAAGTCCCGCCAGTATCCCATTGAGAAGATGTGCTAGAATCTGCAGGGGCATCACCAGCATCCAAGCCCGAAAAAGTTCCTGTAAATTCAATCGATGTCGTATCAAGAGATGTATCGTAAGAATCTGCTAGAACATAATCATCATGGTACGAACCAGTTGAACTGGAGATATCATCTGGAAACTCTGAAAAGGCACTTTCTGCAGTATATGCCTCAGTGGTTGGTGCGCCCGCAAGGTTGTCGACTGAAGTTAGAACGATTGTAGCCATTTAATTAATTCCCCCTAAAGAAATATTGTAATAAATCAAAATCAGAAAGTGGCCCCATATTCAAGGGACCACTTAAATTTTTTTACGCGAATAACTCCGAAACGGTATCACTCACATAATCCGCAGCATCGCTAACCGCGTCAGTAATTGGATCGAGGACGTATTCCTCGTAGCCATCAAGTACTGTCGTCGTAACATCACTAATAGCGTCAGTGATCGGATCAAGATATGGCTCGACCAACACTTCGTCAATCACATCAGTTATTGGTGAAAGGACATCATCAACTGTATCAGAAATGGTTTCACCAACAAAATCGAAAGCATCACCAACGGCATCAACGATTGGATCGACGAATACTTCTTCAACCGCATCAATGACTTCGTAAACAGCTTCAATTGTTGGTGAAATGACCTCTCCAATTAAGTCACTGACAGGCTCAAGAAAGCTACCTTCTTCATCTGTGATTTCTTCGATTTCATATGCTGAACCAGCAAGGTATGTATATACATCGTCACTAACGATATCATCTACAAAATCGGTTGTTGTTTCAAGAACATTGCCAACAGCTGAAACTACACCGCCAACATCAAGTGAAACAATATCGCCACCAAGCTCAACAACATCTTCGAGAAGATCGCCTGCCGTGCCTACTGTGGTAACCGCAACATCAGTTACAAAGTCAACAGTATTATCAACCAACACTTCGGCAACATCAAGAACATCTGCTACGTCACCAAGACCTATTGGGTCAAGAACCGCATGTGCTACACCTGTGATGACATCTGTCGTTACATCTACAGCAGTATCGATTACTGTTGCCGCTACTTCCACAACTGCTTCCACAGTTGCTGTGAAAAATTCTACTACTGGAGTGACAATTGCATCCCAAAGGGATTTTAACCATTTAAACATAAATATGCCTCTTTTTTAAATTAAATTAAATTACAAATACATATATATTCTAAAAAATCTGTACAAAATACATATGTACTTCTGGAAAGCTCCGTAAGCCATAAGTTTTTGTTAATCAACCATCAATTTAATAATTTACAAGAATATTAATAATTTATAATAATAATTTTAATAAAATGCAACGCATTATTCTCATATTCTATTTAATGACCTTTGAATTTATACAACATTTTGATCCTGAGTTAATGCTGCGATTATATTTTGATTCGATTAAAATTACTAATTATTGAATCGAGTAAGGCGATAAAAAATGTCGAAACCTACTGACAATGGATAAACTTCGCGTTAAGAGAGCCATAACTCAGGAGCCAACCAATGAAATTTCTCGATCTCGCACGCGTAACCATACGCTCAGGAGCAGGCGGCAACGGCGCTTCTAGCTTTCGTCGTGAAAAATATATTGAATTTGGAGGGCCTGATGGTGGTGATGGTGGCGATGGTGGCAATGTTTATGCCGAGGCTATTGATCACCTGAACACCCTTATTGATTTTCGTTATCAACAGCATTTCTTTGCCGAAGATGGTAAGGGGGGGCGGGGGCGTCAAATGACAGGTCGCAACGGCAATGATATTGTTCTCAAAGTTCCCGTTGGCACGCAGATTTTGGCCGATGATCAAGAAACAATACTTGCCGATCTTGTGACCGTTGGTGATCGCGTCATGCTTGCCGAAGGAGGCAGTGGGGGTTGGGGCAATCTGCGTTTCAAAACATCGACCAACCGTGCACCTGCAAATTCAAATCCTGGATTTGACGGTATTGAGATGGAAGTTTGGCTCCAGCTCAAAGTTATTGCGGATGTTGGGCTGCTCGGATTGCCAAATGCGGGCAAGTCAACATTTTTGGCAGCTGTATCAAATGCACGTCCCAAAATTGCTGATTACCCATTTACAACATTGCACCCCAATCTAGGCGTAGTCGAAAGCCATGGCCGCGAATTCGTGGTAGCCGATATTCCAGGGCTGATAGCCGGTGCACATGAGGGCAAGGGGATTGGTGATCGCTTTCTTGGCCATGTTGAACGTTGCTCCGCGCTGTTGCATCTTGTTGATGGAACGAGTGAAAATATATGTCATGATTATGATATTGTGATCAATGAGCTTGAAATGTATGGCGGAGGCTTAGCCCAAAAGCCACGTTTTACTGTGCTTAACAAATGCGATGCCTTAGGTGATGAGTTGTCAGAAGCCTTTGCAAAAGAGTTGTCTGAACATATCGGCGCGCCTGTTTTGACAATGTCAGCTGTTTCAAAAGATGGTGTGGCCCATGTGTTATCCCATCTTGCCGATCACATTTCCAAAGTGAAAGCCGAAGAGAGAGAAGCTAGCACAAAAAAGGACGATACGGGATGGCGCCCTTAAACCCACTCAAAAACTGCAAAAGGCTGGTCATTAAGATCGGCTCCGCTTTGCTGGTAGATAGCGAGAAGCATGCTCTACGCCGTGATTGGCTTGCATCACTTGCTAAAGATATTGCTATGCTGCGTGATCGTGGTACGGATGTGTTGATTGTGTCTTCAGGTTCGATTGCACTTGGGCGTGAAATATTAAATCTTCCAAAAGATGCACAACAAGTCTCACAAAGCCAAGCCGCCGCTGCTGTCGGACAAAACGCTCTTGCACAAGCTTATCAAGAGGTCATGCTGCCCCATAACATAACCACTGCTCAGGTTCTTTTGACATCTGAGGATGGTGAAGATCGTCGCCGTTATCTCAATACCCAAGCGACTTTGACTACACTTCTCGATATGAAGGTTGTTCCTATAATTAATGAGAACGACACTGTTGCCACTGATGAAATCCGCTTTGGTGATAATGATCGGCTTGCGGCTCAAGTGGCCGTCATGGCGGCGGCTGATGTGCTTGTTTTGCTATCAGATGTCGATGGCATCTATACAGCTAATCCCAAAAATGATCCAAATGCCGAGCATATCGGGCTCATAAATGAAGTTACGGCGGATCTAGAGGCCATGGCTTCAGGTGCAGGCAGTGCAGGGGCAAAGGGCGGAATGATTACCAAGCTTATGGCGGCGAAAACGGCTATGCGTGGCGGCGTTAAAATGTCGATTGGCATTGGCGATATACCCCATCCGATTTCAAATTTGTTAAATGGTGCGAAAACGAGTTGGTTTGTACCCCAAAATGACCCTGATAATGCCCGAAAAAATTGGATCACATCTATGAAGCCGCGCGGTGTCATCACCATAGATGATGGGGCGGTCTCTGCACTTCAGCGCGGTTCGAGCCTATTAGCCGCAGGTTGCGCTCAAATAAAAGGAGAATTTAACCGTGGTGATGCTGTTGATGTTGTGGATGTAAGCGGCCAAATCCTCGCTCGGGGTTTAGTTGCATATGATGCATTTGAGGCTCTTAAGATTCTTGGCGTGAAGAGCAATAACTTCAATCATCATTTGGGGTATTCAGGACGCGGAGCCTTCATACATCGTGATAATTTGGTGATGCTATAAATATTTTACTAACCAAGCTTAATTAATTAGGTTTTCGTTAATATTTAACGATTATCTTCTGTGCTATTATGTACACAAATATAATTTTGGCAATTAGTTTCATTGGAGTTGCGCTTCATCTATGCTTGGAGGCAAAGTATTTTGCTGCCTGGAAAGAAGGTAAAGCAATGTTCCCTAAAACGGGTTATTTTGAGAAGACGGCATTGATAATATCATGTGCGAGTATCATGATTATTTATGGGCTGATTGTATTTTTAGAAATATATGTAAGAAATGATTTTTCAAAAATACTCATTGTCGGTGCCCAAGGTGCTATATTTTTCAACTTTTTAGTTCATTTTTTGCTAAAATATATTTGGAAAAGAAATATGCCCTGTTTTTGGAGCTCGTTCTTTTTTGGCTTTTTATCATGCATTGCTATATCGCAAATGTCATTCACAACCTCATGGTTTTCTGTTTCTTTGTTCTTAGAAATTTTTCTGTTCGGCATGGTTGTTGAGGCAATATTAGCCCTTTCATCATTAAAAGCTGCGTCATTATTAGCTTCAGCTCATGTTGATATTATTGATAACAGCTGGGAAAAATTCTAATCTTATAAAAGCGTATATATTTTATAAGGTCACTTGACCTCAAAATTATTTTCGTCAAAATGCCTCTAACTTTTACGGACGAGCATTATGAAAAACATTGAATCACTTATGAATGAGATTGGTGAGAAGGCTAGGCAGGCTTCTCGTATTTTGGCGACGATATCGGCTGAGCGTAAATATGCGGCTTTGATTGGCGCTGCTGAAGAAATATGGAAGACGCGCTCTCATATTATCGCAGAAAATCAAAAAGATATGGAATATGGGCGCGAAAAGGGCCTATCTGATGCCATGATGGACCGTTTGATGCTTGATGAAGATCGAATTCGCGGCGTTGTTGATGGTTTGCGCGCGGTTGCAGAATTGCGAGATCCAATCGGTGAGGTCATGAGCGAATGGAAGCAGCCTACAGGCTTAAACATTAAGCGTGTGCGAACACCGCTTGGAGTGATAGGCGTTATTTTTGAAAGCCGCCCAAATGTGACAGCCGATGCCGCCGCTTTATGTTTAAAATCTGGTAATGCATCAATATTGCGCGGAGGCTCGGAAAGTTTTCATTCGAGCACGGCTATACATGCGGCTATTGTTCGTGGTTTGGTCATGGCAGGTCTGCCTGCAGAATCTGTCCAGATTATTCCAACACGTGATCGCGCGGCGGTTCAAAAACTGCTTACAATGGTTGAGCATGTGGATGTGATCGTTCCACGTGGCGGGAAGGGGCTTGTTGGGCTTGTTCAACGTGAAGCGCGTGTCCCTGTTTTTGCTCATCTTGAAGGTATTGTGCATCTTTATATTGATCAAGATGCCGACCCGCAAAAAGCCCTTGATGTGGTCATCAATGCCAAGACGCGGCGCACAGGTATCTGCGGCGCACTCGAATGCTTGGTTGTGGATAAGGCCTATCGCGCCAAACATGGTGATGATGTTGTCAAGGCACTTTTAAAGGCTGGCGTTGAAGTGCGTGGTGACGCGGCCCACCAATCTATTGAGGGCGTTATTGCTGCAAAAGATGATGATTGGGGTTGTGAGTTTTTGGATAAGATCATTGCTGTTCGTGAGGTCAGTGATATGAATGAAGCCATTGAATTTATTCAAAACAATCATTCTCAACACACAGATGGCATCATTACGGAAAATGCGGAAACAGCCGCGAAGTTCTTTACGGATCTCGATAGTGCTATTTTGATGTGGAATACGTCAACTCAGTTTGCCGATGGAGGCGAATTTGGTATGGGCGCCGAAATCGGCATTGCAAC
Source organism: uncultured Paracoccaceae bacterium (assembly GCA_947501025.1). Classification (GTDB taxonomy): domain Bacteria; phylum Pseudomonadota; class Alphaproteobacteria; order Rhodobacterales; family Rhodobacteraceae; genus CANMUM01. Next base: position 51,393 of record CANMUM010000005.1, on the reverse strand, counting down.
TGGTAAACTTCATGCGCGCGGCCCTGTTGGTGCAACACAGCTGACAAGTTTTAAATATCTTGTCGAAAGTGACGGGGCTGTTAGAGCTTGATTTGAGATTTAAAAAGGAATTTCGTCATCAAAATCAATTGAGTCATTTCCGTTTTCTGAGTTTTTATCTTCTATTTGCTTAGGCCTGTTAGGCTTAGGGAGTTCATCGGCTTTTGTTGCTTTTCCTATAAATATATCTTTAAGTCTCTCCAGTTGATCAATCGCTGGATTCAAGTTCTCGCCAGCAGTACCCAAGGTTTTACTAAAATCAATTAGTAAGCTTCCGAAGGCATCTACGGTTGTCTGATCACGATCAACTTCTGACTGTAAAAACGAAATACATTTGAATATTTTATTTTTTTACGAGCATCAGTAACCCCTTGATTTACAATTTTTCTAATTTTTTCAAGCAATGCCCCAATATCAGATTTATAACTTGGCGCAAACTCGATTAGGGTTCCAATGGTACCAGATTCTATACGGTTAGAGCGGAGTTCATACCTTGTGACTATATATTCAACTTTTGAAATAAACTTAGCAAATGCACGAAAAAAAGTATCACCTTGTAAATCTGAGATATCTTCGATTTCAGTTTCTAATGAATATTCATCAAGAAAAGCAAGAATTTTTGTAACGTAAGATCTTTCAGGTTGATATGATCCAATATAATTACCATTTTGATCACTATTGTCACTACGATCGTTATCATATGATTTTTTGAACGCAATTTGAGCCTGCGCTTCAAATTCAACAAATGCTTTTTGTTTTTCAGCAGGTAATTCAGCTATATTTTTTTGCATAAGATTCCATCCGATCCTTATCTCCCAAAATTAAATTGAAAAGCTCGTGCCGCAGCCACAGCTTGTTGCGGCATTGGGATTTTCTATGACAAAACGTGATCCAATTAACTCGACCTTATAGTCAATAACTGCACCTGAAAGAAACGGCAAAGAAACGGGGTCTATGACGATTTTGTTGCCTTGATAAGCGATCACCAAATCTTCGCCATTGGCTTGATCAAGCTCGATGCGATACTGAAATCCAGAGCAACCTCCGCCATCAACGGCTACGCGTAAAACGCCTTCTTTACCGCCAATATTGCGCAATTGTTCAAATGCGGCAGGGGTTGCTTGGGGTGGGATTTGCAATGCGTCCATGAGGCTTTCCAATATCAAATATAACCTATAAATAGGAAGATATGATGATCTAATCAAGGGGTAATCCATGAACGATTTGGCAGTTTATGCATGCATTGGCGAAAATAGTCGGGGTCGTTTTCATGCTGAGCGCCGCTCAGATTTTCGCGAATCATTTCAACGCGACCGCGATCGCATAATTCATAGCACGGCTTTTCGTAGGTTAATGCACAAAACCCAAGTCTTCGTTGTCCATGAAAATGATCTTAACCGAACGCGTCTCACGCACTCGCTGGAAGTTGCACAAGTTGCGCGCACATTGGCGCGGCGCTTGCGATTGAACGAAGATTTGGCCGAGGTTGTTGCGTTATCGCATGATCTTGGACATCCGCCATTTGGTCATACAGGCGAAGATGTTTTACAAGACAAAATGGAACGCTTTGGTGGATTTGATCATAATGCACAGGCCATCCGAATTGTGAGCGAACTTGAAGAGCGTTATATTGATTTTGATGGGCTGAATTTGACTTGGGAAAGCCTTGAGGGAATTGCCAAACATAATGGGCCGATCACAGGCGAAATTCCTTGGGCGATGCGAGATTTTTGTACAAATTATAATTTGGAACTTACGGGATATGCCAGTTTGGAGGCACAAGTCGCAGCAATTGCTGATGATATCGCCTATAACCATCATGATCTCCAAGATGGCTTGCGCGCAGGGCTTTTAAACGATGAGCAAGTGCAAACGGTTCCGATAATTGCGCGGGCTTTTGATGCCGTTCGGCAAACCTACCCAAATGCACACGGAAAATTGCTGCGCCTTGAGGCATTGTCACGGTTTTTTGGATTTATGGTTGAGGATGTTTACGCGCAAAGTGCGAAACGCATTACCAATATTGCGCCTAAATCAGTTGAAGATGTCCGTTCATCTGGTCAAACAATGATCGCTTTTTCGGATAATATGTTAAATGATATCAATATCTTGCGAAAATTTCTTTTTGAAAACCTCTATCGTCATGAAACCGTGGTTTCTATGCGCGATACAGCTCAATCCATGGTTGGCAAAACTTTTGATGTGATATTTGATGATCCCAAGCTTTTGCCGTCACAATGGCAAAAAACACGTGATTTATCAGATGAAATAGCGCGCGCCCAAACCATTTGTGATTATATTTCTGGTATGACCGATCGTTATCTCACAACAAAATGGGAATTTGCTCATAAAAACACTTGGTAACAAGGCTAAAGCCTTTTCAATATCAAACCCGTTATGTTAGGGTTCAATCAAATCGAAATTGTAAAATTATTGGATTAACTTATGGACATTTTTAGCCAACTCAAATCACATATCATCACAGCTGCTCAAGATGTTCTTGGTGCTAATGTCGACACAAAAAATGTGACGGTTGAACCGCCAAAGGACAAGGCGCATGGCGATATGGCCTCTAATGTGGCTATGGTTCTTGCAAAGCCTGCTGGACGCAAACCGCGCGAGCTTGCTGATGAAATTGCTGCAAAGTTTCAGGGTGTTGATATGGTGACGCAAATTGATGTCGCGGGCCCTGGGTTTATGAATTTCCGACTAGCGCCAAAGATTATTCAAAATGTTGTTGCTCAAATTAATGATGAAGGTGAGAAATTTGGCCGTAGCAATTTGGGGCAGGGGCAATCGGTAAATGTTGAATATGTATCTGCCAATCCGACAGGGCCATTGCATGCAGGTCATATGCGCGGAGCGGTTGTCGGTGATGCGCTTGCGGGCTTGCTTGATTTCGCAGGCTTTAAGGTCACACGCGAATATTATGTCAATGATGGTGGCGCGCAGGTGGATGTGCTCGCACGCTCCGTTTATTTGCGCTATTTAGAGGCTCATGGCCAACAGGTTGAATTCCCCGATGGCACTTATCCAGGTGAATATCTCATTGACTTGGGTCAAGCCATGAAAGAAGAATTTGGTGACAAGTTTATTGGCGCAGATGAGGCTGAGTGGCTCACCATTTTCCGCGAAAAAGCTACGGCTGCGATGATGACGCTGATCGAGGGAGATCTGGCATCACTAGGTGTGAAAATGGATAAATATTATTCAGAGCGTTCACTTTATGATGGCGGGCGCATCGAGGCGGCAATTGGTTTTCTCGATGATTCAGGGCTGATTTATCGGGGAACTTTACCGCCACCAAAGGGCAAAGAACTTAGCGATTGGGAGCCACGCGAGCAGACCTTGTTTAAGTCTACGGAGCATGGTGATGATGTGGATCGTCCGATCCAAAAATCAGATGGTGCTTGGACATATTTTGCGCCTGATATTGCCTATCACTTTGATAAAATTGAGCGCGGCTATGATCATTTAATCGATATTTTCGGTGCGGATCACGGCGGTTATGTGAAGCGAATGCAGGCTGCTGTGCGGGCTTTATCGGGCGGAAAGGTTGAGCTTGATGTCAAGCTTTGTCAGCTCGTAAAACTTTTTAAAAATGGCGAACCATTCAAAATGTCGAAACGCGCAGGGAATTTTATTCTCTTGTCAGATATTATCGAAGAGGTCGGCCCAGATGTCGCGCGCTTTGTTGTATTAATGCGCAAACCAGATGCACCCCTTGATTTTGATTTCGACAAGGTCAAAGAGCAATCCAAAGACAATCCTGTATTTTATGTCCAATATGCGCATGCGCGGGCGGTATCGATTGCGTCAAAAGCCAAGGCTGAATTTGATAAGTTACCTGCAGCTGACCTCACACTTCTCAACACAGAAGGTGAGATGAATCTGATTAAAAATCTAGCCAATTTCCCCAGAGTATTTGCCGCAGCAGCTGAGGCACATGAGCCGCACCGTATAGCTTTCTATCTTTATGAGCTGGCTTCGGATTTCCATTCCTTGCAGCATCAAGGTAAGCTTGATGATCAATTGCGCTTCATACGCGCAGATGACGTTGAATTGAGCGCTGCGCGTTTGGCATTGGTGGCATCAGTTCGCCAAGTTATTGTGAATGGATTGCAAATTTTGGGCGTTTCGCCTATGGATGAAATGCGTTAAAAAAACTGAATAATAATGGCGCAATAAATAATTGAGGACAGTCAATGAGCATGAATGATTATTCAAATCCTGAACAACCGGCCAAAGAACCGCTTACAGCAAAGATAACGAAATTTGTCGGTATCGGCAGCTCGGTAATCATTATTGCAGGATTGGCCTATTGGCTTTATGGTTTGGGAAGTCGCGATGCATCAACTGTTCCAGTCATTTCAGCATTGGAAGGTGAGATACGTACAACACCTGAAGATGCGGGCGGTGAAGCGGTTGATTATCAAGGCAATCAAGTCAATGGTGTTCTTGAAGGCAATCCTCCAGCGCTCACAGATGATGTGGAGCTCGCGCCGCGCCCTGCAAATTTAGATGGTGTTGAACCCGCAATTTCAAATACATCTACAACAACAGTTCAAATACCAGTCGAAACTGCAAGTCATACAGGACACGATGATGCGGTTGTTTTTGACGCAAATATTGAATCGGTTGCAGCGCCTGAACGGCGGCCAGAATTATTATATATTCCACCAAAAGATCAAATGAATCCATTGACTATTGAAGCGCGCCCATCAGGATCGCAAAATGGTGAGGCGCTGCCTGTGGCAGTCACTTCCGCAAGTGAAATCGTTGAACCATTGCCTATAATTTCAACCCCATCTGCACAGTCATCAAGTGGAGCCGCAGAAGTTGTAGAGGTACCAGAAGCAATCGAAACAACGCCATCAGGTGATGATGAGCTTGGTCCGCGTTTACCATCAGGCACAGCATTGATCCAACTCGCAGCCAATACCGCACTTGCCGATACACAAGCGCAATGGAAGAAAATCCAAGCGGCCAATACAGAATTACTTGGTAGCAAATCTCTTTATGTGGAGAAAACGACGGTAAACGGTAAGCTTTATTATCGCCTCCGTGTTTCTGGTTTTGCCGATGGCGCAGAGGCTCAAGCGGCTTGTGTGGCGCTGCTTGCACGCAATATTCAATGTTTGTTTGTGAGAGCCAAATGACAATAAGGCCTTTTATTTTAGGAATTTCTGGGCTTGAACTTACAAATGATGAGCGAGCAATCTTCAAGGATAATGCGCCTGCGGGTATCATTCTCTTTTTGCGCAATGTCGACAATCCTGATCAATTGCGTAAGCTGACTGATAATATTCATGCACTTAGTGATGAAAAAACAAAGATTTATATCGACCAAGAAGGTGGTCGCGTTCAGCGCCTTGCCCCACCATATTGGGATCGCTACCCGATCGGTCGTAATTTCGATCATCTTGATGAAGATGATTTTGCGCGCGCCATTTATGCTCATCACAGATTGATCGGTGATGATCTTTATGCCATGGGAATTGATGTGAATTGTGCGCCATGCTTGGATTTGCGTTGTTCTATTACGGCTGATTTCCTTCAGGATAGAAGCTTTGGTGGTGATGTCACCCGCCTTGGAATAGTTGCTATTGAAGCGCAAAAAGGTTTGATGGATTCAGGCGTGTTTCCAGTTGCAAAGCATATTCCTGGTCATGGCCGTGGCCAAGTTGACAGCCATAAAACCCTTCCTGTGGTTGAGTTTGACAGTGATCCATTTGCAGACCAATTGCCGAAAGACGCTCAAGTCTTTGCGGCTATTCCAGATTATCCATTTGGCATGAATGCGCATATTCTTTATCCGCAAATTGACAGTGAAAATCCTTTAACGCTTTCGGCTAAGGGCTTTGAATATATTCGTAAAAATGTTGGTTTTAAGGGCATTATGCTTTCTGATGATCTCGATATGAAAGCCCTTAATGGCACGCAAGCTGATCTTGCCAAAAGATGCTTAGAGGCAGGTGCGGATCTCGCTTTGAGCTGTTCAGGTGAGTTTGATCACATCAAACAGCTTTGTGAAAGTGACTTGCAAATCTCTGCTGATTTAGAAAGCCGCCTTGATAAATTGTTTGGAAGCCTTGGAGATATTCAGCCATTATCAAAAGGTGAGCGATCAGAGTTTCAAAAGTTGTTGCCTGAAATATGAGTGAAACAAACGCCCCAAGTTATGCATTAAGCGAAGCACAGCTTGAAAATCCATTTATTCTTGACATTGATGGATATGAGGGGCCGCTTGATCTTTTATTGGCCATGGCACGTACACAAAAACTCGATCTGCGCGAAATTTCAATTTTGGAGCTTTCCGAAAGCTATTTGGATTTTGTAAAGGCTGCAAAGGGCTTACGCATAGAGCTTGCGGCAGATTATCTTGTGATGGCGGCTTGGTTAGCTTTTTTGAAATCACGATTATTGCTTCCACCTGATCCGACAGAAGAAGGGCCGAGCGCTGATGAATTGGCGGCGCATTTGGCATTCCAGCTTGAGCGATTGGCAGCAATGCGTGATGCCGCAAGCAAATTGATGGCACGTGATCGTCTGGGCATTAACTTCTTCCCAAAAGGCCAAACAGAAGAAATTGAGAATATTCGCAATGTGACCTATACAGCAAATCTGTTTGACCTTCTCACCGCATATTCACGGGTGAAAACCCGCGAAGATTTTGTTCCGCTTCACTATGCGCGTGGACCAGTTCTTGCAATGGAAGAGGCGCTAGAACGTATGCGTGGGCTTTTAGGATCTTGGCATAATTGGAAAGATCTCGCATCTTTTGTACCAGAAGAATGGCGAGATGAGCCTGAAAAATTCCGCTCGGCAATGGCTGCCAATTTTGCAGCGGCTTTGCAATTGGTCAAAGAAGGCCATATCAATATTGAGCAAAAAGAAACCTTTGGGAATATTTCCTTAGCACAGGCAGAAAATTATGGATGAACGTGATTTAGATCAAATTGAACGTGCGGTTGAGGCCATTTTATTCGCAAGCGCAGAGCCATTATCTCAACGCGAGCTTGAGCGCCGATTGCCAGAAGGCGCGCCAGTCAAAGCTGCCCTTGAAGCCCTTACGGATCGTTATGAAATGCGTGGTGTGAATGTGCGAAAAATGGCGGATACATATGCATTTCGGACTTCTTCTGATATGGAGCTTTATCTGCGCAATGAAACCAATGCCGAGCGCAAACTTAGCCGCGCGGCTATCGAAACGCTTGCAATTATTGCTTATCACCAGCCTACAACACGTGGCGAGATTGAGGAAATCCGCGGTGTTGCTGTGTCAAAAGGCACATTGGATCAACTCCTTTCCTTAGAATGGATACGTCTTGGCAAGCGCCGTGAAACACCAGGGCGCCCAATTACGTTTTTAACAACCACACATTTCTTAGATCATTTTGGATTGACCAGCGCAAAAGATCTTCCAGGTATTAAAGAATTGCGCGAAGCGGGGCTTTTGGAAAGGTCACCACTTGATTCAGCTGATGATGAAGGTCAAAATGAAGAGAATGAGTTCGATAATTTGGCAACTGAATTTGATGATGAACTTATCGATGAAAGTGATGTTTAGCAAAAAACTTGTTTTTTACATAATCTACACCTATATGTATGATAACCTATAGGAAAATAAACTCATGAACATGAACCGAATTATTAATATGATTATAAGTCAAATCATACGCCGTGGAATAAGCGGGGTAATGGCATTTGGTATGAGTGCTTTTGCAAAATCACGCAAGGGTTCGGAAACTCGTGATGAGCAAGATGCTCAACAAATTGATGTGAGCAAAGAAGATCAGCAAAAATTGCGCTCAGTGCGTCGCAATCGTTTCTAAGATTTGAATTGCTTTGCGAGCTTGAGGCTTTGTCCTTGATAATTTGAACCAATTCCTGAGCCGTATAGGCTGGTTGGAATCTTCGCCATATTTTCATAAACCAAACGCCCCACACGTTGACCATGATTGAGGACAAAAGGGGCTTCATGACAGCGCACTTCGAGTACGCCCCGCGCACCTTGGCCACCTTGATCAGACATTCCAAAACCTGGGTCGAAAAATCCTGCATAATGCACACGAAATTCTCCAACCATTGCCATATAAGGCGCCATTTCACATGCTAAGTGAGCAGGGACGCGCACTTCTTCTTGGCTGGCCAAAATATAAAACGCTCCCGGATCAAGAATAATGCGGCCTTTATCGGCATAAACAGGTTCCCAAAATGCATTGGGATCATAGTGATTGATAAGATCCAGATCAATTAGCCCCGTATGAGGTTTGGCACGGTAGCCTACAATTTTTCCGATGGCGTCAGATAAATCAACAGAAAACCCAAGACCAGATTCAATATGGGGCGGCGTATTGACCAGAGGCGTTTTGGCGTGAAGTTGAGCAAGCTCTTGATCATCAAGTTCAACCTTACCAGAACGAAAGCGAATTTGATTGAGGCGCATAGCAGGGCGCACCAGCACGGAGAATGAACGTGGCGATACTTCCGCATAAAGTGGACCTTCATAACCACTGGGAACACGATCGAACTCAACACCTTCATCTGTAATCAAACGCGTAAATACATCCAAACGACCTGTCGTGCTTTTTGCATTTGCAACCGCGTTCACATTTTGCGGCAGCTTTATATGCTCCATTAGCGGTACGATAAACACACAATTTTTTTCAAGCACAGCACCGTTTTCTAGCGACATCTCATGCATTGAAAATTCTTTAAGAAGATCTGTTACTTTGGTACCTTTCCCAGGCAGCACAGATGCAGGGACACGATATGCGATTGTTCCAAGGCGCAAATCAAGCGAGGCAGGTTGGATATTTTCCTTTGGAATTGGAAGCTTCGCAGCAATCTGCCCATCGCGGATCATTGTCTCTATTTGGCTATCAGCCAATACGCCAGATGTCATATTAAAACCCTTTGTCTACGCCGTAAATTTAAAAAACCATATCAAGACGTTTTATAATTGGCCAGCAAATATGAGATTTAATCTGATATGCCACTGGTACAGACATTAATTTTAAATAAAACCTTTGTCAGTGTTTAGTGTTTTTTGTATTTTATTTTTTGATATTCGGCGACCCATAAAAATCATAAATTTGGTCGGGCTAGCAGGACTTGAACCTGCGACCTCTCGTCCCCCAGACGAACGCGCTACCAGACTGCGCTATAGCCCGAATGTGGCGCTTATACTGGCATGAAAACAAGCACGCAAGCTCTAATTGAGGAGGGCGTTCATTTGAGCAATATCACGGCGGGCATTCTCAATCAGCATATTTATAGATTCATATAGTGACGATAAGTCCATAGCTGGTTTTTCTGAAGACTCAGGCGCGACATAGCCCTCAGAAACCATGCGATTGGCAGCCTTTATTGTGTGACCTTCATCATGTAGCAAATGTTTTATTGTGCGTAGCAATGCCATATCGTTAACAGAGTAAAAACGGCGTCCACCACCTCTGGTCATGGGCTTAAGATCATCAAAACGGCTTTCCCAGAATCGCAATACATGGGCTTCTAATTCTAATTCAGCGGATGCTTCGCGTATATTTCGGTAGGCTTGAGATGATTTTTTCAAAACAATTCCAAAATTTAAGAGTTTTGACGTGATAAACCGCCTTGGTTCACACGTGTTTTCATTTTTTGAGAAGGACGGAAGCTCATCACGCGACGTGATGTAATTGGAACTTCCTCACCCGTTTTGGGATTGCGGCCAATGCGCTGAACCTTATCAAGCAAGCTAAAGGTTCCAAAATGGGAAAGTTTAACATCTTGCCCGTTTGTGGCTGCATTTGAAATCTCTGAAAGAACCATCTCAACAAGATCGATTGTTTCGGTGCGGGGTAAGCCAATTTCGCGAATAAGGGCTTCGCTCAAATCTAGACGTGTAAGTGTGCGTTGTGGCATATAAAATCTCCGTTAACCATATTCTAGCAAAAGAGCATATAAAATCAACAACAATCGAGAAGAGATTGATTTTTTTATCTATTTTGATTAAAATTCAACCATTACCAGCGCAAAATTGCAGCACCCCAGACCAATCCACCCCCAATTGCCTCAATAGCGATGATCTGATTTTTGCGAATCTGTTTGGTTTTGACCCCATGATCAAGTGCTAAGGGGATTGATGCCGCCGAAGTATTGCCATGATTCTGGACAGTTACGATGACTTGTTCCATCGGTATATTCATCTTATCTGCTGTTGCCTTGATAATACGCAAATTGGCTTGATGCGGGACAATCCAGTCTACATCACTTGATTGAAGACCTGCTTTTTCGAGCGCTGTTTCAGCTGTTTTTGCAAGCTTTGACACAGCATGTTTAAACACTTCCTTGCCCTGCATACGCAATTTGCCAGCAGTGCCGGTGCTTGAAACGCCACCATCGACATAAAGAAGGTCATGATGACTGCCATCAGAATGAAGATCGGTTGAAAGTATGCCGCGTTCGCTATCTTGAGCCTCAAGGATAACAGCTCCAGCGCCATCTCCAAAAAGCACGGCAGTTGTGCGATCTTCCCAATCCATAATGCGTGAAAATGTTTCCGCGCCAATCACCAAAATGCGCTTGGCTTGGCCTGCGCGGATCAAAGCATCCGCATTGGAAATCGCATAAATAAAACCCGCACATACCGCCGAAATATCAAAGGCAAAGCCGCCTTTCATACCGATGGCGTGCTGCACTTTGCTGGCTGTAGAGGGAAATGTTTCATCAGGAGTAGCCGTTGCCACAATAACTGCGTCAATTGAGTTTGGGTCAATATTTGCAGACTGAAATGCATCATTTGCGGCTGCAATGGCCAAATCAGAAGTCAGCTCTCCTTCGGCTGCGAAATGTCGCGCCTCAATACCTGAGCGTGTGCGTATCCATTCATCAGATGTGTCAATAAATGTGGAAATTTCATCGTTGGTCACAATGCGTTTGGGGAGATAAGAGCCCGTTGCGATGACGACCGATTGCATATCACTCATCACTTAAATCCTCACCGCCCAATGTGGCATTGAGCCGCTTTGATACGCGGTTATGAAAGTCGTTTTGAGCAAGGCGGTGCGCGAGTTTTACAGCAGATGACATGGCAACCGCATCAGAAGAACCATGTGATTTAATGACTGTGCCGTTTAACCCAAGGAAAACACCACCATTAAAACGCCGCGGATCCATATTTTTTTTCAATCTATTCAGTGAGCTATAGGAGAACATTGCCCCGATTTTGGAAAGAATACTATGTTTGAAAGCCGATCGCATTTTATCACTAATAAGCTTTGCAATGCCTTCGCCAGTTTTGAGAGCGACATTTCCTGTAAAGCCATCTGTCACGACGACATCAACAACATCACCCACAATATCACCACCTTCAACAAAGCCTTTATATTCAATATCGATCATATCAGCTGCTGCATGGATTTTCTCATTAGCTTCTTGAAGCTCGGCACGACCTTTATGTTCTTCAGTGCCCACATTGAGCAAACCAACGCGCGGCTTTACAAGATCAAAGGCATTGCGCGCATAAGATGCGCCCATAATGCTATAATGAAGATAATCCTCGGCATCTGCTTTGATATCAGCGCCACCATCAAGCATGATGTTCACGCCAGCTTTTGAACGTGATGGCCAAAGAACCGCAATAGCAGGGCGGTTGATTTTCGGAGCCTTGCGCAGGATCAGCATGGACAAGGCCATAAGAGCGCCTGTATTGCCGCAGGAAACCGCGACATGCGCATCGCCTGATTTCACAGCCGAAATAGCGCCATACATAGAGGTTGATTTGCCGCGGCGCATAACTTGCGCGGGCTTATCGTCCATTGCGACCACATCATCACAGTGGATGATTTTTGAGCGTGACGCGAGTTTCTTAAAGCGCTTAATAGCCGAGCGGATCTCATCCACACGACCAAATATAAGAAAGCTTAATTGATTATTCTTGTCCAATGACCGCGAAAGGCCCTTTAAAACCGTCCGCACGCCCTTATCAGCGCCCATCGCGTCAATCGCGATGATGACATTGTCTTGATGGCTTTGTGGCTCTTGGCTCACTTGGCTTAATCAATCCGCGACGAGCCCTTAGGCTGCGTCGTCATCCAAATCAATGTCATTGCTTTGTGCGACAACTTCGCGATCAGCATAAAAGCCACATGATGCACAAACGTGATGTGGACGCTTCAATTCGCCACAATTTGGACATTCGTTTGGATTGTCTGCAACCAACGCATCGTGTGCGCGGCGCATGCCACCTTTTGAACGTGTAATCTTACTCTTGGGGACAGCCATGATTATTCCCTCTTTTACTCAATTAATTAACAATGGGGTTTTCTATCGCGCGGTTCACCCAAATGCAAGATGTTAAAACGATTAGCACCAAGGTGAGACGAAATAGCTCAGGCGCGTCTATGAACGTAAATCCTTTATCCTTCAAGACAAAAATTCATGTTTCATCAGATTTTTTGCCAAAAAGCTTCTCATCGAGTTGTGCAAATGGGTTTGGCCGTTCATTTTCGGCATCTTCTTCGAAGTCACCAGAGGAGATTGACCATTCTCCACCTTCTAAATATTTAGGAAGCTTGGGATATTCAGGCGTTAAAAGCAGGATTGATTCGCATAAAAGGTCATCAAGCTCAAGATTGGCAGGCAAAACATCATAGCTGTCATCAAAATTCTCTTCATGGGCAATATCAACCTCAAATTCGGTAATGTCACTGCGATATTTGCGAATTATGTCATGATTGAGCTTGGTATGGACCGGAGCTCCAGAGATAACGCATTCTTGCGTTGCTTGACCAATCAGTTTGGCTTTGAGATCGACGCCATCGCGAAGAGGGGTTAAACTGCCCTTAAAGCTGGAAATCGCAATCTTGCGAAAACCAATAAAGTCATTCATCTCGATGATTTTTTTTGTGTCTGGCACATAAGTAAATTCATGGGTGCGTGATTTATCAAGGCGCAGAAGGGGGATTTGATGAGTTGTAAACATATGCCCCTTTAGCGCGTTTATTTTTTGGCGACAAGTTGCCATCAACTCCAAGTCACCTATAAAATGTCATTGCGTGACAGCCTTGAATATCGTAAGTCAAGGAAAATAGAGAGATAACATGATTACGAAACCTTCTTTTGCGAAATTTAGCGCGACAATTTTTCTTGCATTTGGCTTACTTGCTTGTAGCCTAGGCAATGCAACGGGCTATGTGCCAACACCCGCTGAGATCGCAGCCATTCAGGTTAATGTGGATACGCAAGAGACAATTCACGAAAAATTCGGCCCAGCAACAGTTGTGGGTGAAGATGAATTGGTTTGGTATTACATCGCATCATATCGTGAATATCCAGGCATTCTGCCAACGCGAGAAGTCACGCGCCGCATTTTGGCCATTCAGTTCAATAGTGCCAATAAAGTTGTGAAGGTTGAAGAGTTCAGCCTCGAAGACGGCAAATATATTCCATTGGCAAATGATGTGACAGAGACGGGTGGTCGTGAGCTTTCGATCCTTGATCAGCTCATTGGTGGCATTGGTAACTTTTCTGCTGAGAACTTCTTACCGCAAAATTGATCATTTTTTGACACATTTTTGTTACATAATATCGCTATATTCATTCTAAGTGATTATGTGTAGCTGAACGGTTAAGGTGATTATTATGAAATATCATTTGGAGTTTAGTAAAGATACGAACGACATTGCAATGGCTCAGGCATTTCGCGGGCGGCTGTTTCGTGATGGGGTGCGCGATTATGATATCCTTGATGATGTGGCGATGCATGGATTGATCAGAAATAATGAGGGAGATCTTGTTTGCACTTTCCGCATGATCCCGTTTGAAACTCCTGAATCTCTTGATCACAGTTACTCGGCTCAATTTTATGATCTTGCTGATATTAAGAAAATGGGTGGGCGCTCATTGGAGCTTGGTCGTTTTTGTGTAGATCCTGAATATAGCGATCCCGACATCATTAGGCTGGCATGGACTGAACTTACAAAATTTGTTCTTGATCGCGATATTGATCTGCTCTTTGGCTGCTCAAGTTTTCACGGTGCGGAAATTGATATGCACGCCGAGGCTCTCGCTCTTCTTAAAGAGCGCCATCTCGCTCCGCGTCGATTTATGCCGGCAATAAAGGCACCAAAAGTATTTGAATTTGCTAAGAATTTTCGGCTGCGCAAACCGAATTTACAACTTGCCCAAAAAACCATGCCGCCTTTATTGCGCTCTTATCTGATGCTTGGGGGGTGGGTCTCTGATCATGCCGTTGTCGATCATGATCTCGATACAGTTCATGTCTTTACAGGCGTCGAGATCAAGAAGATACCACCAGCGCGCCGAAAATTGTTTACAGGACTTCTTGCTCGAGGATAATTATTGATCTAGGTTTCTCATATGGGAATGAAACTTGAAAAATTAACATCAGCAATTGAAGAGAAAATCAAAGAACAACCCATGTTTTTTGTGGCCACGGCTGCTGATGGGCGGGTCAATATGTCTCCCAAAGGCTTAGATTCTTTGCGCATATTATCACCAAATCAGCTTGTCTGGTATAATTTTACAGGATCAGGAAATGAGACCGCAAGCCATATCATGCAAAATAATCGCATGACCTTGCTATTTGTGACCTTTAAGGGCGCACCAATGAATATCAGATTATTTGGCACTGCCCGCTCGCTATCAAAGGGAAGCGATCAATGGAACAAATATGAAGAAATGTTTGGTGCCAATCCAGCCATGCGACAGATATTTTTATTTGATTTTGACCTCGTTCATACATCATGCGGCTTCTCTGCACCTGAAATGGAACTGATTGCACCGCGCGCCGAAAATCGCCTTATTCCGCATTTTGCAAAAATGACAGATGAAGAAATCCATGCATATCAATTGCGCAAAAACACCATTAACCTTGATGGGCAAGATACTGATATTTCGACAAAAAACAATTAGAAAGGCTAAGATATGAAACGCATTATAACAATTATTTCTGCAAGCGCGATTGGAGCTGGGCTTTTCGCGCATAGTGGTGCGAGCGGTGTTGTTCTTGATCGAATGAATGCAATGATGGCACTTGGCTCGGTTATGAAATCTGTTCAGCCAGCTCTTAAAGGTGATGTACAAGACTTCAAAGAGCTGAAAGCGCAAGCAGCAGTTATGAACACGGCTCTTGTTGTTTTGAAGCAAAGTTTTCCAGAAGGCAGCGATCAAGAACCATCCGAAGCAAGCCCGAAGATTTGGGAAGATAGCGAAGGTTTTCAAGGTAAGATGACTGAGCTGGAATCAGCGATTGCCAACTTCACTATGGCTGTTGAGACGGAAGATGAAGAATCTGCGAAAACTTCACTTCAAGCCTTCGCAGGAACTTGCAAATCTTGCCATCAAGAATATCGCGTGAAAAGGTAATTTATTTGCTGACTTCTGCAACGCCGCCATGCGCGGCAGACCAAGCGAGCGGGTCTTCAAAGAATTTATCGACCTCATCAAGCGTGGTTTTGTCAAAATAATCACCTTCGCGCGCGGCAGCTAAGACATCTGGCCAAGTTGTGAGATAGTGCAATTTAAGATTATGCTCAGCGAGATTGGCTTCTGTGCCTGGGAAAATATCATAGAAGAAAACAACCGATGTATGGTCGCAAACCGCGCCTGCATCGCGCAAAGCCTGTACGAATTTCAATTTTGAGCCGCCATCGGTGGTGAGGTCTTCAACCAAAAGAACCCGCTGACCTTCTTTCAGCACACCCTCGATTTGCGCATTTTTTCCGTAGCCTTTGGGTTTTTTGCGTACGTAAATCATTGGAAGCTCCATGCGCTCAGCAACCCATGCACCAAAGGGGATGCCCGCTGTTTCACCACCCGCAACCACATCAAAGGCTTCAAATCCCGCATCAGCCATCACACGCGCGACCATGAAATCCATCAAGGCTGCGCGAATACGTGGATATGAAATAATGGTACGGCAATCAATATATGAAGGGGAAACCAATCCCGATGCCAATGTGTACGGCTCCTTTGTGTTAAAATTCACAGCGCCAATCTCAATAAGCATTTTTGCGGCCAAACGCGCCATTTCTTTGGGATCGATAAATGATGGGGATTGCATGTGGGTTCCTTAAGATTTATTTTTTATAGGCAGTAGAATGTGATATTTTTGGTGCTTATACCATCATCAGAGAAGGGGGCATATTCGATTTTTGTATCTTGAAAACCATTTTGACAAATTTGAGTTTCAAGAATCCATTGTTGATCATAATTCGTTAAGCCGCGAGCGCTTCCACTATCTTGGACAGGGATTCTCACCAAATAACTTGGCTTACCATTAATGTCGGGTGCGGGGAGAACCCCATGTTGCACAACGCTTTCACCACAAGCCAAAAGCGATAGGAAAGGGATCATATATTTCATAAAGTGACCTTCCAATATAAGGGCTGCCCCGGGTCAAATAGCGTCACCAATGTATCGCTTTCACCATATGATTTTGGAAAAATAACAGGCGTATCTTGGCGTTCAATCGTCATAATGCCTTCATTCACGGGCAAATTGTAATGTGCGGGGCCGTTTAGCGATGCAAACTTCTCCAAATTCTCAAGTTTTCCTTCTTCATCAAATACTTGAGCAAGCCAAGGCATCGTATTTGGCGACGAGAATACACCAGCGGCACAGCATTCACATTCTTTTTTATCAAGCGAATGAGGCGCACTATCTGTTCCCAGAAAAAACCGGTGATCCCCAGAGGTCGCCGCTTTGCGAAGAGCATCGCGATGGAGGCGGCGTTTCACAATGGGTAAGCAATAAAAATGCGGCTTTACACCGCCAACCAGCAGATCATTGCGATCAATAATCAAGTGATGGGTCGTGATGGTCGCACCGACATTTTTGTCTTGGGAAAGCACATAATCCACACCGTCTTTGGTAGTCACATGCTCCATAGTGATTTTTAATTCTGGCAGGCGAATGCGCAAAGGCGCTAAAATGCGCTCGATAAACACGGATTCACGGTCGAAAATATCGATCTCTGGATCTGTCACTTCACCATGTACGCAAAGTGGCAAGCCGCGCTTCGCCATATGTTCAAGAACCGGCATAACTTTATCAATATTATGCACACCTGAAGCCGAATTTGTTGTTGCGCCTGCAGGGTAGAGCTTCAACGCATGAACATGCCCCCAATCGATTGCCGCATCAATATCAGCAATTGAAGTGCTTTCCGTGAGATATAATGTCATCAAGGGGTTTGCAAAACCTGCATTGATAATGCGATCGCGGTAAGCTTTTGCCAGATCAACATTCACAACGGGTGGAACGAGATTTGGCATGATGATCGCCCGCGCAAAATCACTTGAAAGCGGTGCAACCCTGTTCAACATATCACCATCACGGAGATGGAGATGCCAATCATCGGGCGTAGGAAGGGTAATTTTATTCATGTGATTATTTACACAATCACGCCTCGAAATGACAAGGGCTAAATGGCATTGAATCCAACCCGTATTCCATAACTCAACATATGATAGGCCAGATGTTGACCAGAACCGATATCAACGATAAATCTATTATAAATAGAATATGTCTATTATTCACCTTTTTGGTATTGAGACGGTTTCATAAATGATCAAATTATTTAATCTTGTTGATAAAAAACGCAGCGTTACGGATCTATCTGAGGCTGAATTGATCGCGCTTGCGATTTCGGCTGAAGAAGATGACGCACGGATTTACCGTGCTTATGCATCGAGACTTCGCGATCAATATCCTGAAAATGCCGCACAATTTGATGAGATGGCTCTTGAAGAAGATGGGCACCGCCAAGCCTTAATCACGCTTTATAAGATGCGTTTTGGTGATGAGATTCCGCTCATGCGCCGTGAATATGTCAAAGGTTTTCCGCCCATTCGCACAGATTGGATGTCGCTTGAGCTTAATCTTGAAACAGCTCGTGAGCACGCGCGCGCTATGGAGCGCACCGCTGAAGCATTTTACGTTGAGGCAGCCAAACGCAGCAGTGATGCAGATACGCGGAAGCTTCTGGGTGATCTTGCTGCTGCCGAGGCAGGGCATGTGCAAGCGGCAGGGCAAGTTTTTCAAAGCAATGACGAGACCGAATTAGAAGATAAAGAAGCACGGCGCAGCTTCATTCTTTCCTATGTTCAACCAGGGCTTGCGGGTTTGATTGATGGCTCTGTATCCACACTTGCTCCCATTTTTGCAGCGGCTTTTGCGACTGGTAACACATATAGCACATTTCTCGTTGGTTTATCAGCTTCATTGGGTGCAGGGATTTCAATGGGATTAACGGAATATATTGCTGATGATGGTGTGATTTCAGGGCGCGGCTCACCCATCGCACGGGGCATTATTACGGGCCTTATGACAACAATTGGCGGGCTTGGTCATGCTTTGCCATATCTGATTACAGATTTTTGGACAGCCACCATTGTCGCCATCATTGTCGTGTTTATTGAGCTTGGTGTGATAACTTATGTGCAGCACAAATATATGGAAACACCATGGATGAAAGCCAGCCTCCAAGTTTTAATTGGAGGCGCTTTGGTGCTTGCAGTCGGGATATTGATCGGCTCGGCCTAAAGGTTTGCCAAGCCTTTAATTCATGTGAAATCCGCGCGGGAAAGGCTATAACGCGCCATTTTTTCATTTAATGTACGACGAGGCAGTGACAGCTCCTCAAGTACATTGGCGATTGAGCCGCGATGACGTTTGAGCGCATTGCGAATGAGCATTTCTTCAAATGCATCAACTTGAGCTTTTAATGGGCTACCTTTTGTTATTGAATTGCCATTTTGGCTCTCAAACTCAGTTTCAATAATTTTATCCAAGCTTTCACCATTACCAATGCGCATTGCGGCATTCTCGGCAAATTTCATCAATTGTCGAATATTTCCAGTCCATGGAGCCGTCATCAATGTTGCAGCGGAACTTGCATCAAGCTCAGGCACATCATGGCCATAATCGGCACAATAACGTTCAAAATGCCAATTGAACAAAATCAAAATATCACCACCACGATCACGCAATGAAACAATATTTAATGTTTTTCCAGATATGAGATGCAGCAGCTCAGATTCAAGCTCGCCCTCAGCAGGACAGGTTTCAATGGCGATCACGCGTATATGCGGTTTTTCATCATCTTCATTTTTGGAAAGGGCATCAGCAAGCTTGCGCTGCAAAATAGGTGACATGGAACAAATGTCATCAAAAACCAATGTCAGCGGGTTAGGGGAGTTAAATGCAGCAAGAACCTGCCCGCCACCAAATAGATATTCTGTCATTTCTTCTTCGCTCATAGCGGCGCAATTGAGAATTTGGATCGGATTGCGCACGCCTTGACTTGCGGCATGAATAGCACGCGCAGCAAGTGAGCGACCTGTCCCAATCTCGCCACGGATCAACACATGATCATCGCTTTGAGCAAAATCAATAATATTTTCACGAATGCTCACAACGCTATCACTTTGCCCGACAAAGACATGTTGAAGACGATCAGGGTCTGATAGAGCATTGCGCAATTCACGGTTGCTCAATGCCAAAGAACGCGCTTCTGCCGCACGTTTGACTTGAGCGGCCAATCTTTCTGGATCGAAGGGTTTTTCAATAAAATCATAGGCACCAGCTTGCATAGCCTCAACCGCCAACTGGATATCACCATGACCCGTAATCAAAATCACAGGGATATTGCGATCTACGGCCATGATTTTGCTCAGCAATTCCATACCGTCCATATTGGGCATACGGATATCGCTCACGATCACAATCGAGCTATCACGTGAGATGGCGCTTAAAAGAGTTGCTCCATCCTCAAATTCGCGGGCTTTATAATCTTCAAGCTCAAGAAACTGTACGATTGAATGACGGATCTCAGCTTCATCATCGACAACATAGACTTGCATATCGGGCATAAATATCTCCTCATTGATATCTATTTGGACGTTGCGAGAGCCAAATTCAACTCAAAAACAGCACCTTTTGGATCGTTTTGACGCGCAAGCAAAATACCGCCCATATCCTTTGCATAGCTCGCAGATGTCGCAAGCCCAAGCCCAAGCCCATCACCTGGTGCTTTTGTCGTGTAAAATGGTTCAAATAGTTTATCGATATCAGCAATTCCATGCCCATTATCCGAAATGATGACAAATGCACGGTCATTGCCTTGGCGCAATGTCATCTCAATTTCATCACCCTCATCACCAGAAGTTGCCTCCAGAGCATTGCGCAAAAGATTGATTAAAATTTGTTCTGTGCGCACCATATCCCCTTGAACCATTATAGGCTCCTCAGGAATATTTCGCTTGATCCGCACTTTCATTTGACCAAGTTGAGGCGTCATCAGCTCAAAGGAGTTCAGTAGCGCTTCTCGTAAATCAAAATGGCTTTGCTGACCTTCATGAGCACGCGCAAAGCTGCGCATTTGCCGTGTGATGGACCCCATACGATCAATCAAATCATCAATGCGATTGAGATTTTGACCAGCTTCTAAGAAACGAGAGCGCCGCAATAAAGTGCGAACGCCAGCAAGATAAGTGCGCATCGCCGCAAGTGGTTGGTTGAGTTCATGTCCAACGGCTGCTGACATTTGCCCGATAACGGCGAGTTTTGAGCTTTGCTCAAGGCTTTGCTCAGCGGTTTGAAGATTATCTTCGGCCAAACGTCTTTGCTCCATTTCGGTCATAAGGCGGGCATTAAGCGCGCGCAATTCTTCACTTTCACGTCTAAAACGCGCATTTGAGCGCGCGGAGCGCCGCGATAACATGTAAAGACCAAATAAAATAAATGAAGCCAATGTCAGAACGAGAAGGGCGACATAACCCTGAATAAGCTGTTGTGTTCTTTGCGCCGAATTAAAAAGATAAAGCTTCCAACTGCCAATACCAACTTCAGTTTGAAATACGAATATGTCTTCTTGGTTGATTTTGAATACCTTGGAAAATTGATCTTGTTCAGGTTCAATTTCGGGGTCTAAATCCAATATGCTTTGTATATTCGTGCTATTATATTGCTCATTTGCTGCGATAAGCACTTCACCATTTTGGAAGGTCAAAAGCATATCCACACCCAGTCGCCTCCAACTGGTTTGATAGCGGGTAAAATCAATTTGAACCACAATAATACCCAATGGCAGTCTCGTATAAGGATCACTCACACGTCGTGATGAATAATATTGATTGGTAATTTTATTATAAAAATCTGCCCCACCATCCTGCATGGCTTGCTCAACAATAATATCATATTCAAATAAATCGCCAACACGCGCCGTATTTGATGAGTTTATAATACGAAGATCATGTGAAACGATATATAATTCAGAATTTTCAAGCTCACTAGCAATGCGCTCAAATTCATCATTCAAGGTTAGGTCAGGGATCAAAAAGCTTGCGGCAATGCGTTCATCTCGATCCAAAATCCGCGGGACAATCGTATGCCTTTGAATATCACCTTTGATATTTCCTGCAAAAAGTGATGATCGGTTTTGTGATTCAGTGCGCAAATTATTTGTAAGCTGCGTGGTGATAAATCCGTAGAAAAAATAAACGAACATGCCAATCAAAATAACGGTAAAGAAAGTTATTAAGATGCGAAAAAAATCTGTGCGCAAACCCAGCAATACTCGACCTATTTTTGTGGGCCAAGTGATAGCCGATCGGCAATATCACTGACCTTTAGTTTCACAATCGTTTCAGCGCCATCTTCAGAAAGATCCCAAATCTGAGCGCTTTGAGGCCCGATCTCATCAGTCACTACGAGCATTGAAGGGTAGTCATCGAAATATTGGCGACCAACTTCAAGCTGATAATCAACAAGCAAACATCCAATGCTCCAATATAGACCAGCGAGATAGTCGGTTACACGACCAATAAGCCTTTCAAGATCTTCAATTTCATCATCATTCATCACACCAAGCGTGCTGAGATCACCCAGAGAAACTTGGGTCAAAACGCCTTCTTTATTGCGGTAATGCACCTCAAGCAGGGGCGCTGAGAATATCGTTGCAAGTGGAAAACCCATGCGCTGGCTATAATCCTCATCAGCTCTCAAACGGACTTTGATCGTAACCGGTACCATTTCAAGATGATGGATAAGCGATTCATGCATATTGAGGCGTTTGATAAAATGTGTGGCGATGCCGACGCTTGAAAGACCCTGTAAAAAATACTCAGAAATGCGGTGATTGAGAACAGCAACACCATCAGCTCCTTCGGAAAAATTCTGGATCAAACTGCCGGGATCAGGACCTTCAAAATATTTCTTTGAATTGGATTCAAACATGAGTCGCCGTTTGGCCATAAAATACTTCCTATCAATTGACTTATCTATACGTGTTAATGCCTTTTTCAGCAATAGAAGTGATGATTTTCTTGAGCACACGCCTTGTTCTCCATCAAATTGCTTGCCATATAGGATTTAAACAACAAAAAGGTACTATTATGAGTTCAATGGATGATCGTAAAAAAGCATTTGAAAATAAATATGCACATGATGCAGAAATGCAATTTAAGGCTGAAGCGCGTCGCGACAAAAAACTTGCAATATGGGCATCTGAACTTTTGGGCATAGATGCCGCTGACTACACACGTGCTTTGATCAAAGCTGATATGGAACTTGCGGGTGCAGAAGATGTGATTGGAAAACTGATCGAAGATCTTTCAGGCAAAGCAGATGAAGCGACCATTCGTTCGAAAGTTGCGGAATATGACGCTGAAGCTAAAGAAGAAATTATGAACGAAGTGTAATTTTCTAGATTTATAGTATAAAGTGCGAGGCTTTTACATCGCGCTTTATCCTTATCATCTCTATAAAAAACGAAATCAGCAACATATATTTATATATTATCTTTTTAGACCAGTTCGTTCATAGCAAAAATTAACGAAACTCTCCATTTGAGCATCATCTTTAAAGTCATGCTTTTCTATTACGATGCCATGGCCCTTTAAAAAAATAGTTACATATTTTTTACACACAAATATATCATCAGCAAATTGCCAATCAAACACTGCTTTGCGAACTGGTGACGTAATCGTAATTTGTTCATAAGTGAATTCATATATATCGATGATATCTTGATCTTTGCGTTTCCAAGTCACGTGTTTTTTTAGAGCGCGGGTCAACATTAATCTCGCTATCATCATCGAATAAAATGCAATCAACAATCCTAAAACGATATGGCTAAAAAAACTTGCATGATCTGGGCGGAAAATAATAAAAAAACTGCAAATCAACGTGAAGCATAGGAGACCAGCCATCACAACATTATAGCCAAATGGCATTCTTCCTGAATTCATTGAATAAAGCGCTCTAGCCTGTACGCTCTGAACCGATTTAAAGTTCCAGTTTTTTTTAAAATGAAATTCGGTCATCCAAATACGCGCTTAAAAATCGTATCCACATGCTTGGTGTGGTATTCCATGTTGAATTTTTCATTGATACCTTCAACGCCGAGAGCTTCCACAACATCCTTATCCGCAAGCAATTCTTCGCGGAAATCTGTGCGCTCCTCCCAAACTTTAAGGGCATTGCGCTGAACCATGGAATAGGAATCCTCGCGGCTCACACCTGCTTGTGTAAGCGCCAATAGCACGCGTTGGCTCATCACAAGACCTGGATATTTATTCATGTTATCAAGCATGTTTTGTGGAAAAATCAACATCTTATCAATGACGCCTGTCAAGCGCGCCAATGCGAAGTCCAATGTGATTGTCGCATCTGGGCCAATTGCACGCTCAACTGAAGAGTGTGAAATGTCACGCTCATGCCATAATGTCACGTTTTCCATTGCAGGAATAACGGCGCTGCGGACAAGTCGCGCAAGCCCTGTGAGGTTTTCGGTGAGAACTGGGTTCTTCTTATGGGGCATTGCTGATGAGCCTTTTTGACCCATTGAGAAAAACTCTGCGCCCTCAAGCACCTCAGTGCGCTGCATATGGCGAACTTCTGTTGCGATATTTTCAATGCTTGAAGCAATCACACCGAGCACTGAAAAGAACATTGCATGACGATCGCGCGGGATAACCTGTGTGGAAATCGGTTCAGGCGTTAATCCAAGCTCCTTACACACATGCTCCTCCACGCTTGGGTCGATATTAGCGAATGTACCAACAGCACCTGAAATAGCGCCCGTTGAGATTTCTTCGCGTGCCGCTTTAAGACGCGCCAAATTGCGATCCATTTCGGCGTAAAAACGTGCGAATGTTAAGCCCATTGTTGTGGGTTCAGCGTGAATACCATGTGAGCGGCCAACGCGCACAGTGTCTTTATGCTCAATGGCACGGCGCTTAAGAGCTGCGAGCAGCTCTTCAAGATCAGCAATCAATATATCGGATGCGCGAACAAGCTGAACATTAAAGCAAGTATCGAGAACATCAGATGACGTCATGCCTTGGTGAACAAAACGTGCTTCTTCAGCGCCCACATGATCAGCAAGATGCGTCAAAAACGCAATCACATCATGCTTGGTAACCGCTTCAATCTCGTCGATTTTGGCGACATCAAACTCCACATCTTTGGCTTTCCAAACGGCTTCCGCATTTTCTTTGGGGATAACACCAATTGCAGCTTGCGCATCACATGCATGTGCCTCAATCTCGTACCAAATTTTAAACTTTGTTTCTTGTGACCAGTTGGCAACCATTTGCGGGCGAGAATAACGAGGGATCATGTAAGCGGTCCTTTATTGGATTTCAAAATAATGACAATATCGATCTAATAATGGGGATGCGCCTTGAGCTCAAGGCCAAATCCTTTTAGAAAAGCCATTCTTAATACATTAAGTCATAATAAACCCCGACAGCCATAGGCAGGAAAAATATTGATCACAGATTTTCAAGATTTTAATGGATTTTGGCAATTGGAGCGCCATATCACCCATGACAATGGCTCATCTGATCATTTCATTGGGCTTGCACAATTTATGGGCGAGGGGGATGAATTCAAATACCGCGAGAAGGGCGAGATTGTGATCAAAGGCAAGACCTATAATGCTGAGCGCAAATATATTTGGCGCTCGGCTGGGAAGCTTATCCAAGTTTATTTTGATGATGAGCGATTTTTTCATGAATTTAGTATAGATAATCCCGTGGCATCTCATTTTTGCCCACCTGATAATTATCAAGTTCAATATATATGGGGCGAGGGAAGATGGACAGCTTTATGGCAAGTGCAGGGGCCCCGCAAATCATACCAGTCCAAAACAGTCTATACACGCGCCCAATAAGACTTGCACGGCACAGAACTATATGGCAAATACGTGATAAATGTAATTTGGAGGTAACTATGACGACGATGACTTTGAGCCAGCGCTTATTTGATACAAATTCAAACCTAATGAAAAAAACACTGATGGTTGCCGCTGGTGTTTGTGCACTATCAATTTCAGCGAAACTTCAATTTCCCGCTGGATTCTGGCTTCCTGGCACATTGCAGTTGTTAGTTGTTCTTGTTATCGGGACGGCTTACGGCGCTAAAATGGCAGGTATTACATTGCTAGGTTATCTTGCATTGGGCGCGACTGGCGCTCCTGTTTTTGCATATGGTGGTGGCCTACCTTATTTCGCAGGACCAACTGGCGGATACTTGTTCGGATTTTTGTTTGGCGCGATTGCTGTTGGTGCTATGGCTGAGCGCGGGATGGATCGCAATGTGATCACAACGGCTATTGCTATGACTGTCGGCGTGTTGATTTGCCACGCATTTGGTTCTGGCTGGCTTCTAATACTTGCTCGCCCTGAAGATGCTATAAGCTGGTTTAAAGGGTTTATCCTTTTTGATCTTGCAAAAGTTGTTGTTGCGATCATCGCATTCCCAACAATCTGGAAAGCGATCGGCGAACAGCGCTAAACCATGGCCGTTATATATTTTTTAAAGGGCGGCTTTTGAGTTGCCCTTTTTTTTATTGAAGGATCAAAAGATGACATCCATTACATGCAAATGTGGCGAAATTGAATTATCGATCGAACAAAATATAAGGGGCACGCGGGTGCAATGCTATTGCGAAAGCTGTCGTGGATTTGTGAAGACGATGGGGGCACCTGACCACTTACTTAATCATGAGCAGGGAATTGAGTGTTTTCACACAACACCAAATGATATAAAAATTAATAAGGGAGCAGAGCTGCTGGCGGCCAAATCGATTTCGCAAAAAGGCGCAATGCGCTGGCATTGTGACAAATGTCAAACGCCTCTAGCGGACACGCGGAGAAACTCCAGTATTCCATTTATAGCCGTTCTCTTGCCTCGCGAAAGCCATCTTCCAAATGCCCCCGAATTCGGAACAAAAATTAAAGTTATTCATCAATATCATGCTCGCCCAAACGCAACCAATCAAGGACGAAACAATCAGGGCTTACATAATATGATTTGGGGAGTTTTATCACGTTGGGCTATCAAATTGATCACGGGCAAAGTGCGCAAAAGCGACTGGCATAATGGCAAGGACTGGCGTGTCGCTGCGACTGTGATGACAAAATCCGAACGCGACAAACTTTACAAAAGAGCCAAGACATTATGATATATGCTATAGGTGACATTCATGGACAGTTTGATATGCTCTTGGAAATTATGGAACGTATCAAAAAAGATGCGGCAGGGCGCGATCATCGGGTAATATTTATTGGCGATCTCTGTGATCGTGGGCCACATAGCCGCGGTGTGATCGAATATATCATGCAAGGGCAAGAAAATGGTGCCAACTGGGATGTGATCAGGGGCAATCATGATCGTTATCTTCAGCAATTTGCTCGCACGGGTGCATTGCTCGATCCACAAGGCGCGACAAGGCTAGATTGGTTAAACCCACGTCTCGGTGGTGATAAAACTTTGCTGAGTTTCGGTATTGATCCTGAAAATGATCCTATATTACATAAAAGCGATATTCCTGAGAATATAGTCAGCTGGCTTGAGAAGCTTCCAAATATAATTTTGACTGAGAAATGCGCATTTGTTCATGCAGGTATATTGCCACATACGCCGCTTGAGGAGCAGGTAGAAAAAGATCTGATCTGGATACGTGAGCCATTTTTATCAAGCCTTGAAGAGCATGGTAAACTCATTATCCATGGCCACACAATTATTGAAAATGTTGAGCATTTTGGTAACCGTATTGCCATTGATACGGGCGCAGGTAAATTCATGGAGCTATCTTGTATTGTGATTGAAGATGATGCGATCAATAAACTCGGCAATGATGGCCGCATAAACATCACTCCACCAGATGGTTGGACGCTCTGGGGTAAGAAGCTTCCAGCATAAGATTTTTATAAAATCGGCTTATCTTGAAAATCCCAAGTCGACATATTTGATCTGAACCAGCTGCGCTGACGTTTTGCGTATTGGCAGGTGAGGGTGATTGATTTCGCGATTGCTTCATCTTTGGTCATGGTGCCGTCAATAAATGCAGCTATTTCGCGCGCACCAAGAGCTTTATTGGCTGGCAAAGTTGGATCAAATGGCATTTGCGCTTGCACTTCTTCAAGGGCACCAAGCTCCATCATTTGTTCAAAACGTTTTGCAATTCGAGCATTTGTCGTTTCAACCTCGGGCATAATCACATATTTTGTACATTCATCGCTATTGAGAATAGGCGGAGCTGTGTCGTCCTGCCAGCTCGATAATGTGCGTCCTGTTTGCTCAAATACCTCCAAGCCACGCATCACGCGGCGTGGATTTTGGATATCAACACGTGCATATAGGGTGGGATCAATGGCCTTAAGGCGTGCTTGAATATGTGCCAGACCTTCCGCTTCGAACTCTGCTATGATTTCATCGCGGATTTTTTGATCAGGCAAGGGAATATAAGCCAGTCCTTCAAGTAATGATTTAAAATAAAGACCCGTTCCTCCAACAATAATCGCTGTATTTTCAATTTCTTGTAGTATATTCTTAATCTCACCAAGCCAAGCTCCAACGGAATACCCATGAGCATTGGGTTGATGGCCATAAAGCATATGAGGCACAGTTTCATGATCCACTACGCTTGGGCGCGCGGTTAAAACATCATAACAATTATAAACTTGAAGCGCATCGGCATTTATGATGACACCATTGCATTCACGAGCCAATTTTAAAGCGAGCGATGATTTGCCAGACGCCGTTGGACCAGCTATCAATATGGGACGAGGATGTTTCAAAGTAAACTCATTTCTTATTTAGAAAAAACATAGCTCTCATAGAACAAAACCTCAATGAACTTAAAGTGAGATTTATACAATTAAGTATTCATTATGTGTAATTATATTTTATCTATATATTCAATGATTTCAGTTATTAATATCAACGGGGACATATAAAGTCAATACACTTATTTAACATAATACAAATTATAAGATATATAGATATGCTTTAACAAACATGTGAAGGTTCGTAATTAATGAGACTGGTTATGCTATGGTCTGTAAATGCAAACTGACATCCCTTCTAACGATGATCTTAGAAAAACGTCGAAAGAATTGAACGGCTCAAAGAGAGATAACATTTTGCGACGAAATCAATTCTTAATCGAACTGGCCTGTTGCTCCACTTTATCAATCAGTCAAATTGTTAATCTAAAGATTTGGCAACTCACATATTTTGTTATTCGTGATAATATGAATATCAGACGTAGGAGCTGTGATTTTATGCTCCGCGATCTTTGCGTTGGCCTATATATAGATAGAAACTATTCTACAATCTCACCTCTCAAAGGGATATCCAAACCCATGATCAATGCTTATTTCAATAGGATAAATGCTCCAAATGGGAATTCATATCTATTTCCACGATCTAATCGATCTAAAGAAATGAATTGGAACAAACATATTTCAGTTAGTAACGCACATAAAATATTAAAAAAATTCTTTGGCAAAACAGGAAAAGCAATAAACTGGCATAAAATTCGTCACAATTCAATTTGCTACAGCGTTTCATCTGGAAACTCCGTTAAGCAAACAAGCTTGGATTCTGGTCTGTCACTTCAGCAAGTTAGGAGAATAGTTGATAAATATGACGTATTTGAAACAAATAAGCAAAATAATACTATATTTTATTATAGAGGAATCATGATCTCAAATTCTTCTCTATCTAGGTTCGAAACGACCTACCCTAGACGAATTTTACCAATGCATACAAAAAGCGCACCTATACTAGCAAGGTATTCGAGGCTATTTTAAACACACAGTCAAGAGCCTTACTAACATCCCATGCTTTGTGGCGATTGTTGAGAAATTTTTCTATAAGGTTCTCACGATCAATGCCAAAGGTTGTATAGTCCGAAGTCAATAAAGTTAGTAAAATTGCCATAACTTTTCTCCGCTCATTGAGCGTACAGCTGTGAAATGTTTCATTTATGCCCCTCCTCCCATAGTTCAAGCTGTGAGGTGCTGAAAAAAATGGAACTTCTATAAAGTCCATAAGACTGAATCTATCAAATTTTGGCACAAATAGCATTTGATTGAGAAGTGATAATATTGACGATGCCTGCATATAGTTTTTTGATGACTTTGATTGCATTCGTGATTTAATGCACTGGGATTCGAACTTACTAAGTTTTTTCCAGGCTTCTTTAAGATCAGTTCTCTTCATCCAATCTAAGGTATTGCGATCAGTCGTATAATCAAGCCCATGTTGTCCATCATGCGGCACTTCGCATTTTGGACATATCAGTCGTATGTAATCTTGAAAAAACGTCATTTGGGGGTAGTAACAACGAGCGCCACAGTGACTGCAATTTTCGATCAGCGGACGTACATGTATTGAGCAAATTGTTGTCCAACTAACACTCCAACTTTGGCGAATGTATTGATCCGATCCATTTGCGCTATCATCAAGTAAACATAAAGGACACCACCCTGCTCTTTTAGAAGCTTCAAGCGACACTTTTCTCGACGCCTCAAAGTTATGAGTTGTATGGCAGGCTATATCTTGTATTGATGAAAAATTTAGGTGCAATCCACAATGGGACACAATCTCATTTTCATCGGAACTTAACGCCTTTGCAATCAATCGTAACCTCGGCACAGAAATACTATCTTCTTCAATGCAGTAATCTTGTTTACGGCTTTTCTCCGCAAAAAAATCACTTGATAAAATATATTCGAAAAGTCCATCGGCGGAGAGTTTATAGATAACGGCATTTCTTGCAATATATGATCGAAAAGTTTCTCCGCTAATGGGTCGACGAAAAAACGGTAAAACGCCTCGGTTCACAAAATCAACCATAATATTCTCTCCAAAGCTCATAGGAGATACGCTCTCGCCCTTCCCAAACCGCATGAATAGCAATTGTATAAAGGCAGTCCAATATGTTACGTAAAACTCCGTTGGTTTTATGAATAATCAACTTCTTGAAATCCTTGTCATTCACTATATTGGAGTCAAACTCCAAAGGGCACCATTTCTCAAAATCACTAAGAAGTTTTATAAATTCAGGGTCATTTGACCTAAACCGTGGGATTTGGTTCAACTCGGTTCTTTGCAAAATCTGTTCGTCAGATGTTATCAATGAAAAGCTCTTCTCATTCCCAATCAAAAGTATTTGAAAATTGTACTTAGATGTGATCGTTCGAAGTAGATTTAAAACCTTACTAAGCTCCGAATTCGAGGCAGTACTGATTGACGAAAAATCATCAATGATTAGTAATTTGAGGTCCAGTCGATCTATAATATACCGAAACTATTTGTACTACTTCCGATTGAAGGGTTCCCCATCCGCGCAGGAGCGCGGGTGATTTCACATATCTCATATGAAAAATCTCGGAAATCATATGTCGGTGGCAGGTGCAATTTCATGATTGGGAATGTAATGCAGCCATGGTTGGCACTAGTTTCTGCGGGATATTTTTGTATAAGTCTTTCGATCATTGTTGAAATCCCCATTCCTGGAGATGTTGTGAGATGACAGATCGGTTTTCTTATTTCAGTTTTTATGAGTTGAGCTTTGCGATCTAAGTGCCGTCGTAGGTTTTCAATTTTATTGATTGAAAAATGATTGCCACTTTGAATTCGAGCTATACGCGCCTCAATCTTACGTTTGGAAATTGGTTTGTTTTGCGATGATATATGTTCTAAATTTAACATGATCTGGTCTCCTCTAAAGATACTTTGAAATAGGCGTAACAACAAATTCTAGCTGAGTTTGATCGGCCGATTGCAATTTACGTTTCAAGCGAATTGACGCTTTCTTGGGTGACTTAATAATTTTATCATGTAGGTTATAATGCTTTGATAAATCGCAATCCGCATACATTTTACTCGTAGAGGATACTTTGTGTTTTACGGCATTCCATTCAGATAATGAGATAGCATTGTTAAATTTTTCAACGCAATGAATTTCGAAGTGCTCGCCACTTGGCAACAGTCCATATAAAGTCCGTATATCTTCGGGATTGTACTTGAATTTTAAAGCCTTCGTTCCCTGATCATATAATCTTTGTAATTTCTTTGATCTATACTGTAGGGATTTGAAATTAATACCCCATTTGGATAGCTTGCGGTGCTTTTGAGGCAAGAAAGCGAGCTTGAAGGCAGCTGGGTTACTTGGAATACGAGGCTTATCATTGGATTTGCTCCAATAATTTTCCCAATATTCCGCTGGAGACATATTTATGCCATCGTGGTATTTTCGATGATAGACCTCACCAATATAACTTTCGAGCAGCTTTCTAACATCACTCAGATTTAGGCAGGCTTGACTTTCAACATCAACATCTCTGCGCTGCTCGGTGTTTGATTTCGTAGAGCCAGGTAAGCTGTGTACATAGTCATTGATAGTCGAAAAAATACGTTCAACATGCCCTCCATAGTTTGGTTTTCTGATTGGTCGTTTAAAGTGTTTTATGCCAAATCTAGTTAATCCCTCCTCAAAGGGTTTTGAACAAAAATCTACCCCGTTGTCTGTGTGCACCAACTCTGGAATTCCAAAGAATGGAAAGTGATGCTCTTTCAATGGTGCTAGCGCTTTGTTTTTTGGCATGACCGTGTCGTGAAAAGCGCACATCAAGTTTTTAATTGAAAGACCATCAAACGTTAAATGCATTCCGCAAATGCCTCGACTTGCTACATCAAGGGCTATGGTGAGATTAGGTCTACCAATGATTTTGGTTCTTGTTTTATCGAGAACTAATAAGTCTAGGGTAGTATGATCAATTTGAATGACCTCTAGTGGCTTAGTTACGGTGTAACTTCGATTAACCAAATCAAATCTCTCACTCGTTTTTTGCGCACCGCACTGAGCATTTAACAAATCCCTCGGAGAAATGGTATTAATGCGGCGCTTGAGCGCTCCTCTAGAAATAGGCTCTAAGCCATGCTCTTGAAAGTCAGCCAACAGCCGCCTCAGAAGTTCGGCCGGTGTAATTCTGTTTTTATTTAGGAAGTCTTCTAAGATACGTTTCTGAATAAGCAATTCGTGCTTATCAGATAGCTTCGTACATTGGGGTTTTGGCCCTCGTTTCTCGCGCACCAATGCATCTGCAGACAAATTGGCCTTTAATTTGGCGCGATCTCTAAACAGGGTTGATCGAGAACATCCAAGTTCAAGCATTAATTTTGAGATAGTATTTTTATCAAATGCTCTATCAAATACGAATGGCCACAAAGCTTTAGCAGTTCGCAAATATTTGTTCTCTAATTCTTTAGGAAAAACATATTTCATTTTCATCTCCAATAGCATGCAAGGTTCTTGCCTCCAAAAAATGCATTGGAAACCTTGACTTAGTTGAATTGTCGGGGAATAATGAAATTGCTAAACATCATTAGAGCCCCATGGATTTTTTTCGTGGGGTTTTATTTTTACGTTTTCATGCTCTGCTCCTTTTGATATTTGTTAGGCTAGATTGTTTCAGGTTTTAATCTTATTGTTTGGGCAACTTTGAACTCAATTCGTCTTGATCTACGTTCGCCCTTACAAACCAGTATAACTGATGTGTGAGAGACGTTTAGCTCTCTCGCAATTTGTGGCATCGATACTGAATGTTGCGATAGCTTTTGCTTTAGAAAAATGTAATTCAATTGCCACCTCCTCAATGCTTGGTGAATTATACCCGTGTCAACGCCAATCAAGCCTTCGGAAATTTTGTGAAAACAAGAGTTGGCAGATTTTAAATTTGTCATTTTTGATATTTATCACAATGCTCCCAGCAAAGATCTGTTTTTAAATATTTGAGCTATCATGATGGTTTCAATAAATTCGCTCAGTTTTGCCAAAACGTGGATTCAACGAGAATAATATTTTTTATGCTGGCTTGATGTTTAAAAATTTGGGCGCCCTAAAAGCTATTATTAACTAGCCTTTCAGGCGAATCAATAATTACCAATTCTTTGTTTTAGAATTTAAAAAACATACACCCCTGCCCAAATCTTGATCCACTTTACGCATCTTTTCAGCTCACTTTGTCGCATGGAAGGTATTTTCGCCAACTGCGGCTAACATCGTCTTTATGTGCGCTTCAATCAGCGCATTGCAGAGGTGTTTGATAAATATGCCGAGCTTGAGCGCATTCGCAGTGTCGATGAGTTCCAGATTGCTATTGGTGGCCCGACAGGAACTTTAGAAGGCGCAACCGGATTAAAGCGTCCACTTCGAACTAACGCGAACTAACCAGTTGGCGAGGGATGTTGTCTGCCAATATGTCCCAAGCTGTGCGCAGTGCACGGCTGCGATGGATATCATCGGTCGCGACCAACCAAACATCAAAGCTAGCAATCATAATCTCAGGCAAGACACGCTGTAACGAAGGATCGCGCCGTCCAATCCAGTCATGACAAGTTGAAATGCCCAACCCCGATCGCATCATTGCTAGCCTACTGCGCAGATCGTTACTTAATGCAACAACCTGTGCGCCCGCTATGCTTATACCAAATTGTTTCATTTCGATATCTTTGTAGTTTTCAGGTAGAATGAGTTCATGGTCCATCAAGTCAGAAGGTGACTTTGGCATCCCATATATGCTGACATACGCCTCACTCGTATAAAGCCCAACCTCAATCTGGCCAAGTTTTTGAACAATTAGATCTGGTTGGGTTGGTTTAATCAAACGCAGAGCAATATCCACACGGCGCCGATGGATATCCTCTAGCATGTCAGAAGGCATAACATTGAACCGGGTCGCTGGCAATGCAACGCGCAGAGCTGGAATGACGATGGGCAGCATCTCATCTGCAAGAAGAGTGGGAGCCGTCAAGGTTATCTTTTCGCGCTGCGCTCCATCGCCCTCGTGCAGAAACTTACGGCCTAGAGCAGCAATGCCACGCTCAATGTCCTGCGCCTCAGGCAAAAGGGCAATCGCATGTGGTGTGGGTTCAAGGCGTAAACCCCTTCTAACAAAAAGAACTTCACCAGAGATGCTTTCAAGTTCACGTATTTGTCGACCAAGCGTAGGCTGCGTTGCACCGACGCGCCGAGCAGCTGCGCTGAGTGTGCCTTCTTCCATTACAGCAACAAAAGCGTGGATCAGTCTCCAATCGATGGCATTCGTTAACCCAACCATGCATTTTAGCATAGTTAGTGAATTATTTTTGTCAATTCCTATGGTTAACATCTTTGAATAAAATTTGGTCAACAAGCATGGGAGAATGGCGTGAACAGAAGACAATTTTTCAATACTGCAGGTGTTGGAACTGGCGGTCTAATTGTTGCAGGAATGGCTGGAAGTGGATGGCGCGCCCATCAAGCAGGTCTCATTGCACCCGATGACAGCCCTTTTCGTCCTTGGAAAGCTTTGAAAACAGCTAAAATGTATGACCCAACAACTTTGGCCGCCGCGGCAATTTTAGCTGCAAATCCACATAACACACAACCATGGCAAATCACCTTTGACGATCAAAACTTCGCATTGCACGCCGACACAAAAAGACATCTTGGTTCTTTTGATCCATTCCGTCGCGAGATGTGGATTGGGATTGGCTGCGCTCTCGCAAACGCGGAAGTCGTCGCCCCCAGTTATGGCTTTGCTACAACGAACCAAAGGATCCTGGCTGATAGCGACGGTAAAGGTACAATTTTTCTGGATATCACAAGGCAGAAACCCTACAATCATCCACTCGCCACTGCATTACCCACAAGGCGCACGCATCGCGGCGCTTATGATCAAGCGGCAACTCCGTCAACCACCTTGGATGCCGTGCGCAAACTTGTAGGCACGACCTCAGAAGCCAGCGTCACATTTATCAACCGTGAAACCCCTGCAGGTAAACTGTTTTCAGAGGCAACATTGCAGGCTACGGTTGCGATAAACGCGGATCAGGTGATGAGCCATGATGGGCACGCATGGTTTCGCGGTACAGCGCGCAAAGTTGCCCAATACCGTGATGGCGTCTCCATTCCAACTGCGGGGCTTTCCCCTTTAGTTTCGATTATGGGGCAACTGTTACCTGAAGCAGATGCCAAAACCTCTGGTGATTACTGGCTGGCAGCGACCAAAAAACAGCTCGATAACTGTAGTGGGTTTGGTTTAATAACTGTACCAAATCTTTATGATCGGACAAATCAGATCGCCATAGGTCGTTTATGGCAGCGCTTGCATCTCGCTTTTACACTGAAGGGACTAGTAGCGCAGCCAATGAACCAACTGCCAGAACTCGTTGATCGAGACCGTCAGTTGAGCGTTGACCGCGGATGGGCCAAAAAGCTTTCCGCGATTGCCAGCTCTGACAATAACACAAGTTTCGCATTCCGTTTTGGCGCCCCCATTGACGATGTACCTCACTCAGCGCGCCGTCCGCTAACTTGGGTTACAACCCCAGTTTTATGAGACATATAGGTGAACATAATTTCCCAAAAACCCTTCATATGTTATTCTACTCTTTCTTAAATAAAGCTCAAACTTAACAAGTTACATCACTGCCCCTTATAAGCTTGATCCCAAACATGCGCGTGCGATTTGGGGATCGATTGAGGGTGAGCGGTTTGTGAGAGCCATGCAAGGCGAAGATATTCCGCTGATCAAAACGAGCAGTGGCGGTTATGGCAACTCGAAATGGCAAGGCGCAATCAGCGCGAGCAACTCGCCGCAAGCGTTGATCGCATCAATCAACACTTCGGTTCAGGCACAGTCAAATACGGTGAACATCGCTAGCATTTAGGATTTATGGGAGCGAGTTGGTAATATGCTCCAATAGGCTGAGGCTCAGTGGGACAGCCTAATCAAAACTAGGATGTGTCCGATATAAGTTTATGTTGATTAATAACACACATTGTATTACTATATCTTAAATATAGTGAAACACATATATGCTTGTCGGATATGCAAGAACATCAACCGTTGAACAAGTGGCTGGATTCGAGGCGCAAAAACGTGATCTCGAACAACATGGTTGCGAACGGATTTTCTATGAGCAAGTCAGTTCTGTTGGGCAACGCACTGAGCTTGATCAGGCAATTGCATTTATACGTGACGGTGACACATTCGTTGTTACCAAACTTGACCGCCTCGCCCGCTCAACTTTTCATTTATTAGAGTTAATTGACCTACTCGATTCAAAACAAGTAAATTTGCAGATTCTAGACTTTGGCGGAAGCTCGGTCGATACCAAAACACCTACAGGCAAACTCATGCTCACCATGTTTGGAGCCATGGCCCAATTCGAACGTGAGATGATGCTTGAGCGCCAACGGGAGGGAATTGCTAAGGCAAAAGCTACAAAGGTCGCGCAAAAACGGCGATGGCAAAGCTGGATGAAGTCAAACGCCTTCGGGAAGAAAAGATTTCACCTACGGAAATATCAAGATCGCTTGGAATTAGTAGATCATCGGTTTATCGTATTATAAATTTTCTAAAAAATTCAGTTTAAGCCTTAGGTACACAAGATTATGCATAATAAGTAAACAGTGTGGGAGGATTCGAATGGATATACTCGAAGCACTCTTTCAATGCCTTCGTAGATTGTGAAATAGCTGCTTTTTCTTTTAGACCATCCTTGAGTGCTCCAATCTCAGCGTAGGTTTTATCTGGGACATCATTCGGAATGAAGATTGTATCCGAATAAAAACTTAGACTAGTTACTTCAAGATGAGCCAATTTAAATTTTCATTTAAACCTACTTTAGCGGAATATTGGCAAAGCTGCCATCCTTTTTGTTGGAATTGGCAATAACTAATCAGGACGTAGCTATATCAAGCTTCCAAATATAAAATATACAGAGTCTCAAAAATAGAATCTACCACTCATTGTTTTCATTCAACTTTGAGTCTCATTAATTACAAACCCTCACAAAACAACCTTATTGTGATATAATTGGCCCGAAAATATCCATAAAACGGTTTTTATGTTCATCATCCCATTCTATTTTGAGCACATAACCATTTTCATCCGCGCCTTCTTCAAGAACAACACCGTGCTCGTAAAGCCATGCGCGGGCCTGACCATATCCAAAGCCAAGAACACAATCCAATACTTCTTTTTTGGGTCGCAATACAGTCTCAGTGAAATCAAGCAGATCATCAATGCCCTCACCCGAAATCGCTGAAGTACAATGCGCCGTATCTTCGCCAACCAAATAAACGTCTGATTCTGGCTTATCAATTTTATTGAAAACCTCTACAATCGGCTGCTCTGGATTATCTCCAGTTACACCAATTGCAAGCAGCACTTCCATCACATCCTTGGCTTGCTGTTTGTGCTCTGGATTGGAGGCATCTCTGACATGAAGAATAATATCGGCGTGCAGAACCTCTTCCAAAGTTGCACGAAATGCCGCGACAAGCTCGGTTGGGAGATCGGATATAAAGCCCACAGTGTCGCTCAAAACAACATCAAGGCCTTTGGGTAAGGTGACTTGACGCATTGTCGGATCAAGTGTCGCAAATAGCATATCTTTGGCCAACACATCTGCGCCGCTAATCCGATTGAACAATGTTGATTTACCCGCATTGGTATACCCCACAAGTGCCACAATAGGTGTTTGGTTGCGCACGCGCCCTGCTCTATGTAGACCGCGCGTTTTGCGCACTTGTTCAATTTTCTCTTCTAATGCCGAAATTTGTTCATCAAGCGCGCGGCGGTCACTTTCGATCTGTGTTTCACCGGGGCCACCCAAAAATCCTCGCCCACCACGTTGGCGCTCCAAATGGGTCCATGAACGCACAAGTCTTGATTTTTGATATTTGAGATGGGCATGCTGCACTTGCAGCACCCCCTCTTTTGTCTGGGCGCGCGCACCAAATATTTCTAAAATTAGCCCCGTACGGTCAATAATTTTGGCATTCAATAATTTTTCAAGATTTCTCTGCTGGATTGGGCTAAGTTGGTGATTGATAAATACCAAACCAATTTGGTTATCCTCAACAAATTGGCGCAATGTCTCAAGATGCCCCTTACTCAGCAAAAGACCTGCATCCATTTTGCGAAGTTTTATGATTTGTGTATGAAAAACTTCAAGGTCAATTGCGCGTGCAAGCTCAACCGCTTCATCAAGTCGACCTTGTGGATCACGATTGTTTATGCGGGATTGCGGCGTTTCAATATGGATGACCGCGCAAAGTGTTTGGTCGCCCAATTACTCTTCTTCGCCTTCATAAAGTTGGACGGCTTGAGATGGCATGATTGTCGAGATTGCGTGCTTATACACAAGCTGAACGGCTCCATCACGACGAAGCAATAATGAGAAGTTGTCAAACCATGTGATAACACCCTGCAATTTGACACCATTGACCAAGAACACCGTTACAGGATTTTTGTTCTTGCGCACATCATTGAGAAATTTTTCTTGTAGATTTTGTGTCGAAGGAGCCATGTTTTTTTCCTTATTAGCGGTCCAAATATTTAGGCATTATGTGAGAACAAACATCCAAGGGCAATACACGGCATAGTTTTTTTTAAAAATTTGTTAATTGTTGCGCTTTTGTTACGCGTTCAACGCCGCTCTTCAAGCCAAAAGCTTGGATTGAAAAGTGAAATCAACACCAAAACCTCAACACGACCAAAAATCATCGTTAAGCCTGAAATAATATAAAACCACATATCCATATCAGCGACCAGTATTTTATGATGGGGAAGCACGGTAAACACAGGCCCACAATTGGAGGCCGAGGCGATTGCAGCTAGAATGCTTTCTTCAAATCCAAGTCCTATAAATGAAAATGCCAATGCAGAAGTTGAAATACCCACTATAAATAGCATCAAAAACACAAATGCATTAACACCACCATTTCTGCGAAGTCGTCTTCCTGCCTTGCCTGATGCCGCAATTGAATTCGGGTCAATCAATCTTGAAACCTCGCGCTGGGAAAGCCTAAAAAGAGCGTAAATACGCAATAATTTTATTCCACCTGCTGTCGTGGCTACCCCTCCCCCCATCACAGATAAGCCAAGTAGGAAAACGCCAGGCAAAACAATGTTTTCAAAATGACTGCCATATTGCCAGAATTCAGATTTGACACCATGAGAAGACAGAAATGAAATCGTTGTAAAAATTGAACCCCAAATATTTTCAAGCATGATAATGGCATTTGGTATCTCACTGCGCAACAAACCATCAACCAAAAGTAGCAAAAAGAAAAATAGCGTACTCAAAATAACAATAAGTGTACTTATACGCATTTCAGGATCATGGCTTATGTTTTTTGGCCACTTCATCTGACCGCTACGCAGCCAATATAAACGCGAGAAACTACCAATGAGAAAAATAAGCATAAAAAACTCACCAATCCCATGTGCGCCAGATTCCCCTAAGCCAACATATGGGCTCAGCCCACTTGTTGAGAGTACCGACCAAGATTGAATGATAGCAAATAAAAAACGTTCACCTGACATCACAAGGGACAAGGCCAGAAATGCGGTTGCGATCACATATGGCGGAGCCAAAAGTCTGAAATAATGCAAAAACCTGTCCGAATGCCCAAGCCCACCACCAACCGATCTTGCAGCATGGCCTGATGAAAGGTCTGCGACAAGCTCAAATCCACCAATTTGCGCAGGTTCGAAAATTGCGAATGCGATCAAGACGATTAAGAATGCCCCCATCCATGCGACAAGGCTTGTATAGACCAGCAGAATTAAATTCACACCTTTTGTATCAAGAATAAAGCTTGCACCTGTCGTTGTCAGGCTGGAGAGCATTTCATAAACGGATGGCCAAAAGCCAAAACCTGGTAGCGCTTGGATGATTGGTAGAGCTAGGATAAATGGCAACAACAAATAAACGATCAAAAGTGATGCAATATGATCTCGATAATCACCTCGTAATTTGCGATCCATACTGAGAATGCCAATAGATGTTGCAAGGATAAATGTAATGAAAGCTGTCCGCAGAAATGATTGCAAGAGCACCACATATCCATATTGCGCTGCAAGCAATGCAGGAAATAGCATCGCAACAGAAAACGCC
Source organism: uncultured Paracoccaceae bacterium (assembly GCA_947501025.1). Classification (GTDB taxonomy): domain Bacteria; phylum Pseudomonadota; class Alphaproteobacteria; order Rhodobacterales; family Rhodobacteraceae; genus CANMUM01. Next base: position 11,088 of record CANMUM010000005.1, on the reverse strand, counting down.
ATCACCACAAGGATGAAGAACGGAAATTTGCGGAGCGTCTCTAACATTTTTAGAAATAATCCAGTGTGACTTGGAAGAGCTTTTCAACATTGCTAACTTCACCTCGAAGCGCCATGATCGTTACCCAGTCGCCATCATCAAGACGGGTATCACTTTTCGCAATCACAACTTCACCAGCCTTACGGATGGCGCCAATAATGGAACCTTCAGGCCAGTCAATGTCACGGATTTTTTTACCGTTAAGCGGACTTGTCGCAAGCACTTGCGCCTCAATCACCTCGGCCTCATTCTCACCAACAACATATACAGCGTGAATACGACCGTGACGGATATGCTGTAAGATACTCGACACTGTAATCGTGCGCGGGTTTATGATGGTATCAATTCCAAGCGGTGTACCAAGATCATCAAGCGTCGTGTCATTCACGATTGAAATCGCATGATCAGCTCCCATTGCCTTGGCACGTGCTGCCGACAACAAATTCACCTTGTCATCATCGGTTATAGCCAGAACGGTATCGGCTTGCGAAATATTAGCTTCTTTAAGCAAAATTGGATCAAGCCCATCGCCATTCAAAATCACAGAACGAGAAAGCTGGTCTGAAAGCTCTTCAGCGCGCATACGGTCACGCTCGATGATTTTAATACGAACCTTGCTTTCTTCTTCTAGAATCTTAGCAACACCATAGCTAATTTCTCCGCCACCAATAATGACGATATGGCCAACACGATGATTTTCTTTCCCAAAAATCTCATAGGCGCGCTCTTCATCATCTGATGTGGTCATGAGATAAACCTCATCGCCATAAAAGATTTGATCATTGCCACTGGGAACCATCAATTCACCATCACGGCGAATGCCCATCACGATGCCCTTAAAGGTTGAAAAAAGCTCACCCAATTGTTTAAGTGGAGTATTGACGATTGGGCAAGTATCATCAATGCGCAGACCAATAAATTGTGCCCCACCACGCAAAAAACTCTCATTGTCAAAAGCCGAAGATTTGCGCAAACGCCGCGCAATAGCGGTAGCAACAGCCTTTTCTGGTGAAATTACAACATCAACGGGCAAGTGATCACGGCGATACATATCGGCATAAATCGCATTTGTATAACTATCAGTCCGCAAGCGTGCAATTTTATCCGTGATATCAAAAATCGAATGGGCAATTTGGCAAATGACCATATTCACTTCATCAGAATATGTCGCAGCGATAATCATATCTGCATCACGCGCACCAGCGGTTTCCAGCACGTCAGGATGGGATGCAAACCCGACGACACCCTTGAGATCATATTGATCCGTGATTTGGCGAATAATGTCAGCATCCATATCCACAACGGTCACATCATTGCCCTCACTTGAGAGATAACGCGCAATATGCTTGCCAACCATGCCAGCGCCACACACGATAATTTTCATGTTTGCTTGTCCTTATGACATATCATTTATTGGTCGACTCTAAGGATTTTTGTCTGAATGTCCACCAATATCAAGCGATTTCATCTTGCGGTGAAGTGCTGAGCGCTCCATTCCAATGAAATTCGCTGTTTTTGAAATATTGTTCGAAAACCGGCCAATTTGGGCAAGTAAATATCGACGCTCAAATAGTTCCCTCGCCTCACGTAATGGCAAAAATAGATATTCAGATGACAACGGTGAGGAATCTTCTTGTTGAACCTTTTCATCCAGATTTTCAGCACTAATCTCACCTTCACCCTCATGAAGGATTAAGAGGCGTTCAACACGATTGCGCAATTCTCTAATATTACCATTCCAAGGATTTGTTTGAAGTGCCTCAATAGCTTCAATGGAAAATCTATAAACAGGCAGGTTTTCACGCAATGAAAGCTGCTCAACAAAATGCGCAACAAGCTCCGCCATATCATCAACATGGGCTGAAAGCGCGGGAATTTCGACAGGAACAACCGCAAGGCGGTGGTAAAGTTCTTCCCGAAAATGACCTTGATCGATCTTTTCCCGAAGATTTTCTTTGCTCGCGCTTAAAATACGCACATCAACCGAAATCGATTGATTGGATCCTTGGCGCTCAAAACGCTGTTCATTAATCGCGCGAAGAATTTTTCCTTGTGTTTCCAATGGCATATCGGCTATTTCATCAAAGAATAATGTGCCCCCATTTGCACGTTCGAACAAACCCTGAAACACCTTGCCCTGTTCTTCATACCCAAACAGCTGACGCTCCATGTCATCAGCAGCAATCGTAGCCGAGTTTACACAAATAAAGGGCGAATCTGCACGTGTCGAATGTGTATGTAAATATCTGGCTGCAAGCTCCTTACCGCTTCCCGAAGGCCCCATAAACATAACACGTGTTTGAGTTTTGCCAAGCTTTTCAAGTTGCGTTCTCAAAGCGCGCATCGGGGCAGAGCTACCAATAATTTCTGAATTAGCAGATCCTTCCACATCAAGCTTGCGTTTTGCACGGCGCAAATGTGAAAGTTCTAAAGCACGATTAACCACAAGCAATAATTGGTCAAGATTAAATGGTTTTTCAATAAAATCAAATGCACCCTGCTTAACGGCTGCAACGGCAATTTCAACATTACCATGACCCGAAATAATGACGACAGGCAAATCAGGCTGGCGATTTTTGATATATTTTAAGATATCAATACCATCCATATGAGATTCTTTGAGCCAAATATCCAAGATCACCAAATCAAATGTGGTTTGCTCGACAAGATCAATCGCCTCTTGGGCATGCCCTATTTTTGCAGCTGAATGACCTTCATCATCAAGAATGTCACCAAGCAATTCTCTGATATCTTTTTCATCGTCTACAACTAATATTTTTGCCATGATTATTTATCTACTCTTTGTTTTTGAAATTGAAATTTGGTGCTCTGGTAATTTAATTTGGACACAGGCGCCCTTCTCATTATCTTGACGATCATGGAGTGAAATTTTTCCATCATGATCTTCAATAATTTTTTTAACAATCGGAAGCCCTAGCCCCGTACCCGTTTCTTTGAACGTCATATAAGGCTCAAAGAGCTTCGATTTATCGGCTGGAAAGCCCATGCCGTTATCATAAAATCCAATTGAGAATTGCCCATCAATTAATTCTGCATTGATACGAATTTCGCCGCTTTTTAAATCTTCGCGTTGTTTGCGTGACGCAATCGCTTCAATACCGTTTTTAATTATATTGGTAAAAGCTTGCCCCATCATCGTTGCATCAAAAAAACCAGAGGCGTGACGAGGCCCATCATAAATTATTTTGACATCATCTTCATTGTTTTCTTGCAATGCGATGGCATTGTGAAGTTGTTCGACCCAATCACCTTTTTCCCTTTGCGCCTCAGGCATGCGCGAAAATTTAGAAAATTCATCGACAATTTTACGCAAATCTTCGGTTTGACGAACAATGATATCGGTCAGGTCTTCAAACTTTTCACGATCATCCATAATGTCCTTACCAAAGCGCCGTTTAAGCCGTTCTGCGGACAAACGTATAGGTGTTAATGGGTTTTTGATCTCATGGGCAATGCGCCGTGCCACATCACCCCAAGCTGCCATGCGTTGGGCGTGAACAAGATCACTCACCACATCAAAACTGATGATCAGATTACCTGAGCGCCGACGTTCTGAACGTGACACACGGACAAATAATGTTTCTTGAGAGCCGTCACGCAATAAGGTCACCTGATGTTGAACTTGATTGGTATCAAGCAAGTCCAATTCCGAGATGATATTTTCAAACTCTGGAGCAATTTCTGAAATATTGGTCGTTTTTTTAATTTTATCAACAGCCAGTAGCTTCAGGGCAGATGAGTTAATAAAAGTAATTTTGCCTTTGCTATCGGTTCCGATAACGCCAGAGCTCACCCCCTCAAGAACGTTGTTAAATCTTCGGCTTTCCGCTTCTGATGCATCACTTGCACGTTTCAGCGCCAATTGATTGGATTGCACATCACTCGTCATTTGATTGAAACTGCGCGAAAGCAATGAAAACTCATCATTATCATCAACTTCCATTACACGCGCATCAAGATCTCCCTCTGAAATGCGCTCAACAGTGCGCACAAGACGACTAATCGGGCGTGTAAGCCTTGCTGCAAAATATAAAGCCGCCCAAATGGCAAGCATCAAAATCACGATGGCAGCCGCCAAATAAAACGCTCCAAACCAAACCAGCAATCTTTGACGCGATTGTTCACTATCACGATAAAATTTTGCCGTTTCTTCTGTTTGATTAAGGAGGCTCAAAATTTTGCCGTCAACTGAGCGCGATATATATAAATAATATCCAAGATTCACATCAATCGTGCGAAGATAGCGAAATTCATTACTCAGCAGATCCTTTATAATAACCGTCTCTTCCTCAAATGCCTTTTGCAGCTCTTCGACCGTCGGCTTATTATAGTTGAACAGATATGAGCCATTACCACGAGATATAATCTCGCCATTTCCAGAAATGATAAATGCGTGCTGGATCGTTTCGACAACAGGGGCAATGGAGTTATTCAGAGTTTCACGGAGCAATGAGGCATTGCCAATGGTTAAATCACCATTTGTTTCTCGGATTTGCTCTGATATGCTAAGGTTTTGTTCGACTAGTCCTAAAGCCTTGAATTGATTATAATCATTTATGAAATTGCCATAAACCAAATCACCCTCACGATGGATCGCATCATCATGTTCCTGCGCATAAGCAAGGGCTGCATCATAAGAGCTATCCACCACATTCTTCACACGGCTCGAAAACCAATTTTCTAATCCGACATTCATCGTGACTGTGGAAAATATAGCCACCAAAATAGTTGGTATAAGCGCCATTAACACAAATAAAGTTACCAATCGCCTTTGTGTTGGGCCTGTATTTTTGTGCCTGAGCAAAAGCCGCAAAATTTCAAGAAATAGTAGGCTTGCAAAAACAAGCACCAGCAAAAATATGAACAAGATCAGCAACCCCAGCACAGCACGTGCCGTAGACCCCTCATAATGTGATGCGATGAATATGGCGCTGAGAATAAGGGCTATAGCGGCAATAGCCAACACCACCATCATTTTGAATCTACGGCCTCGCGAGGCCCATAAACTCCATCCATCAATATTCTTCCAAATCCGAGCAGACCTGTTGCGCCGAGATGACAGTTGGGAGTAATTATGTTGCTCTTTGGACAATAAAGCCTCGTGATGTTGCGGTTCTACATCAGTTTTTTGCTTCTTGTGACAGAAATGTCAAGGTTGGCAATTTTTTTGCGCAATGTATTGCGATTAATATCGAGCATTTGCGCCGTTTGGATTTGATTGCCTGCATTGGCTTCTAGGGCAACTTTAATCAATGGCCTCTCAACTTCATTAATAAGCGCTTGATATAAACCTTCTGGAGGCAAGTTTTCACCATGCAATTTCAAGAAGCGCCGCACATATGCTTCAACGGTTTCCGAAAAGGTTTCTGCGCCCAAAACTCCATTCTGATTGTCTTGCCCCTGTTGATCTGAAGACAATGTAAGTTCAGCTGCCGAAATCACAGAACCTGTAGACATCACAATCGCGCGCTTGATGGTCATAGATAGCTCGCTGACATTTCCTGGCCAATTGCGTTTTTCAAGCGCTCGAATCGCACTCTCATCAAGCGTTTTATGTGAACCCGAAAAATCATGACTGATAAAATGTCGTGCAAGCTCGCCAATATCTTCGATACGTTCAGATAAATCAGGCAATTCAATACCCAACACATTGAGCCTAAAGAAAAGATCTTCACGAAAATTTCCAGCATTCACCGCAGCCGTAAGATTGTGACGTGTTGTGGCAATCACACGGCATTTTGTCTGACCATTATCCATCAATGATTGGATCTGTCTTTGCTCATTTGTAAAAAACTCATCAATATTTTCAAAAACCAAAGTCCCTTCACCTGCCCGTTCGAAGGCAGAAGTGATCGCATTAAAGCTCGTTTCATGCCCATGAAAGCGAATAAGTGGCTTATCCTTACGGGGACCAAATTGATGAATAACTTCTGCTGCTAAGCTTTTTCCCGTGCCAGCTTTTCCGCTAATGAGAACGGGCAAATCAGATGGAATGATACGGGTTAATTGGCGATAGATTTCTTGCATCTCTTCTGACCTGCCAATCAAAGGAAGATCTTGATCAAGTTTCTCAACGATAGGAGTGTTCGTAGTTTGGCCTTGGGCTTTGCGCAGCAATTGCAACATTTCACGTAGATCAAACGGCTTAGCGAGATAGTCAAATGCACCAGCTTCACCAGAACGCAGCGCCGTCACAACCGTGTTTTGGGCGCTCATGACAACAAATTGCAGATCTGGCCGCTTAGCTTTCATGCGTGGCAACATTTCAAGCGCATCACCATCGGCTAAGTTCACATCGGTGAGCACAACATCCCCCTCACCCTCCTCCAGCCAGCGCCATAATGTTGATAATGTCGCCGTGGCGCGCACTTTTGCACCCGCACGTGTGAGCGCTTGCGTCAAAATATTGCGCAAATTTTTATCATCATCAGCAATAAGAACCGTTCCGTCCATATTATCCCCTATTCTTCTATATATATCGGTACAAAAAACCGAATTTCTGTTCCATCAGTGCTCGTATCCATTTCGATCACACCACCGATTTCTTCGATCATCCGCGCTACGACCGACAAACCCAGCCCTGTCCCTTGAGACTTGCTTGTGACAAATGGTTTAAATACGTCATCACGGATATTTGCAGCAATACCACCACCATTATCGCGCAAAGAAATCTCGACAGGCATAGCGCCATTGATACGGCGATGTCCTGACCGAAAACGTGTTTGAATCGATATTTTGGCCTTGTCTATCTGGCTTTCAAAATGAAATTCTAAAGCATCCGTTGCATTTTTAAGGACATTATGAAGCGCTTGAACCATGCGATCACGATCACATGCGATCTCAGGAAGACTTGGGTCGTAACTCTCTTCAATTGTGATATGGCGCGCATAACCTGCTTGAGCCGAGCGTTTCACTTGAGAGAGCAGCTCATGGATATTGACCTTTGCAATATGAGGTGGCGTGGATCCCGCCATGTTCTCAAATTCGGCCACCAAACGACCAATGCGGTTTGTTTCTTCCTCGATGACTTGGACAAGCTCGCTATCTGCGGCAGTGAGCCCATCATCGAGAAGCTGCGCAGCGCCACGAATGGATCCAAGAGGATTGCGGATTTCATGGGCAAGCATGGCCGCCATTCCCGATGCAAGCTTTGCCGCATTGCGGGCTTGATCCGAGCGTTCACGCTGTACGGTTTTACCACTTGGATAAATCCATATCGTTGCCGAACCATCCCGACTTTGGATATGCACATCGCCGCGCACAGGCCCCAAAAGCACAGTTTTCAGATAATGATCAAAAATGGATAGATTGTCATTTTTCAACAATGCCCGCTCGATATCGGCATCTTTTTCAATCAAATCCCATAAAGAATGGCCAAGGGCCAATTTGCGCGAGCGCCCCAGAACATGCTCGGCTGCTGGCGAAATTTCATCGACAATGCCTTTTTTATCAAGGTTAATCGCTACAAATTTGCTGTGAAAGAAGAAAGCGTCATTTAACATGCAGCACGCCATTCTTGACTTTTGATCATCTCAATGACTTCCGAAGGCGAGTTTGATCTAAGCATTTGCTGACGAAAGCTTTCAGGCGCGTCGAAAAAATATCCATTAAGATGCTTGCGCGCGACACGCACACCATGAACCTCGCCATATTGCGCAATCATCGCATCATAATGACGCAAAGCAATCTGAGGAATATCAATATGCGTTGTGAATTTTTCGCCGCGCAAAGCCGCTAAAATTTGGGCAGGTAGCCAAGGTTGTCCGGTGGATGCCCGCCCGATCATAACACCATCAGCACCTGATTGCTGAAGTGCCGCCTTGGCATCATCAAGCGAGCAAATATCACCATTTGCGATAACAGGAACACTGACGGCGTTTTTAACCGCTGCAATCGCTTTCCAATCTGCAATGCCATCATATTTTTGCGCACGGGTACGACCATGTATACTCAGCATTTGCGCACCAGCATTCACCATATCCTGCACGATGTTAACGACATCATGCGAATCCCAACCCAAACGCGTTTTTACGGTCGTCGGAATATCAACGGCATTTGCAACAGTGTCGATGATTTCCAATGCAAGCTCTGGCTCTTTAAGAAGTGCAGCACCTCCAGATTGGCCAGTCGTTACCTTTTTCGCAGGGCAACCCATATTGATATCGACATGATCAGCGCCTTTATCAACCGCAAAACGGGCGACATCAGCCATGAGCTTTGGATCACGGCCGGCAATTTGCACCACATAAACGCAATCATCTGGCAAATCACCACGCTCAGCACGTTCGGCAACCCCAGGTGTTTTTGTGCGCCATTCTTGGCAAGCCACCATTTCACTCACAACACCCGATACGCCAAACGAAGCCACCAAAGCCCGCATCGGAGCATCGGTTAATCCCGCCATAGGCGCGAGGAGAACATTTGGTTTTGAAAAATCGAATCTGAGCATATATGTCTATTTTTTGTGCAACTGCATATGATTAGGGCATTTTTTCCAGAAGGTCAAAGCGTTACTGGCTTGTTTTTCAAAATTCATAAGTTTAAACCGCTTTTATGAAAAAAATAGCCGTTATCATTGTTGCCGCTGGAATTGGGTCGCGCGCAGGCGCAGGTTTGCCTAAGCCTTATCGCAAAATTGGAGAGACGACTGTTATTGAGAAAACGGCTCTCATTTTCTCATCGCACCCAAAAATCGACAAGGTTCAAGTGGTGATTCATCATGATCATGTTGATTTATATGATGAGCTTGGGCTTCCCGCCCCCGTTTTGGGTGGCCACAGGCGCGCCGAATCTGTTCACAATGGCATGAAGGCACTTGCGGGCACTCATACTGATTATGTGCTCATACATGATGCCGCTCGGCCATTTCTTAGCCATGATGTTATCGACCGAGTTATTGACGCGCTTGAAACTGCGCAAGCATGCATTCCAGCAATCCCAGTGGCCGATGCCATATGGCACACGAAAAACGGAAAGTTGACGTCTCCCATTCCGCGCAAAGATGTCGTGCGCGCGCAAACGCCACAAGGCTTTCATTATGAAGCATATGCAAAAATTTGCGCAGAATTTCCCGATTCTCTTGATGATGCAGAATGCGCAATTTCAGCAGGTCTTGATGTGGCATGGGTTGACGGCGATGCGCAAAATGTGAAACTCACCTTCCCAGAAGATTTTGAGGCACATAATGATTGATATCCGCACAGGCCAAGGCTACGACACCCATATTTTCGGTGATGGCGACCATATTTGGCTTGGTGGTATTTCGATTCCTCACAACCAAGGGATCATTGCCCATTCTGATGGAGATGTCGTACTGCATGCCTTAACGGACGCGCTTTTGGGTGCTGTTGGCAAGGGCGATATTGGCGATCATTTTCCGCCATCTGATGACCAATGGAAAGATGCGCAATCGCATATATTCCTTGATCATGCGCGCAAAGTGGTAACCGATCTTGGTTTTGTAATTTCTAATGTCGACATGACGGTTATTGCCGAGTTGCCAAAAATAGGCCCTCATCGTCAAAGCATAACCAAAACAATCGCAGATATACTCAAAATTGACCCCGAACGCGTGTCAATCAAAGCGACAACAAACGAAAAAATGGGTTTCCTAGGGCGCGGTGAAGGCATCGCGGCTATGGCGATCTGTACATTAATGAAAGAGATATAAATGCTTCAAATTGCATCATTTTTTGGCGTCGGGTTCTTACCAAAAGCTCCTGGCACATGGGGGTCATTATTCGCGTTGCCCTTCGCTTATCTGCTTTGCTTTTTTGGCTTTCCTGTATTCGTACTCGCAACTATCTTAGCTTTTATATTGGGCTGGATCGCGACAAAAAAGATGCAAGATCTGCACGGAATCGAAGATCCTCAATGGATTGTCATTGATGAAGTCGTAGGACAGTGGATCGCTATTATGCCCGCCGCATATGTGATGGCAACCTACAATGTTCCGTTTTTATGGCCTGCTTATGTGGTTGGCTTTATTGCCTTTCGGTTTTTTGACATCAAAAAACCTTGGCTTGTCGGTTGGGCAGATCGCCGCGGTGATGCGCTTGGTGTCATGCTCGATGATGTTATTGCTGGTGTATTCGCCGCAATCGTTGTGATGATATCTGCTGGTCTCTATCATGGATATCTTGCGGGCTAGATTATATCAAACGCCCCCTTACTTTTTTTTCTTATAGCTATCTCATCCATTGGACTTAACATGAAGATACGCATCACATCCTAGCTAGCGGTGTCCTGTATCTGGTTTAATACAATGATTCTCAGTCATGTTGGCTAAAAATTAATATAACTCAGAAAGATTAACATGCCTATGATTGCGCAATTTAATTTATAGACAATTTATAAATAGAATTTTACATTATAAAATAATAGGCCGTTCAAGCAAGATATGCCCTTATTTAATTGAGTGGAGAGGTGTTTTTTATTAGCCCCCTTTAATATTATAAAAGATTTTATGCTTGCAATATGCATCCCACTAGAATATTAATAATATATTAACTAATATAGTCGAGCGTGGTTGAATACATACCTACAGCATGACATAAAAGAATTCGTTCGCATTACGATGTTTGAACGAATAGTGAACTGGGTAGCGCCCTGTAACCGATCCCTACCCTAACCTAGTTACCCAGTTCACACCCCCTAAAAACCCACATATAGAATATCGTACGCTTTTTACAAAGATCGAATGGGTTTTCTGCGATGTATCAAGAGACGCCATTAACTATGACCTGCTCCCCATAACGCGCAAACCTATCTCCATTTTGATATTAATTTAACTTTGTTTGAGAACTCACTTAACCAAAGATTAAAATTCACTGGCACATATTAAGCTTTCATTAAACAAAATAAGGAGACTTAATCATGGAGCAGACTAATGTAATAGAGGGCACTTACTATCTCAAAGATGGCCAGCTGATTCAATCAATTAATGGCTGGAATTTATTTTTTGGAGAGCTTATTGGCGAGGACGTCGCTGATACTATTTTTGACGGTGAGGTCACTCACTCTTATAAT
>CANMUM010000004.1 GCA_947501025.1 uncultured Paracoccaceae bacterium | reverse complement strand
CATGCACTATGTGAAGCGTGCCAATGATGGTGAAGATGCGCTCAGGCTAGAACTTAAGGCTTTCCAAACAGTATGGTGCACAACTTTCCACCAATCTATGACCTGAAACAATACTTCGAGTTAAGTTCAAGAAAGTGATATCGGTCATAAAAAAGAAAGTGAGTCAATAAGACCATCTTCAACATATACGTTTTCAACAAAAAACGAAGTTAGAGGAGTGAGTTGCACAAGAGTTCCCACATCATTTTCTGTAAATTGAATATCCTCCAAAGAGTAGTCTGATATTACAATGCGATCTTCTTCTATCGAAAAGTCTTCAATTATACTAAAGCCTTTAGTATCGTTAAAACGGAAGGTATCTGATCCATCTCCTCCGTTTAAAAAATTAATCCCACTACCACCAATTAATACGTCATCTCCACCCTGAGCATCAATCACATCATCTCCACCCATGGAATCGATCACATCGTCTCCACTTGCGGCTATTATCAGGTTATCATTATCATCCCCATGAAACTTTCCATCGTTATGAAACTCAAAAATGAGTGTGGAGTTTGACTCGAGAACAAATGTGAATTCAAGCTCTGACCAATTGATATCTTTAAAATCGGCTTCTTCGAAACTATCCTGTAGCGAGCTAATTATCTCAAAATCATACCAACAAACATCAGAAATGAGATCGCCAAAGCTCATCGTGTATTCTTGGGATTCATCACTCATGTTATGAACGTATGTAACCACTTTTCCTTCATTCAGAAATACATGAGCATCTGAAACCATTTCTCCAGAATTGTCTGTTATTGCAAAGTCCAAATCATAATACTGTGTTCCTATAAGGTTTTCAGAGAATGATTTAAGTAGCGACCCAACTTCTCTAAATTGATCGTTTTTCATAGCCTTAGTCCTGCCTTGCCCCCAATAATATGCTCCATCGACATCATGATTTAGCATTTGTGCTAACATTTCAGTTAAGTGCGGCAAAGCCTCTGCGTAAAACGGAGTACCTTCTCCAGCATTATTTAATTTTGTACCCCACTCTGTATCAATCAATAACAGGTCATCTGTGTCAATAGAGTGTTTTCCCATGAGCTTTTTAAAATGGTTGAAAGCGTACATCTCAACATCCGAATAGTGCGTATCTATTGAATCGTAATGTAACTCCCATTTTCCACCAGCACCAGATTCATTATACTTGTTGTGCATTTGAAGAGCATCAATAGAATTGAGCGCGCCATCCATTGTATTAATTCCGTTTACAATTACTTCGCGCATCTTGTCATTTTGGGTGGGATCAAAATTTTCGTTAGGAAATAAATTATTTCCTCCAGCCTCATACATCTGAACAATTAAATTCGGATTTAAAGCAGGGGGAACACATTCTAATGCTTCATTGATTGCGTCTAAAAATATACCAATAGATGCCCCATAATGGAGATATCCATTACTGTTAGCACCATCGTCATTTTGAAGCTCATTTCCAATTTCAATCGAGGAAATATTCACACCATAGGGATTACCAATAAGGTCATTTAGAATAAAATCTTTCACAATTTCTTTAAAACGATTAAGTTTTTCAACGCTTAAATTCAGATTTACAGGAGAGTTAGTATCATTACGGTCACTAAGTGATACAAAGTTCTCTCCGTCTGATATGTTAAGGAGTCGTCTTATCGATAAAGGATCCAAAACAAAATTTACCGCAGCACCAGTCGTGGCGGCTTGGGCTAAAAAATCATTTAGCCCAAGGACAACGGTATCTCCATCTAAAGATATCGGTGCGTTCGGATTTTGAATATCAAAATTCGCAGAAATTGATCCACCTGGATAACGCAATATATTGATACCCATAGCCTCGGCCTGGTCAGCCCAAGGTTGCCCATAAGTATCGCCTTCAGGGAATTGGAAAAGAGCATTATAGCCTAAAAAATTGGAATGAAACTCAGAATTTGATGTGACACCTTCTTCAGTAACAGCATAATTAATCATTGTTTTTACCTTATCTTGATTGCTAGGTAAAAGATGATGATTTCATGCTAAATTTGAGTGGATTAAAACCTTTTGTTGCGCCCAAATTAAATCAATTATTGAATAAATTTTAATCAAATTAAACCCATCAAATTAACTCGATTTTCATATGAGTAGTGAATTGTCACAGCATGACCAAAATAAAACACACAACGAATATCACATTCATTTTCATTGGAATGCTCGCTGCATGTGGCGGTGGTTCAAGTGAAAGTGAAGAAACAAATATAAGCGACGAATCGAGTTTAAATATAATCGGGAGTAATTTCACGATGACGACTGATCCCGATCAATATAATTTGGAGTATATTAATAATACAATTGTCATACCTTTATCAGGGCTTGATGATGGAAAGATATTTTATTCAACACAAGAAGCAGATATTGGTGAATACGCATCAATTGCTGTAGATGGTGATTTTGTAAATGCATTCGGGGTATTAGCAAATGATGAGGACATTTTTGCATTTGGTATTCAAGGAGACATGCCAACCAGCTCTCCTGGTGGAGAGATAACGTATAGCGGGAGTTATTCGAAAATCATATTTGAAGATGACTCATATCAGCACATATCCCAAGATGTTGATCTGAACGTAGATTTTAATTCTGGAACTATTTCAGGAAGTGCTGCAAATGATAGTAATGAAAATTTTGCAAGCTTTTATGGAGAGATTGATGACAATGGCGCAAGCTTATCAATAACGGATCAAGACGGCTACTATCTTGCTGATGGGAGTTTTTTTGGAGAAAACAGTGAAGCATTCGCGGCTGGGTTTTCGCAAGAAAATGCAGTTGGGATAGTTGATACGCAATATTAAAGCTATAGTGAGCAAACGGCTGGAAAATATCATTATTTATCGTGCGCTTATTATGCTTAACGAAACAGTTCACAGATTTGCTTAGGTTCTATGCAAATTGCCCTTTTTATATCCAAATGTAAAACTCTGGTGATTAGTCCTGAAATAATAACATTATAAAGGCAGGATGGTCATTTAAGAGCTGTTTCTTTGATAAGATATATTTTTAAAAAAACATGTATTGACGATTTGGTTAATTAAAATTACTCTCCCAGTGAAGATTGGTAAAAAGGGTAACTGTTATGACATTTAAAGAAGCTATCAATACTGTTTGGAAAGAAAAATATGCAACTATGAAGGGGCGGGCGCCAAGGTCTGAATACTGGTGGTCGGTGCTATTTATGTATATTGTTTTAATCATTTGCGCTATTCCTTTCATTGCTGGCATGGTTATGTTGGATTCTAACCCGGACTCAGTATTTGCAATGATTCTTGCGTTTATCGGCGGGGCCGCGATGCTAATATTTGTGCTAGGATCAATCATTCCAATGATTTGTGTGGTCGTGAGACGCTTCCATGATCGCAATCTATCAGGATGGGTGTATCTTGGCATTAATGTTGCTGCTATAATTCCTATTGTCGGCATTATAGCTTCAATTGCTTCATTGGTGATTACAATCCTAAAGGGAACAGAAGGTGATAACAAATTTGGCCCAGATCCGCTTGTTGTGAGTGATGTTGAAAAAGTATTTGAGTAGCCTATAATATTTATGCTTAGGCTTTGGCTTGCAGTCATATATAGTTTTGTTCTTGTTACATTTTGTGCCGCACAAAATGTTGAGAAAAATACACAGATCGAGGCGCCACGTACGGATGCTTCACAGGATTATATAGAGCTTGCAAGCCAATATCGTATCAAAACTGAGCTTCAGTATCTTGGAAATAAAACTGAACGTGAAATAGCCAATGAACCCCAAAATACCCGTGATTTTAGCTTCTCTGGTAAAGGTTTTAATGTCTATTTTGTCATCTTGTTTTTTGTTGTTGCCATTTTTATTTTCTTAAAATTTGGTGGGAACGGAAGCTTGATGCATGCATCACCTGCAACTGCCAAAAACAAAAAAACAGTTGCCCCGAGTTCTTGGAAGTTAGAGCATAATGTTGAGGACTTAGATAAACATAATTGGCTGGCAAAGCTCGCTAAATCAAAAAATTATAGAGCGGCCTTAATTGAGATGCTGCGTTATAGTTTGCTTGAGGGTGGGCGAGCAACAAATACAATATATCTAAGATCAGATACTGAGCGTGATGCTTTTGCACGTTTGCCAAAAGCATGGGATAAAAAAGATGATCTTGGTGAGTTGTTAAAAGTCACTGAACTTGCGCATTATGGCGGCCGTGATGTGAGTTCTGATGGCTTTGCGGAAGCATTGAAAATATGCAGGAATATTTTCGGGCTTCAAAGCGTACGCCAATGAAAAATGACCGTACTGCAATTTGGATTTTCTTTGTACTGCTTTTGGTGGTTGGCGGAATGTTTATGCTTTTTCGAGCGAATAGTGGCTATTTTGAGAGGTCAGTATTTGGAAATGCGGGGCTGACGGAGCTATTGAAGTCGCATGGTGTTGCCGTCACGACTGCAAATCCACGCATTGCACGCGATCAAGATGATTTTGAGAGACGAATTTTGCCAATTCAAACAACATTTCTTGAGAACAGATTGACGACTTGGTTACCTTCTGAACTCCAATTCTCTGAGCGAAAAATGAGTAGGGCACAATATCTTCATAAGATTAAGTCTTTGCCGACATTAGTCATTTTTCCGAAATGGTCGGCAGAATATGGCAATCAGTCGAGCAAACCTACTGAGCAAGTGCCATTAATGATCTCTATAGGTAACTTACAATCTTTGATGCTTGATGCAGGTCTTGAATCTACAACTCTAAAGCGTGGTGGGCTTGAATTCGTCTCTGATTCTGGTGTGACTTTATTTGCGCCCCAATATTTTGAAGAAGAAAAGCTCGCAGATAATTGTGAACCTATTTTTTCAACGGATTATGGGCATTTGATTATTTCTTGTTCTGTAGATGACGTTGAGCACCCCGTTTTGTTCGTTTCTGATCCGGATATATTTAATAATCATGGGTTATCGATTTCTGATAATTCGCTTTTTGCCGTGAATTTTATAGAAAATTGGATTCAAGATGGGCAAGCTGGATCCTTATATATGGATACTGTAAGCCAGATTACGTTATCGCAAGATAGATTTAAGGATGAGCGGCAAGATTACGAACGTACAACAAGCGACTTCGCACGAATGTTGGAATATCCCGTGAATGTGATACTCGGTCTCACTTTGTTGATTTTTGGTATTTTGTTTTGGCGTGGATTTTATCGATTTGGTCAAGCGAGATCAGTCGAAGAAGAGTTTGCCCATAAGAACGTTTCAAGCCGCGCTTCTTTAGAAGCATCGGCACATTTGATGCGCTTATCTGGAAATGATGTCAAAATCGCCGCGGATTTTGTTCGTCAGCATTTAAGCTTGGCAGCTGTTAGCTTGCTCGGCGAGGCGGCAAGCCAAAAACCAATTGAACAGCTTTTCTCATATTTGTCTGCAAAAAAGGGAAAAGATGCGCAAGAATTTATCGATTGTGCTAATCAATTGATGAACCCACAAGAGGCGTTAAGCCCGAATATACTAAGCCAAAAAGTGAATACTTATAAAACACTTGCAAAGAAAGTGATTGATCCAAATGAATTTGAATGATTTTCAAGACTTGATTGAGCGAACACGCAACGAGATGAAAAAGGCTGTAAAAGGTCAAGATGATATAATTGACTTGCTATTTGTAAGTCTATTCTCACGAGGGCATTGTTTGCTTGAGGGGCCTCCAGGAACAGCAAAGACCTTGATTGCACAAGCTTTTTCCCATGTCGCAAAACTTAAATTTGGTCGTGTCCAGTTCACTCCTGACCTTTTGCCAAGTGATGTGATTGGCGTGAATATTTATAATTTTCAAAGCAATGAGTTTCACCTGACCAAAGGGCCGATTTTTACAGATTTGTTGCTTGCTGATGAGATCAACCGTGCGCCACCCAAAACACAATCATCACTATTGCAGGCGATGAACGAAAAAGTTGTGACCATTGATGGTGTTGACCATAAGCTCTCAAAAGAATTTTTTGTACTCGCTACACAAAATCCGATTGAGCAACACGGAACTTATCCTTTGCCTGAGGCGCAACTCGATCGCTTTTTGTTTAAGCTCATTTTGGATTTTCCCGATCGTGATCAAGAAATTGAAATTTTAAAGCAAAGCACAATGCGTGCGCTTAATGATAAGGGTGGCTTAGGAGAAATCAAACCGATTATATCGAGAAAAGAACTGGCCGCAGGTTTTCAATTGGTCGATGATATACGCCTTGAAACCAAAATCATTGATTATATTGTTGATTTGGTGCGCGCGACGCGTTCGGACCCTATGATTTCTCATGGGGCTTCGACACGGGCGGCGAATGCGATTTCAAGCGCTGTGCGCGCCAAAGCAGCTCTTGATGGCCGTGAATATGCAATACCCGATGATGTTCAAGCGCTGTTCTTGCCAGCATTAAGGCACCGTATTGTTTTGACGGCGACTGCTGAGATCGAAGCCAAAACAGCCGATGATGTGTTGAATGCAATTATGAAACGTGTGGATGCGCCGCGGTAATGAGACCTTCCCGATATCTTGTGGGCATAATTCTTGCTCTGGCCATGGTTACGGTCATTTTGCTGGTTCAAAATAATGTTCCACAGAATGCCTTGATTTTGGTTTGGGGCGCGTTATTTGTTGCCACTGCAATGGATTTTATCATCAGCCCATCAAGGCGCAATATGAATTATCGTTTTGATGTGCTAAGTGATGGTTTTGTGGGCGCGCCGCAAAACTCAACACTATCCATTGAGCGAAATCATGGCAGGCTGCCGAGTGCTATGGAAGTCATGCTCGGTACAAGCAAGGATTTATCTCTCTTATCAAAAGAACCCGTATTGACATATACGGGCACACCAGTCGAGATCGAACTCTTACCCCATAAACGCGGCCTTCACTCAGTTAATAAATTATACGTCAAATGGTCATCAAGCCTGAGATTGTTCGAAATTATTTCAAACATAGAAATTAATAAAGAGATCAAGGTGGCGCCTGATACGCGCCCAGTTTCAAATGGAACGGTTCAGACACAATTGCTGCCTCTGGTTGACGGCATTAAGGATTTTAACAAACAAGGGACGGGCTCTGAATTTCATCAAATGCGCGAGTTTGTTCCGGGGATGGAGCCACGAAGCATTGATTGGAAGCGTTCTGCAAGATTTAACAAGCTTTTGTCACGAGAGGTGCGTGCCGAAAGGAACCACCAGATTTTTATTTGTGTGGATAATGGTGGCCAGTCATCACAAATGATGGGTGAAATTACAAAGCTTGATTATGCATTGAATGCATCGCTTGCACTTTGCTGGGCTGGAGGCTTAGGTGGGGATCAAGTCGGATTTTATAATTTTAATGCTTCTCCTGGGCGCTTTCTGCCCCCGCGCCCTGGTCGTGAAGCCTTTCCACTTGTGCGCGCAAGATGCGGTGAAATGGAATATGAAACAGCCGAAACCAATCATACTTGGGGGCTGAGTCAACTGACTTCCCAACTGAACAGGCGTTCGCTGATTGTTATATTCTCTGATTTTGCGGATGGTATGAGCGCTGAACTGCTTGTAGAAAATCTTACTCATATAACTAAGCAACATCTCGTTTTATTTATAATTCTCGATGATGAGGATGTAACCCGTATTCAGCATCCGCATGATCTAAACTTTGATACTATGTCGCTTGCAGTTGCTGCATCTGAGTTGAAAAATGAACGCAGCCGAGCCATTCGAGAGCTTCGTAATCTAGGTATATTGGTGCTAAATGTTGCGCCATCCAATCTCACAACCGAGCTCATCTCGAAATATATGGATATTAAGCTAGGAGAAATGATCTGATGGGTGATATGCTTTTGGAAAATGATGACATTGCCCTGCGCTCTATGCGGTTTCGTAAGGAAAGAGAGGCGCAATGGAAATCGTTGCATGAATTGATTGACCAAGCTGAGCGTAAAGGGATCCACTCATTTAGTTATGAGCAAGCCAACGAGCTATCAAAAAATTACCGAATGGCGCTTAACTCACTTTCAATTGCAAGATCGACGATTATGGATAAAGCGCTTTTGCAATATTTGGAAAGGCTATGCTCGCGCGCCTATCTCGTCGTACATGCGCCTCCGAAAAGCTTGGCAGGTATCATATGGAAACAATTGGTTTTTGGATTGCCGCAGGCCGCTAGAGATAATTGGAAATACTTATTATTCGGATTTTTTAGCATGTTGCTTGGGGTTTGGATTGGATTTGGGCTTTTCGCGCAAGATGAAAGTTGGTTTTTCACATTCGTTGGTTCATCTTTGTCTGATGGTCGTGCACCTGGTGCGAGTCAGGAATATTTAAGAAGCACAATCTATGATGGTGGCGATTATGGACATCAAGAAGCTGGCGGTTTTTCAAGCTTTCTTTTTTCTCATAATGCACGTATCGCCATATTTATTTTTGGTATGGGCGTGTTTGCTGTCGTTCCCAGCTATTTGCTGACCTTTTACAATGGTGTCGTCTTGGGTTGTTTTTATGCGCTCTTTCATACGAATGGTCTTGGTTTTGACATTTTTGCATGGCTGTCTATTCACGGCGTCATCGAGATTTCAGCGATATGTGTGGCTTGTGCTGGAGGCTCGATACTTGGATTTGCTATTCTGGCTCCTGGCCCGAAGACACGAAAAGCCGCTTTGCAAAGTCGAGGGAAAGACGCAACAAAATTGGCGATCATGGCTATATTGATGCTTATTTTGGCTGCATTCATTGAGGGCTATTTGCGGCAATGGGTTCAAGACCCGTATTGGAGGCTAGGTGTCGGATGGTCAATTGGTGCTTTATGGCTTATGTGGATCGTCTTTTCAGGGCGCAATAGGGGAACGGGTAATGAACACAATATCTGATAAGGACTTGGTTGAAATTTTGCCACCTGAAGCCGTCACATTGAGGTTCGAGAGAAGCTCATTTGGTACGCGTTTTGCAGCGCAATTGGTGGATGTTCTGATAACCTATCTTTCGTTATTTGCCCTTTTGCTAGCTATAATATTCATTTTTCGGATTTTAAATGAGGGGGTATTTACTTTTGTAATTTTGCTCAGTTTTTTTATTCGATCACCTTACTATATTTTTACTGAACTTGTTTGGAATGGTCAAACCATTGGAAAAAAGCTTTCCAAAATTTGTGTCGTGAGTGCTGACGGAAAAACTTTGACGCCCTATCAGGTTGTCGTTCGCAATCTTATGAAAGAAGCCGAGGTATTTTTTCCTATATCGATGCTGTTTGGTGTAATAAGTTCGAGCGGCACAGTTAAGCTGATTTGTTTCTTTTGGCTTTGTGTAACTTTGATTTATCCGCTACGTAGCAAATATAATCAAAGGCTTGGAGATGTTATCGCTGGCACATTTGTTGTCGAGAAGCCAAAAATCGTATTTTTAGAGGATGTCGCAGAACGTCGAACGAAACGCGCACAATTTTTCGATTTTGATCCAGAGCAGCTTGATTCATATGGTCGTTTCGAATTGCAAACCCTTGAGGATATTATACGTGCCCCTGAGAAGACCAAAGAGGCGCGTGAACGCAAATTGCGTGCAGCAAAAGCTATCCATAAGAAGATTGGCTATCCGCACACGATACCCCTAGGAAAAGAGATATTGTTTTTAGAGGACTTTTATGTTCAGCAAAGACAGTATTTGGAAAGTAAGAATCTGTTCGGTGATCTAAGAGAAAACAAGCATTATAAAGAATAGCATTTTTAACTCGATAAAAATAGTCGATTATATACTTGACAAAAATAATCGGATAAAGAATAACGCTCCCTATAAACGATGTTACCGAATTTAATTGGTGACGAGTGAAAGTAAAACCTTTATCCAAAGTTAGGAAAACCCAGTGTTAAAAAAAATATTACTGTCGACAACAATGATATCAATCGCAGGAATTGCGAGCGCATATGAACCATCAGATATTGCAAAAAATTATGCAGCAATTGCTCATGCGAGTTATGAGGACAGCTTGATCACGGCGAAAACTCTTAAAGATAGCTTGGACATGTTGGCAAAAGATCCAAATGAGAACACATTGCAGGCCGCGCGTGAAGCATGGATCGATGCACGTGTGCCTTACCAGCAAACTGAAGTTTTCCGTTTTGGAAATCCAATTGTTGACGAATGGGAGGGGCGTGTTAATGCTTGGCCGCTTGATGAAGGTCTGATTGACTATGTTGCAGATGATTACGGCTTCAGTGATGAGAATGTTTATGCCTCTGTCAATGTTGTATCCAACGCTTCTCTAGAAGTTTCTGGAAGTGAAGTTGACGCGTCAGAAATCACGCCAGAACTTATCGAGTCCCTTCATGAGCTTGATGGCATTGAGGCGAATGTGGCATCGGGATATCACGCGATTGAGTTTTTACTTTGGGGTCAAGATCTCAACGGCACAAATGCAGGAGCAGGGGCGCGTCTTGCATCTGATTTTGATGTCGAAAATTGTACAAATGGGAACTGTGATCGTCGCTTAGACTACCTTCTTTCTGCAACAGATTTGTTAATTACGGATCTTGAGGAAATGGTTGCCAATTGGGCGCCAGATGGGGATGGATATCAATATGTTCTTGAAAATGATATTTTCAACATTGCTTTTACGGGCATGGGTTCATTGTCTTATGGTGAGCAAGCGGGCGAGCGCATGAAGCTTGGTTTGCTCGTTCACGACCCTGAGGAAGAGCATGATTGTTTCTCTGACAACACTCATAATAGCCATTTTTATGACGGCAAAGGTGTTCAAAATATATGGCTTGGTTCTTATACAAGAGTTGACGGTAGTGTTGTAGAAGGCCCATCCATCAATGATTATGTGAGTGAGCGTGATGCTGAGCTTGCAGCTGATCTTTCAAAGGATTTGGAAAGCACAATGACGGCACTTGGTGCTCTTGTTGAAGCCGCTGAAAATGGCATGGCTTATGATCAAATGTTGGCAGCAGGCAACACAGAAGGAAACGCCTTGATTCAAGCGGGCATTGATGGTCTTATTGCGCAAACGCGCAATATCGAACGCGCAGCTGTTATTGCAGAAGCAAGTGACGTTTCCATAGAAGGATCTGATAGTTTGGATAATCCGAACGCTGTGTTTGAATGATAAGAACTCTACGAACATTGATTATTTTGGCGGGAGCTTGTCTCCCGTCATTTTCTATTGCGAGTGACGTCATTCCGCGCAGTACGGAAGAATTAACGCGTATTGAATCAGCAATATCCGAAAAAAATGATTTTTCAAAAGCTGAAAGCTTTGAGGCAATGTCTGGCGGAGCAACGACAAATACAAATATTTTTACCCGAGATGTATTTTCACAACCATCTTCCAATATGAGTTTTGAAGATGAACTCACCTTTAAAGTGGGCAATGGTTTTTTTCGGAAGCTTTGGGTCAGTTCTCCGTCATCAACAAAAACTTCTGATGGTTTAGGCCCAATCTTTAATGCACGGGCTTGTCAAAGCTGCCATTTCAAAGATGGGCGCGGACGGCCAAGCAGTAGCGATGATAGAGATAGCTCTCTTTTCTTGCGTCTTGCAATCCCTGGGAAATCCGATATGCACGCAGCCAATATTCCAGATCCAGTTTACGGCAGTCAGCTGCAAGATAAATCGAATATCGGTATTCCTGCCGAAGGAAGGATGGTTTTAAGCTATGAGATAAAGACGATCGAACTGGCCGATGGTGAGCGAGTAGAACTTCGAAAACCCAATTATCAAATCGACCAAGCGGCTTACGGTGCCCTTGATGACAATATACAGCTTTCTCCGCGCATTGCTCAGCAAATGATTGGGTTAGGCTTAATTGAAGCCATTGATCCCGCTGACATTTTAGCCAATGAGGATATTGATGATGAAAACGGCGATGGCATATCGGGTCGCGCAAATTTGGTGTGGTCTCGTGACAATGAAAGCTTCATGCTGGGGCGCTTTGGGCATAAGGCGGGGAATGCGACGATAAGGGATCAAGCCGCCGCGGCATTTTCGGGAGATATGGGGCTATCTACATCATTATTTCCAGATAGTTATGGTGAATGCACCCAAGCACAAGAGAAATGCCAATCAGCGCCCGATGGAGCTGATGAAAGCGGTGTTGAGGTCAGCGATGATGTCTTGGCGTTGGTTGAGTTTTATTCGGCAAATCTCGCGGTTCCTATGCGCAAAGAGGTTGATGATCCGCAGGTCTTAAAAGGAAAAGAAATTTTTTATGATATTGGTTGCACATCTTGTCACAGGCCGAAATATGTCACGCAACGCTTTAGTGATAATCGACCGCAAAGTTTTCAGCTGATTTGGCCATATTCTGATTTCCTGCTCCACGATATGGGGGAGGGGCTTGCGGACGAAGTTTCTGAGTTTGAGGCGAAGGCAGGTGAATGGCGCACGCCTCCACTTTGGGGAATAGGTCAGACCAAACTTGTCACGGGTGAAGCTAACTTTTTGCATGATGGACGCGCCAGAAATGTGCTAGAAGCCATTTTATGGCATGGTGGGGAAGCCGAACAAGCCCAGAAATCAGTCGTCGCTTTAATAAAAGAAGACCGCGATGCATTGATTAAATTTTTGGAGTCACAATGAAATTACTTATATTGATATCGTTACTCATTCCGTTTAATTTATTTGCTCAAAATGCATCAATAGATATTGAGCTTGCGGATAAGAGTATAGAAAGCAGTTTGGCATTTATTGAAGAGGATATTGATCGTTTTAGGACGCGATCAGAAAAACTTCACGAGATCTCAGCATTGTATTGTGCGGGCGATATATCGGCTCAAGAAGTGCGTGAAGCGCTTATATCCACCTATCGCTCATGGGTGCGTTTGGACATGTATCAATTTGGTCCGATCGAACATTTGTCCGCAGCACTGAGTGTCAATTTTTGGCCTGATAAAAAGAGTTTTGTAAGGCGACACATCACCCAATTTGACGCAGTTGATGATGCGCAAAAATCCGACCCGAGTTATGTTCGGACATTGTCGGCGGCTGTTCAGGGGCTACCTGCTGCTATCTATTTATGGGAGATGGATAAGTGCCCTGAACTTGAAGCTGTGAGCGGTAATGTGGCGCTTTATGGTCAAGAGATTCATGACGAGTGGTTCAAGGCAGATGGATGGGCGGATCTCATGAAAAATTACGGGGAAGGCAACCCAGTCTATACCAATGCAAAAGAGGTGCTCGTTGAAATTTATTCAGCTGCGGATTTTGGATTGCAAAGAGCGGCGATGCGATTAGAGCAGCCGATGGGGTCTTTTCATAACCCATTGCCAAATCGGGCAGAGGCTGCGGATTTGGGCATATCTCTTGAGCTGGTTCATGAACAAATCACTGCGATTACAGCTCTGCTTGAACGCAGTTTCAATTTTCAACTTGCGGAAAATGAATTAGATCGAATACGAGCGATTTCAATCGCGACACTCGAAAAACTTGGCGCAATAACTGAGCCACTCGATGTTGCGGTAGCTGCCCCTAATCAGCGTATTCCGGTAGAAAATGCCATTAAAAGCATTAAGGCCACACAGCTTGAGTTTTCGAACATCATTGGGACTCAACTTGGGCTGAATGCTGGTTTTTCGCCTGCGGATGGTGACTAATGCATAGGCGCCATTTTTTAAAAGCATTTACAGCTATGAGCGCTTTAAGCGCCACGCCAACATGGGCTGCAATTGGCGCACCGAGTGTTCTTGGTGCCGCTAAAAACTCATATGGTGATTTTGTAATTTGCGGCATTCACGCGGACGGAAATATTGCTTTTGAAACGCAGGTTCCAATGCGCGGGCATGGATTCGCTGTGCACCCAACGCATGCAATTGCCGTTGCATTTGCGCGGCGGCCCGGGAATATAGCCCTCGTTATTGATGTGTTTTCAGGAAAAATACGCGCAACACTCGACGTTTCAAAAGATGGTCATTTTTATGGCCATGGCATATTTACACCTGATGCACGTTATCTCTTAACAACCGAAAATCATCTCCACACATCACAAGGACGGGTTGGGATTTGGGATGCACAGAATGATTTTAAGCGAGTGGGCGAGAGGCCGACTGGAGGTATTGGTCCCCATGAGATGATCAACTTGCCCATGGGCGGTTTTGCTGTGGCGAATGGAGGGATTCTAACCGACCCAAGTTCAGAGCGCAAAAAGCTCAATATTCAAACCATGGATTCGTCAATTGCAATATTTGACAAAGATTTGAATATCCAAGAACAGTACAGACTTCCAGAAAAGCTTCACAAGTTATCTATGCGCCACATCGCGGCATGGGGGCATGACATTGCGATTGGTATGCAATGGGAAGGTAATCCGCGCGAGCTTATGCCTGTTATTGGCATGTTAAAGAACAATCAGATTGAACTTGTCGAAGATAGCCGTGACATATCTGGGAACTATATTGGGTCAGTTGCTGTATCATCTGACGGTGTATTTGGCTTCACTGCGCCGAAGAGTGGAGAATTTATATCACTCCATACAGAAAGCAAAGGTTTAGCTAGCCAACAGGTCGCTGATATTGGGGGGCTTGCAGAAATAAAAAATTCTTTCTGCGGCACGGCAAAAGGAAATGTGATCCTGATATCAGCAGAGAAGGGCTTGAAAACAATTAAGACAGGGCTGGATTGGGATAATCATTTATCTGTCGTAAAAACTATGTAGCCATTTTACCCTTTTCTGGATTCTAATATATTGTATCCCTTTGGGGTGGAATCTGAAACTATTTTAAAACTAGCACTGGTTTTATTAAAATGGAGATTATGTACTATGTTTGTTGCTGGCTCCATTTGTACCAAGTGAAAAATGTTTTGTATGAGTCCGGAACAGATATTGGTTGCGAAATGATAAGAGCTTGGGATAGCTTCACTTAACATTCGTAACCAATCATTTAACTGTTGGTCTAAACTCTATTCATAAGCGTAACCTCAGCGCAATTCAGATATGAATTCCCAATGGTCTAAAGCGTCAAATATCATAAAAAGGGCGGCGTGCTTCGTGCTTTGCTTCTTCTTGCGAGATACCAATATCACGAAGCTCCGCCGCAGTGAGGGATTTCAATTTAGTTCGGGTCTGCCGGCGTTCGCTCCACAATTCGATGACTTGAATGGCCTTCTTCAACGTATTTAGCGGCGAGGGAACACCGCGTTTCGATGAGGAAAACTGTAAATAACCTTTTTTCGAATTTGTATTGATAAGCATAGCTTGACCTCCATTAAATTGTACTGTAACAATAATGACATTGTTGCGAATCAATATATATCAATATAAAGTAAAAGGGATCAATAGGATAATTGTATGCATACAAAGTGGTGCCCAGATCTAAGTCAATCTCACAAGCCGAAATATAAAGCTCTATTCGTAGCAATTGAAGCTGCCATCAAATCTGAGGAACTTTTGCCTGGTGTTAAATTGCCCCCGATCAGAGAGATTGCATTCCAATTAGGCATGACGCCATCGACAGTAGTTCGCGCTTATCAAATCGGCATTGATAGCGGTGTACTCGAAGCTAAAGTTGGTGATGGCACATATGTGAAATCAAGCACGTCTAAAGCAGGTGGACTTGGACAGCATGCTGTGGATACTTATGATGACATAGCTATCTCAGGTTACAATTTACGTTCGTCGGCCGCTCCACGTGTTGGGCAAGATTCATTGCTATGTGAAATTATTGGCGAACTTGCTTCTCGGGGTGAAATACTTGCAAATCGTTATACTTCTCATGCTCAGTACGATCAACTTCGCGAGGTTACAGCTACCTTTCTAACAAGGGAAGGCATTGAGTGTGATGCCAAAGATATTGTTCTCACAAAGGGAGCTACCAATGCGACATCAATGGCCGCGCGTATATTATCCAATAAAGGTCATGCAACAAAAGCCTTAACCGAGCCAGAATGTTATATAGGTTTTCGTGATGTGGAGCGGATTGATGGAATTCAGCTCATTTCTGTCAATGTTGATGAGGAAGGTATTTGTCCAGACCATCTTAGCGAAATTTGCGCGGAATATTCCCCTAATTTTTTAATGACGTCATCCATTTTACAAAATCCATATTGTATAACAATGACGGATGAACGAATGATGCAGATCGCGAAGGTCGCGAAAGAATTTGATTTGCATATCATTGACGACATTTTGCATATTCACTTAGTTGACGGCTCTCGCAAGTCGCTAAGAGATTTTGCGCCTGAACATGTCTGGACCGTGACATCACTTTCAAAGCTTGGTTATCAGTCTTTACAATTTGGCATGCTGCTTCCACCGAAGGATCGCATAGAGGAAGTCGAATTATATGTGAGTGCACGCAGTACAAGACCCTCTGAGATTCAGCGTCCGATAGTGGAGGCCTTATTAAATTCAAAGAAGTTTGATGACGTGGTAAGGAAGACTCGTGAAGAGATCAAAATGCGCCACGAAATTTTGGCTAAGACATTTACGGGTATATCATATCAATATACGGAAGGAGCGCCATTTTTATGGTTGCCGCTGCCCGCGAAATGGCCTGCTTCAAGGTTCATATCTGATCTTGCGAGTCTGGGTATATCAGTCGCATCAGCGGATACATTCTCGGCACATAATGCAGCAACAAACTCTGTGCGAGTGACTTTCGGAGGAACATTGTCACGAGATGATTTTGAATATGCAATTGGAGAAATCGCACGTATTGTAAAAAGTGAGAAGCGAGAAAGGGTTATTTAAAAGCTAAAGCTTAATTTTAACATTTTAGTTTTACCCTACAATTATTGCTTTCTGATGAATTCTGTTGTGCTTGGATATGCATTCAATTCGAATGGAGAACTTGCAAAAGTTTATCTTCTATCAGTCCTAATTGTATAATCATTTTACAATTGCATGAGATTTAAGCTGTAAGGCATGCGGATATAATAAAAATAGAACCGGTGGAAGCGTAATTCCAGCAATCGATGGCGAAATAATGGCTATGTGGATAGAAGATGAAGAGGCATATTTCCTTTCACAAGATGAGGATTTGATATTAGCGGGTGTTGAATTTTCTGCTCTTTTGGATGCTTTAGAAATTGTAGAAAACTATCAAACCGATAAAGCATTTGAAATAATATCCTTCGTTCTTGTAAAGTTTAGAGATAATGATTTCGAAACTTTGGAAGAAAAGAAATTATGTGAAATGTGGATTCGTAATAATAGAGATAAATGGGATGTGATTGGTCATTGGGATTATTTAAAAGACGATGTCAAACAAAAGCTTAACTTATTGTAAAATATTAGAAAATATCGTCCAATTGTTTACAGGACGCCAACTCATTTTTGAGCATGGAAGGTCAATATTCCTAGAAAATATGGCATAGAAATTCGTATGAATAATAAATATATCTTGCTGGAGGAGCTTTGTATAATGGATCAAAATCATGCCATGAAGATGACTTGGTGTTTTCTGAGATAAGCTTTATGGCTTTTGTTAAGTCTTGTATTCAGAAAAGAGTAATAGCACCTTAAAATCCCATCAAGAAAACGATGGGTGAAGTTTCTTGTTTGAACTCATATCATTTATTCAATATGCTGAATCTAGAAATGGTACGGAGAGACTGTGGCGGATTCGATTAAGGTTGTTTTGATTGAAGGAGATATTGAGCGAGCTCAGTTGCTTGTCGATGATCTTTGTGAAAGAGGCGGCTATATTGTCACGGTACTTGGAGATATGGTCGGGCTGAGCCGAAAAATATCCGAAATTGATCCTGATGTTGTACTTGTTGATGTGATGAATCCCAGCCGAGATGTTTTGGAGGAATTAACAATTGCGACTTCGCCAAGAGATCGGGCCGTTGCTATTTTTGCGAATAATTCAGATCAAAAAATGATGCGCACGGCTTTGGAGGCTGGGGTAAGTGCATATGTTGTGAATGGTCTTGAGCCAGAGCGTTTGAGGCCGATTGTTGAAACGGCGATCACGCGATTTAACTTATTCTCAAGATTGCAAACTGAACTTGAAACAACAAGAACAGCATTGGCAGAACGTAAAACAATTGACCGTGCCAAGGGAATTTTGATGAAGGCGCGTGGGGTGGATGAAGAAGCAGCCTACAAGCTTTTGCAAAAATCAGCGATGGATCACGGGAAAAAAATTGCCGAAATTTCAGCTTCACTGATCTCAGCAGCGGAGTTGTTGGAATGAAGACTTTTTCTATTGATTGCGGCTTTATGCCTCTTGTCGATGCAGCACCTTTGATCGTTGCAAAGGAGCTTGGATTTGCGCGCAATCTCGGTCTTGATCTTCGGCTTCATAAAATGCCGAATTGGTCAGCCGTTCGCGATAAGCTGGCAATTGGGGAGTTCCAAGCCGCACAACTGCTATCGCCAATACCTATTGCGGCTGCGCTTGAGCTGGGGGGCATGGCTCAAAAATTTGATGTGCTATCGGTTTTGTCAATCAATGGAAATGTGATCGGCGTTTCTTCTCAACTTGCCTCTCAATTAGAGGAAACGGATTTCCACGATGCTGCGCAAACTGGGCGTGAACTCGCGAAAGTTGTGGGTAAAAAACTTCGCATAGGCGTGCCGTTCCCTTTTTCTATGCATATGGAGCTCATCAATTACTGGCTGAGTCGTATTCCAGAAATGGAAGGGGTTGAAATATCAACACAGACCGTTCCGCCGCAGCTCATGCCTGACGCTATTGAAGCTGATGAGATCGACTTATTTTGTGTTGGTGAACCATGGGGTAGCTTTGCGGTTGAAAGCTGCAATGCGAGCTTAATCTTACCATGCAAGGCGATTTGGAAGACAGCTCCTGAAAAGGTGCTTGCGGTTAAATCAGGATGGGCGGACACATATCGCGATGAAGCCGCTGCGCTTTTGGAGGCTGTGCATCTTTCCGCACGCTATATTTCTGATACTGCAAATGTCGATACGGTTTGTGAGATTTTGGCGCGTGAAGCCTATGTGAATGTGAATTCTGAGTTGATTGAACGCGCGCTCACAGGAAACATATGGATAAACAGCGCGCGTGATATGGAGAATGTACCGAGATTTTTAGAGTTCCATAAGGGGGCCGCGAGTTTTCCATGGCGTTCTGGCGCGAAGTGGATTGCGAAACAAATTGCTGAGCGTAATGGCTTAGATGTTGCCCATTCTATGGCAAAAGCTGGCGCGATCTTTCGCACTGATCTTTATCGCGATCTTCTCAAAACAAGTGGAATTGATTTCCCTGGTGCATCAGAAAAAATAGAGGGGTCGCTTGAGGTGCCGACGGCCGTTTCATCGGAACGTGGTGAGATGATTCTCGAGACAGATGTGTTTTTTGACCGCAATGTTTTCGATTCTTATGCTTTTAAATCAGACACTTAGCACCGTTTAATATTTTTCTCCGAACAGTATTGCAATCTGGAATTGCTTGAGCAATACTTACTCTAAGGACAACGGTGTCCAAATTCACCACTATTGGTAGATGAGCAAAGCTGCTCGTGAACTTGCGATTTTCGCAGGGGAACGTGCGGCTTTTTTGTGTTTTTTGGAGAACAATATGAAGAAAATTGGGATAGTTACAACTTTAGCTGCTTTATTAATGGGCGGTTCTGCGATGGCAGAAATGCTTGATGTGGAAAAAGATGAGCTGACGCTCGGATTTATTAAGTTAACGGATATGGCGCCTTTGGCGGTTGCATATGAAAACGGATATTTTGAGGATGAGGGGCTTTATGTAACTCTGGAGCCTCAGGCCAACTGGAAAGTTTTGCTTGATCGTGTGATTTCTGGGGATCTTGATGGTGCGCATATGTTGGCCGGACAGCCGATTGCTGCGACGATTGGTTATGGCACAGAAGCCCATATCATCACGCCTTTTTCGATGGACTTGAACGGCAATGGTATTACGGTTTCCAATGAAATTTGGGATATGATGAAGCCAAATATTCCTGAAAATGCAGACGGCCTTCCAGCTCATCCGATTTCTGCTGAAGCACTTAAGCCTGTTGTGGATAGCTTTAATGATGAAGGCAAGCCTTTCAATATGGGCATGGTTTTCCCAGTGTCAACGCACAATTATGAGTTGCGTTATTGGCTTGCAGCGGGCGGAATTGAGCCTGGATATTACAGCCCAGAAGATGTAAGCGGACAAATCAATGCAGATGTTTTGCTATCTGTTACACCTCCACCACAAATGCCTGCGACAATGGAAGCGGGAACTATTCATGGTTATTGCGTAGGTGAGCCATGGAACCAGCAAGCCGTTTTCAAAGGAATTGGTGTGCCGGTGATTACCGATTATGAGATGTGGAAAAATAATCCAGAGAAAGTCTTTGGCCTTTCACAAGAATTCGTAGAAGAAAATCCGAATACAACTTTGGCAATGACCAAAGCGCTTATTCGTGCTGCGATTTGGCTCGATGAAAATGACAACGCAAACCGGGAAGAAGCGGTGGAGATTTTGTCACGTTCAGAATATGTGGGCGCGGATGCTGAAGTAATTGCCAACTCCATGACGGGCTTCTTCGAATATGAAAAAGGTGACAAACGTGATGTGCCTGATTTCAACGTGTTCTTCCGCTATAATGCGACATATCCATTCTATTCAGATGCAATCTGGTATCTCACGCAAATGCGTCGTTGGGGACAGATCGCGGAAACAAAGCCTGATAGCTGGTATGATGAAGTGGCGAAGAGCGTTTATAAACCAGATATCTATCTGGAAGCTGCAAAAATGCTTGTAGATGAAGGTCTGGCGAATGAAGCAGATTTCCCTTGGGATTCAGATGGTTACAAAGCACCAACACCTGCGGAAGATATCATTGATGGCATTCCTTATGATGGAAAAGCTCCAAATGCTTACATCGACAGCTTGCCGATCGGTTTGAAATCCGAGCAACTCGTTGTTGGTAATGAAATCAAATAAAATTGTCTGCGCCCGAAAGGGCGCAGCTATAACTTGGAGAAAATTATGACCTCTGTAACTGAAGCCAATTTTGATGCCGAGCGTGAAGCTAAGCGAGCTAAGTTATTTGCTCGCATAAACAAAGCGGAT
Source organism: uncultured Paracoccaceae bacterium (assembly GCA_947501025.1). Classification (GTDB taxonomy): domain Bacteria; phylum Pseudomonadota; class Alphaproteobacteria; order Rhodobacterales; family Rhodobacteraceae; genus CANMUM01. Next base: position 97,519 of record CANMUM010000004.1, on the reverse strand, counting down.
GGCTATCTACAAGTTTTGGGCCTTTCATTTATCACGCCAATTTTAAAAGCCATTGCGGGCGATAATCCGCGTGGGCAGATGAAATCTTTATGGGTTCTTGCTGGTGTACCGCTTCTTTCTATTGTGGTATTCTTTTTAATATGGGGAACATTTGCACCAAAAATCCAAACATCACTTGGTGCTATTCCAGGCCCTGGTCAAGTTTGGGAGCAGGTTGGCAATTTGCATGATGATTATGTGCGCGAAAAGGATAAGGAAATTGCCTTTTATGAGCGCCAAGATGAGCGCAATGCTGAGTTTGAAGCAAATGGTGAACTTGATAAGATTAAACACCGTCAATATACGGGCAAACCGACAATCTATAATCAAATATGGACTTCGATAAAAACGGTTTTCTTTGGGTTCTCTTTGGTGGTTTTGATCGCAATACCTTTGGGAATTATTGCTGGATTATCAAAAACGGCGAATGCAGCCATCAACCCATTTGTGCAAATTTTTAAACCTGTATCGCCTTTAGCATGGCTCCCCATTGTGACGCTGATTATTTCAGCATTGGTGCAAAACAATGATGGCATGTTCTCGAAAAGCTTTCTCATTTCAGCCATCACGGTGACGCTTTGCTCGCTTTGGCCAACATTGATAAATACATCGCTCGGCGTAGCTTCAATTGATAAAGATTTGATATCTGTTGGTAAAGTACTGAAGCTTTCGACATGGAACAAAATTACCAAGCTTGTTTTGCCATCAGCTTTGCCGTTGATCTTTACAGGCCTACGTCTCTCACTTGGTGTAGGATGGATGGTTTTGATTGCCGCAGAAATGCTTGCGCAAAATCCGGGTCTTGGCAAATTCGTTTGGGATGAGTTTCAAAATGGTTCCTCAGAATCACTCGCCAAAATTATGGTTGCTGTATTCGTAATTGGTATTATCGGCTTTATTCTTGATCGTCTGATGTATGCAATTCAATCAGCCTTCACATTTACAAATAATCGGTGATCTTCATGAATGCGTTTGAATTAAAAAATGTTTGCAAAGGTTTCGGCGAAGGCAAAGACCGCGTTGAGATTTTAAAAAACATTGACCTAGAAGTAAAAGACGGAGAGTTCCTTGCCATTCTTGGCTTCTCAGGCACAGGAAAATCAACGCTCATGCGCTTACTTGCTGGGCTTGAGTTTCCTGATAAGGGTGAAGTTTTATATAAGGAACAAAAGATAGTGGGGCCGGGGCCTGAGCGTGGATTGGTTTTTCAATCTTATTCACTCATGCCTTGGTTAACGGTTGCAGGGAATGTTGGGCTTGCTGTTCAAGCGGTTAAGCCTAAGGCAAGCAAAGCGGAGCAAGCCGAGTTAACGCAAAAATATATCGACATAGTTGGTTTGTCTCATGCAGCGACGCGTAGACCATCAGAGTTATCTGGTGGCATGCGTCAGCGTGTTTCGGTTGCGCGGGCTTTGGCGATGAACCCAGATGTGCTTTTGCTTGATGAGCCTCTTTCGGCTCTCGATGCTTTAACCCGTGCGAATTTACAAGAAGAAATCGAAGCCATTTGGCAAGAAGATAAGAAAACGGTTGTGTTGATTACTAATGATGTGGATGAAGCATTATTATTGGCTGACCGCGTGATCGCGCTCAACCCAGACGGCACATTGGGTGATGCGTATAATGTAAAAATTCCGCGCCCGCGTGATCGTGGCGCAATGAATTCGGATAAGACTTTTATCAAGCTTCGCGGAAAAATAACGAAATATTTGATGGATGTCGGGCTTGATACCAAAACCGAAGAAACGCATTTGCTTCCCGATGTAACGCCTATTCACGGACTGCCCAAAGCTTATGCAGAAGCGGCGCGGGTTAATCAGGAAAAAGGCTATTTGCAATTTTCACAGCTTGATAAAGTTTATCCAACGCCTAAAGGTCCATTAAAGGTTGTTGATAATTTTGATCTAAAAGTGAACAAAGGCGAGTTCATTTCTGTGATTGGTCATTCGGGATGCGGGAAATCAACTGTGTTGACCATGGCAGCTGGCTTGAATGAAATCTCAGCTGGCTCGATCATTCTAGATCAAAAACACGTCTTGGGTGCGGATCCAGAGCGGGCCGTTGTGTTCCAATCTCCGTCATTATTTCCTTGGCTAACGGCAAAAGAAAATGTGTCGATCGGAGTGGATCGCGTTTATCCTCAAGCCAGTCAACAAGAACGCCAAGATGTCGTCGAGCATTATCTAGAACGTGTGGGTTTGGCCGATAGCATGGATAAGCCCGCAGCAGATTTATCCAATGGTATGCGCCAGCGCGTAGGTATTGCCCGTGCATTTGCGCTTTCCCCGAAGCTTCTCTTATTGGATGAACCGTTTGGTATGCTGGACAGCCTCACGCGCTGGGAGTTGCAAGAAGTATTGATGGAAGTTTGGAGCCGCACAAAGGTGACGGCAATTTGTGTAACACATGATATCGATGAGGCTGTGCTTTTGGCTGATCGTGTTGTGATGATGACCAATGGCCCTCACGCGACAATTGGTAAAGTGATTGATGTTGACCTGCCAAGGCCACGGACCCGCCAAGCCCTTCTTGATCATCCTGATTACTACAAATATCGCGCGGAGCTGCTTGATTTCTTGGAGGAATATGAGCATGGCGCAAAAGGCAAATCGCAATCAAAAAAGACCGTGGAAGCGGCTGAATAGCAGGTAGGAATAATGAAACGTAAATTAGTAATCATTGGCGCGGGAATGGCTTCTGGTCGTATGCTAGAGCAGCTCATTGAAGGCAATAAAGACGCTTATGATGTCACTTTATTCGGTGCGGAGCCACGCGGCAATTATGATCGTATCATGCTTTCGCCCGTGCTGTCTGGTGAAAAGACCTTTGAAGAAATCATTACACATGATAGCGATTGGTACGCTAAGAATCTTGTGATTACACGATTTAATGAACCTGTGAAAGCGATTGATCCGAAAGCAAAAATTGTCAAATCAGATGGCGGAGAAGTGGCCTATGATAAGCTTGTAATTGCGACAGGATCTAAGCCATTTATTATACCTGTGCCTGGGCATGATCTGCCTGGAGTTTTGGCATATCGCGATCTTGATGACGTGAATGCGATGCTCGATGTCAGCAAAAAACCAAATGCGAAAGCTGTTGTGATTGGTGGCGGGCTTTTGGGACTTGAAGCTGCGGCTGGGCTGCTCGCACAAGGCATGGACGTTACGGTCATTCATTTGGCGACGCATTTGATGGAGCGTCAGCTGGATCCCGCGGCGGGCTATCTCTTACAAAAAGATTTAGAAAAGCGCGGCATTGAGATTCACTGTAATGCCGTTACAGATGCGGTTCTTGGTAAAGAAAAAGCCGAAGGCATTGTCCTTAAAGATGGACGTGAATTTAAGGCCGATATCGTTGTGATGGCAGTTGGCATTCGCCCTGATACGGCACTTGCCGCCGATGCGGGTCTTGCTGTCGGGAGGGGTATTCACGTCGATGATCGAATGATCACATCAGACTCAGATATTATCTCAATTGGTGAATGTGTTGAGCATGATGGTGCAGTTTTTGGACTTGTTGCCCCACTTTATGATCAGGCAAAAGTTGCCGCCAAAACCTTGCTTGATGAGGATGCAAAATTTATCCAATCGGACATCTCCACCAAGCTTAAAGTCACAGGTGTGGATTTGTTTTCTGCGGGTGATTTTGCCGAAGGTGATGATCGCGAGGAAATTGTCCTTCGTCAAACCGCGCAAGGCATTTATAAGCGATTGATTTTGAAAGATAACAAAATTATCGGCGCGGTCATGTATGGCGATACCAATGATGGCTCTTGGTTCTTCAATCTTATGAAAACGGGCGAAGATATTTCAGAGATGCGTGATACGCTTATTTTTGGCCCAGCATATCAAGGAGGCGGTACAGCGGACCCGTTGGCCGCCGTTGCAGCCTTACCGGATGATGCGGAAATCTGTGGTTGTAACGGCGTTTCAAAATCAACAATCGTCAACGCGATAAATGATGGTGCGGATAGTGTGGGTGCGATTCAAACCTGCACTAAAGCTTCAGCATCTTGTGGTAGCTGTAAGAACCTCGTGAGCCAATTGCTCGCGCATAGTTTGGGTGATGGATTTTCCGCTCCCGTTGCTGAACCTGTTTGTGGCTGTACAAGCATGACGCATGAAGATGTGCGCCGAATGATAAAATCGCAAAAATTAACCGCCATGCAGGCCGTGTTTCAGGCCTGTGAATGGACGAGTTCCAGTGGCTGTCACGTGTGTCGCCCCGCCATAAATTATTATTTATTAGCGGATTGGCCCGATGATTATAAAGATGATCCTCAGTCACGTTTTGTGAATGAGCGCAATCACGCGAATATCCAAAAAGACGGCACTTACTCTGTTGTGCCGCGCATGTGGGGGGGAATCACGACGGCTGATGAACTTCGTGCTATTGCCGATGCCGCTGAGAAATATGATGCGAAAACGGTTAAGGTTACAGGCGGTCAACGGATCGATTTACTTGGTATCAAAAAAGAGAATTTGCCGGGGATTTGGCGTGACCTCAATGCCGCGGGGATGGTTTCAGGTCATGCTTATGCGAAAGGTTTGCGGACTGTAAAAACCTGTGTCGGTACAGATCATTGTCGTTTTGGAACGCAAGATAGCACTGGGCTTGGGATTAAACTTGAGAAGCGACTTTGGGGCTCTTGGACGCCGCATAAAGTTAAACTAGCTGTATCAGGCTGTCCGCGAAATTGTGCGGAATCGACGTGCAAAGATATTGGCGTTATCTGCGTTGATTCAGGATATGAGATTGGCGTTGGCGGTGCTGCGGGGATGGATCTCAAAGAAATTGAACCACTTGCAAAGGTTGAGACCGAAGATGAGGCAATGGAAATGATTGTTGCCTTTACTCAGCTATACCGAGAAAATGCAAAATATTTAGACCGTGCTTATAAATGGATCGATAAGGTTGGTTTGGACTGGGTCAAGGAAGAGCTATCAACTGCGGAGCGCCGTGCCGAGCTTGTGGCGAGTTTCGATCATTCACAAAGCATTTATCAAGTTGATCCTTGGGAAGAGCGGACTGAAAAAACGGAGGCCGCGCGCTTCCAACCGATTGCAGATTTGAGTTTGGAGGTCGCACAATGAGCGAATGGATAGAAATTGGCGCATTGGATGATATCCCCAAGCTCGGTGCGAGAATTGTCAAATCACCAGCGGGATGCATTGCAGTTTTTCGTGACAAAGATGATTCTGTTTATGCCCTTGAAAATAAATGCCCCCATAAGGGGGGGCCTTTATCGGAGGGGATCGTCCATGATGGCAAGGTGACTTGTCCGCTTCATAATACGATCATTGCACTTGATAGTGGAGAAGCCGTTGTAGAAGACTTTCCCGCCGTAAAGACCTTTGAAGTGAAAGCGGAAGCTGGGCGTTTGCTGATCAAAGCGAATGTTTTACAAGAGGCAAGCTAGGTGAAACAAGTTCGGACAACTTGCCCTTATTGCGGCGTTGGTTGCGGCATTATTGCAAAGATGCAAAATGGTTCGGTGAGCGTGGAGGGTGATCCAAATCATCCTGCCAATTTTGGGCGCTTATGCTCAAAGGGATCAGCACTTGCTGAGACAATTTCTCTGGAAGGCCGCGCATTATCGCCACAAGTTGACGGGCAAGAAACATCTTGGGACAATGCAATCGAACTTGTTGCGAATAAGTTTAAGGATGCGATAGAGAAGCACGGCCCAGATTCGGTTGCTTTTTATGTGTCTGGGCAACTTCTGACTGAAGACTATTATGTCGCGAATAAACTCATGAAGGGTTTTATTGGCTCTGGCAATATTGACACAAATTCGCGGCTTTGTATGGCCTCATCTGTTGCGGGGCATAAACGCGCATTTGGCGCTGACATTGTTCCATGCACATATGAGGACTTGGAAAAGGCTGATACGGTGGTCTTGGTTGGCTCTAATCTGGCATGGTGTCATCCCGTTATTTTTCAGCGCTTACGTGCAGCAAAAGAAGCACGCCCTGAGATGAAGATTGTTGTTATCGACCCGCGAGAGACGGCAACTTGTGAGATTGCAGATTTGCATTTAGCTATTGGTGCACGTGGCGATGTGGCATTGTTCAACCAATTGCTTGCCCAAATTCACGAAAGAGATAAGATTGATCATGCATATGTCGGTGCCCATGTGGATGGTTTGAAAGAGGCGGTACAATCGGCAAAAAAATGTAAGGGAGAGACGGGTTTAAGTGCGTCCGAACTGTCTGAATTTAATGATCTTTGGCTGAAAAGTGAAAAAACTGTCACGGTTTATAGCCAAGGCGTCAACCAATCTGTTGATGGTACGGATAAGGTCAATGCGATTATAAATTGTCATCTTGCCACTGGTCGCATTGGTCGTGAGGGCATGGGGCCATTTTCGGTGACGGGTCAGCCAAATGCCATGGGCGGGCGCGAAGTTGGCGGCTTGGCCAATATGTTGGCATGTCATATGGATATTGAAAACGAAGCTCATCATGAAGCTGTGCGCCAATTCTGGAACGCACCCAATCTGACAAAGACGCAAGGCTTGAAAGCGGTTGATATGTTTGATGCTGTCGAGCGCGGGGATATTAAGGCGCTTTGGATTATTTCAACAAACCCTGCCGTATCCATGCCCGAAGCGGATCGCGTTAAGCAGGCGATTGCGGGATGCGACTTTGTGGTTGTGTCTGATATTCTTCCCGATACAGATACGGCCAAACTTGCGGATGTGGTTCTTCCTGCGACGGCATGGGGTGAGAAAGAAGGTTCGGTTACCAATTCTGAGCGTATGATGAGCAAGCAGAACCCATTTATGCCTGCGCCAGGTGATGCGCGGCCAGACTGGAAAATTTTGGCAGATGTAGGCGTTGCTATGGGATGGGCTAAGGCGTTCTCTTATGAGAATGTCAGCGATGTTTTTAAAGAATATGTAGGGCTTTCAAAGCTTGCTGGCGAGGCTGGACGCGCTTTTGATGTGCATGAATTGGCTGATATTTCAGACATAGAATATAAAGATTTTGAGCCGCGCCGTTGGCCAATTTCTCGAAAAGATGCGCGCTTTTTTGCAGATGGGAAATTTTATACAACCAATCAAAAAGCAAAAATGCTACCGCTTGTAAATGTACCCCAAAAAGCCAAAAAGGGTTTTGAGCTGAATACAGGTCGCATTCGCGATCAGTGGCACACCATGACCCGAACAGGGCGAACGCAAAGATTGACCTCTCATATTGGAGAGCCATTTGTTGAAATTCACCCAGCCGATGCTATGGAATTAGGTATTCAGTCCGAAAGCTTGGTTAGCTTGCACAACCCGCATGGTGATGTCCTTTTGCGTGCATTGGTGAGTGAACGCGGGCAACGCGGCAAGCTCTTTTCACCGATTCATTGGACTGATCATTTTGCGAGCAATGGGCGGATTGATAAACTCGTGACATCTGAAGTTGACCCTATTTCAGGTCAACCAAATGCCAAGGGCGCATATTGTGATATTGCTCCTGCGCAAATGACTTGGCATGGTTTTGCTTTATCGTGCAATAAGCCAAATCTGCAAACGGATTACTGGGCAATTTCTCCAACTCAATTTGGTTGGAGAATGGAGCTTGCGAGTAAAAAGACACCAAGTTCTTGGGAGGATTTTATAGAAGAGACTTCTGGTGTTTCTTCAAAAAACCTACTTTCCATGCAAGATCAGAACGGGAATTACCGCGCTGTTGCAGAAGGAGAGTTTGCGATATTTATTTCACCAGATCCTGTCGTATTGTCGCGTGAATTTTTGGTGAGCAAGTTTACAGAAATATCACCAATGCAAATTCTCGCAGGAGGCCCAAATATTGATCAGCCAGATCCAGGGCCGATTGTGTGCTCGTGCTTTCAAGTGGGCCGAAATCAGATCTTATCGGCCATTGATCAAGATCAGTTACAATCTGTTGATGCGGTTGGCGATAAAACTTGTGCGGGAACGAATTGTGGCTCTTGTCGCTCTGAAATTAAGGCGCTTTTACAAAACAATATGAAAGAGGCAGCACAATGAGCCTCGCGCCATATGTAAAAATACTTGGCCGTGGCCCATCAAAATCACGGAACCTTACCCGCGAAGAAGCTGCTGATGCCATGTCAATTATTCTCAATGGCAATGCTGATCCCGAGGCAATTGGAGCATTATTGATGCTGCTGCGATATCGCGGTGAAGATGCCTCAGAGCTGGCGGGCTTTGTGGATGCCATGCGGGCGCGAACGGCAAAATGGCAAGATCTTGATGTGGGTTTGGATTGGCCAAGCTATTCGGCTGGGCGCTCGCGCGGTTGGCCATGGTTTTTAATGGCCGCAAAGATTTTGGCTGGTGATGGCATTAAGGTTCTTATTCACGGCTGGAATTCGCATCAACAAAGCCACGCCAACCCACGTAACGTATTGGAGCAACTTGGCATTCCATTCACAACATCTCATCTGGAGGCAAAAGAAGCGCTTGAACAAGTGAATATTTGTTATATTGGGCTTGAGAATCTCGCATCTGATATTTTGGATTTACTCAAATTGAGAGACGTCTTAGGGTTACGTTCGCCTGTCAACTCTAGCCTTCGCCTTCTTAATCCAGCATTGGCGGATACGACTGTACAGGGCGTTTTCCATCCTGCGTTTTTAAAGTTACAACAAGAGGCTAGCGTCTTGCTCGCTCAAAAGCAAATGGCCGTGATCAAGGGCGGCGGTGGCGAATTTGAAGTCAGTCCGATAAAACCCGTTTCTCTTAACCTTGTCAAAAATAACCAAGCTGAACTGCACACAATTGCCGAGCGCGCGGATGGCGGTATTCGTATTTCTGAACTTGGAGGCACTGTAAACGATTTTGAAGCGATTTGGCGTGGTGAGAGTGAAGACGCAACCATTGAAGAATTGGTTGTTGGGACTTGCGCGGCTGCACTTATGGCTCGTGGCCAGGATCAATCAAATGCGATGTCGTATGCAAGGCGGCTTTGGAAAAATAGAAATCTCTCAAATGCTGCATAAGGAAATATTATGAAAACCTTCCCAATGTTTATCAAAACATCACAACGAAAAATCGTTATCGTTGGAAGCGGTGAAGAGGCGGTTCGAAAATGCCGTTTGGCTCTTAAAACCGATGCAGAAATATGTGTGGTTGCAGGTGAACTCGATCCAGAACTCGCATCTCTTGCTGATGATGGTAAGATTAAGATAGTGAGCAATGAAAGCAGTGTAGATTTGTTCCAAAATACGGCTATCGCTTTTATTGCAACAGGTGAAGAGGAGCGTGATCTAGAATGGGCGGAACTGGCGCGTGAGGCGGGGGCAGTTGTGAATGTGGTCGATCGCCCAGAGCATTGCGATGCTTTTACGCCCTCTATTGTCGATCGAGATCCACTTGTGATTGCTATAGGCAGTGAAGGGGCGGCTCCCGTTCTCGCGCGCCAAATAAAGACAAGACTCGAGAGTTGGTTAGAACCAAGGCTTGGTGAGTTCGTTGCCTTGGCTGGGCGATTGCGGAATTTCGCGTCTGAACGCATGGATCAGAGCAAGCATCGTGAATTATGGCGATGGGTCTTTACGGATACGCCCCGCAAACTATTTGCAGCAGGTAAAGAGCGTGAGGCTTCCAAGCTTGTGAAAGATACCATAGCTAGTGGTGAAGTGCCTAGTGTTCGCCGTAAACCCATCGCGCTTGTTGGCGCTGGCCCAGGCGCCGCCGATTTGCTGACGCTCCGAGCTGTGCAACGCCTTCAAGAGGCGGATATAATTTTTTATGACCGTTTAATTGGTGACGGTGTATTAGAGTTAGCACGTAGAGATGCCGAGCGTGTTTATGTTGGAAAAACTCCAGGCGCGATGACTTGGCCACAAGAGAAAATAAATGCGTTACTGGTTGCTGCGGCGCAACAAGGTAAAGCTGTCGTTCGATTGAAATGCGGTGATCCAGGTATGTTTGCACGTGGATTTGAGGAGGCAAATGCAATAAAAGATGCAGGTCTCGATTTTGAAATCGTGCCTGGAATTACGTCGGCAGTTGCAGCAAGTGCTGCGACCAGCCATTTTCTGACGAAACGTGGAGAAATTGATACAGCAGTTTTTGCAACAGGACATTTGCAGGAGGATATCACTTCTTTAAATTGGGTGTCGCATCTTGCGCCGGGGGCATCGGTGTCTATTTATATGGGTGTTGGTGAATCTGAAAATATTCAGCGGATCGGACTTGAAGCTGGCTGTCCTGCTTCCTTACCAATCGTTGTGATCGAACGTGCAACACATTCAGACCAAAAACATATCGAAACAACTTTAGAAAATTTGGCTCATGATATTAAAATGAGTGCAATATCTGCCCCAGCAATAATTCAGATGCAGTATCCTAAGAGCCTTGATCTAGATAATATTAGTAGGGGATTCTATAAACAAGGGATAGAGATATGAGCGTAAATTTCCTTATTTTAATTTTTTGTGAGAATGTAATGTTCCAGCAATAAAGTATTGGAGAAATACTTTTCAATAACCATAGGTTGTGTTAGCTTTTTGTAAATAAACAAATAGGAGAGCTAAAATGATCACAAGACGAAAATTTATCTTGAGCGCGAGTACAACACTCGTACTGTCAAAAGCGTTATTTGCAGCAGATATGTTTGCATCAGAGAGTGGAGATATAATTGTCCATCCTGTCGATCATGCATCGATAGTGCTTGAGACGCCTGTAGGTGTTATTTATGTGGATCCTGTTGGAGATCCAAGTTCATATTCATCCTATCCCGCTGCGGATCTGATTTTGGTAACGCATGAGCATGGCGATCACTATAACGCAGAAACGCTTGCCGCGATCAAATCTGAGAACACAATTATGATCACAAATCCAGCGGTATTCGATATGCTTCCAGATGATTTAAAATCAAATACACGATCAATTGGGAATGGTGACAAAGATAGTTTTGGTGAGATGGGTATCGAGGTAATTCCTGCATATAACATCACAGAAGGGCGCGAGAAATTCCATCCTAAAGGCCGTGATAATGGCTATGTGTTAGATTTCAATGGGTTCCGAATTTATATTTCTGGCGATACAGAAGATACTCCAGAAATGCGCGCTCTTAAGGATATCGATCTTTGCTTCTTGTGCATGAACTTACCATTTACAATGGACAAAGAGGCTGCTGCATCGGCTGTTGCTGAGTTTAAACCTAAAGCTGTTTATCCCTATCATTATCGCGGAAAGGATGGCGATGTTCAGGAGCCAGAGGAATTCGCAAAACTCGTTGGTGATGCCGCAGAAGTTAAATTTGCGGATTGGTACTAAAGCGAGTTCAAAATTTGTAATGTCTCATCATTAGTGGATATAGGTGCTATGATGAGACGAGCAATGAATGACATCAAATTTATGTTTCAATGAGATCCGTTTCGATTTGCTTATGGGCGAGTAAGTTTACGTATTCATTGAGTGTAACAATTGATAAGGCTGGCGCCGCGCCGATAAGAGTTTTTGCGCGGTTGCTATCATTCAATAAAATTTTGGTCAAAATCACAGCAGGTGCGCATGGAATATATGGGCCATCACCAGAGAACCCATATATAAACCATGTTTTGCTGATGTGTTTTCCATCCTTTACTCCACGCATTTCCATATGCATCACGCCATCATCTGAACCAAGAAAGTTAAACAGCTTTGATAATTTCAATAGTGTTGGCGCGAATTTTTCAAGTGGTAAAGGCAGTCCTATTTTGCGTAACCAACCTAAACCCCAGATGCCAAAATGGATGAGTGATATTTCCATGCCTGCTGAAAATTGAATCCGCTTGAGGCCGAATTTTGGTGGCAGAAGATCCAGATCAGGAACATCACAATTGGCCATCCAGCGTGGCGGAAGCTTTGTGTATTTTTGGCGGTAATTATCTTGCCATCCATAGCGGGTTTTATGGCCTGCACAACCTTCAAGGCGTGTGCCCACATAGCTCAATATAGCTTTCGTGGTGGCGAGCCCACGATCGATTTTCTGGCCAGGACTAATTCCAAAGCGTAAAATATCTATTTGATCGAATTGTGGGTTGAAATGCTCGAGCACAGCGGAAGAGAGTGTTGGTACTGTGCTAGCACCAGAAATAACGGCAACATTATTTTCTGTAGCTTTTTTATCCAAAATATTGATGCTATTTACATAGTTGCGGGCATCTGCGAGATCAATATAGTGAACATTCTTATCGATGCATGCCTCTGCAATGCTATAATTGGCATTTTGAAACGGGCCAATCGTGTTGATAAGCACTTTGGGTCTTTGATTTTCAAGATGTGTACGAAGATCGATATTGGCATCGATATTAAGTGTTTCAACATATGATGAGTTGAACCTCTCTTTGATATATTTAAGCTTTCGGGGATTTCGCCCTACAAGCACGACATTGATATGATCGCGTATTAAAAGCTCAGCAATACGCCTTCCAAAGGTTCCATAACCACCCAGAATCATCACATTAGTCATCAGTATGAGCCTCTAATTTAAATTCGCCTTCATACCGATACATCTCTCCAAAAATGGAATGAGAAATGCTAACCCACATTGCAAAGCTATCTTCACTTAAAGGAATTTCTTGTGCGTCACCACGCCCAAAAAGCCACGTCACAGGGAAGGGTATAATATATTTTCCAAATTTAATTGCGTAGCCTTTATGTGAGATTTCGATATGATCCTCACACCATCTATAGGAAGCGCGCCAACATATCCACCCAGCCAGTATTTCAATGACCTCATTGTTGTGCTGAATCCAGCGTGAATTGAAAGCAAATTGACCATTCTTAAGTTCGACATTTCGGATAAGATGTGTGTGGGGATTATCTTTATATGTCTCAAAGTCCACGCGAGTTGGGAATTTCCCCTCCATAGGAATAAGCAGTCCAATTGCGCGCATTAAGGGCTTGAAGGGCCGCACGATTTTACTCATTGAGATGGTTAAATGGCCGTGCATTCTTGTAATATCACCCTCGCTCGGACGAACGCCATAACGCCGCTTCATTGCAGGGGGAAGCTTGTCCCAATCTTCACCAAAAACAGATTCAAAAATCGGCCTAGCCAAGTCATTATCAACTATATTCTGTTTCATAATTTACCCAATATCTGTGTTAAGCTAGGAAGCGGTTTGCCAATTCCTTGGGAACGATCATGCATGAATTGCGCCTGCCAAAAAAGCGGAAACGGTTACGTGCGATCAAAGAGTATAGACGTCCTTTGAAAGGAAGATATTGAAATAATCGGGCAATATGTAGCCAGCCAAACGGAAGCTGTTCAACGGTTTTTGCGAGAGCATCAAAACCAGTAAAGGCTTCGCCGTTTAATAAGACGAGTTGAGCGCTGAAATTTGTTGAGGGCATACCATAATGCTCGAATAAGGCTTTCCCAAGTCCAGATTGGCCACTTATAAATCGGATTTTATTTTTTTTGTCGCGCTTTGCGACCATATGCGCGCCACCTGAACATAATACACAAACGCCATCATATACAAAGATGAGCTTATCTTTTGGAAAAGTATCACTAATCTGATCGCATTCATCCAAATGATTTTTAGGAAGATTAAGCTTTGCCATTTTGTTCTCCAAGCATTTGCGATGCTTATCTTGAAATATCTTATAGTTGTTTATATAATTAGATTAGTAGCTAAATACCAAAACGCAAATATTTCGTCAATAGGCTAAATAATATGGATAAGATTTTTCAAGCACTCAGCTCAGCCACGAGGCGCAAAATACTGGCTTATTTATCAGGTGGAAAAATGAATGCGGGACAAATTTCGGAGCGTTTTACAATATCAAAACCTTCACTCTCCAAGCATTTGTCAATTTTAGAAAATGCAGGGCTCATCTCATCTGAGAGAGTAGGGCAATTCATCTATTACGAGCTTATTGAGACCAATCTGGTCAATACGCTGAATGGTTTTGTTCAGGATATTTGCCCAGTCGGCCGACAAATTAAGGATGAGGTCAAGTCGAAAGATGGATGAATATATACTCTTAAAAACACTTCATATCCTGAGCGCGACTTTGATAATGGGGGCGGGGATTGGTAGCGCATTTCTGATGTTTCTTGCCAATAGGCGCGGTGATGTGGCTCAGATTGCTTTTGCAACAAAGCATGTGGTCTTGGCTGATTGGCTTTTTACCACACCTTCGGTTGTGTTTCAGTTTCTTTCGGGATGGCGATTGATGAGTATAGCTGGATATTCTTTTTCAGACGGTTGGATTGCTTTGGCTGTTGCCTTATATTTATTTGTGGGTATTTGCTGGTTGCCTGTGGTCTGGATACAAATCCGTATGCGCGATATAGCAAAATTCGCTTATAATAGTGGAACGGATTTGCCAAATTCTTACTGGAAATTGGACCGTTGGTGGATCATTTTAGGTTCTCTTGCTTTTCCTGCCGTAACCGTAATTTTCTGGCTTATGGTGGCAAGGCCTTAAAATGGTGATTCAGTGAGTAAGTCTTATTCTTATGACGCCGATTGTCTATTTAATCGCGAGAAACCCCACCAAGGCTCGGCGCCGTTGCAACATCATCAATTTTTGGTGCAGCTGGAGCCATGTTCATTTTAGGCTCCGGCTTTATTTCTCTAGCGGGCTCTATAGGTGCTTGTTGCGCTTCGACTCTGCGAGCTGGGCGCTCTTGGAGTGCACGACGAAAAACAAGAACAGTCTCGATTTTTTCAACGATTTTTGAAAAACGACCTGCCTTGTCTTCAACCGTTAATGTCTCAGTTCGCAAATATTCCCAACCATCGGCAGCCATTTCGTTGATGACGTCTTCAAGTGCAAAAGCAAGGCGTTCTACGGCAGTTTTGACACCTTTTTGGTGTTTTGTACGAGTTGGGGCAGGGATGACAGTATATTCAAAGTTCATAAGATTATCCATTTGCAATAAATTTAAGTGTTAATTTACAGTTAGAGCAAGTGTTCAATCCGCTCAAGTTTTTTCTGACATTTATAACATTATTGTGGTGCGGAGATTATTTAATGCCAAGTTTCTCATTCACAATTTTGCCGACAGCTCCAGGATTGGCTTTTCCACCTGTTGCCTTCATCACTTGCCCAACAAACCAGCCCGCAAGTTTTGGGTTGGCTTTGGCTTTTTCAACCTGTGCGGGATTTGCGGCCATCACCTCATCAACAGAGGCCTCAATCGCCCCAAGATCAGTGACTTGCTTCATGCCGCGGCTTTCAACGATTTCGGCCGCATCGCCGCCCTCATTCCACAGAATTTCGAACACATCTTTGGCAATTTTTCCAGAAATATCGCCCTTTGTAATGAGTTCAATTAAACCACCAAGCTGCTCAGCCGAAACTGGGCTTGCCGTGAGATCTATATCTTCTTTATTCAAACGACCAAAGAGTTCATTGATGACCCAATTGGCAGCAAGCTTCCCATCTCGCCCTTTGGCCACGATTTCATAATAATTCGCAGCATCGATCTCAGCTGTGAGAACGCGTGCATCATACTCAGTCATGCCGTATTCAATCACAAAACGCTCGCGCTTTTGATCGGGAAGTTCAGGCAAGTCAGACTTCAAATTGTCCACATATCCTTGCTCAATTGTCAGCGGCAAAAGATCAGGGCATGGGAAATAGCGATAATCATGGGCTTCTTCTTTTGAGCGCATTGAGCGTGTCTCGCCTTTAACGGGGTCATAAAGGCGCGTTTCTTGATCAACCGTTCCACCCGCTTCGTGAATTTTGATTTGTCGCTTCGCTTCGACATCAATGGCTTGTTGGATAAAGCGCATTGAATTCATGTTTTTGATTTCGCAGCGTGTGCCAAGGCAACTGAAATCATCATTTTCAGCGAATTTGGCATAGTTGCCAACAGGGCAAACCGACACATTCACATCTGCGCGCATGGAGCCTTCTTGCATATTGCCATCGCAAGTGCCGAGATAGCGTAGAATTTGACGCAGCTTGCGCAGATATTCTGCCGCTTCTTCAGGCCCACGAATATCAGGTTTTGAAACGATTTCCATGAGGGCAACGCCTGTACGGTTAAGATCGACGAAGCTCAAATTCGGGTCCATGTCATGTACGGACTTACCCGCATCTTGCTCAAGATGTATGCGCTCAACACGCACTTTGCGCGCGATACCAGGCTCCATATCAACGAGCACTTCGCCTTCTCCAACAATGGGATGGTAAAGCTGCGAAATTTGATAGCCTTGTGGAAGATCGGGGTAGAAATAGTTTTTACGGTCAAAACGCGAATAAAGATTGATTTGTGCATTTAAGCCAAGACCTGTGCGCACCGCTTGGCTCACACAAAACTCATTGAGAACAGGCAACATACCGGGCATTGCGGCATCAACAAGCGACACATGCGCGTTCGGCTCGGCGCCAAATTCCGTGGATGCACCTGAAAAAAGCTTGGAGCTTGACTGAACTTGCGCGTGGACCTCCATACCGATGACAACTTCCCAATCGCCTTTGGCGCCTGCAAAGATTTTTGGTTTTGGTGATGTGTAGGTCAATTCGGTCATTATGCGCTCCAATATTGTGTTCGCTTATAAAAAAAGTGACGCATGGGCGCAAGAGGGGGATAAGTGTTATTGCGTTCATGTGATCGATTGAACGCCATATGCAGAAGCTCACTTTTCCATTGCCATTTTGCACCTTCTGTGACAAAGCCCATGCATGTTAAAAATTGATGATATTTCCTATTCGATCCAAGGCCGCCAGCTTTTTGACGGCGCGGGTGTTTCCATTCCAGATGGCCATAAAGTTGGTATCGTAGGGCGCAATGGAACGGGCAAGACCACATTGTTCAAATTGATCCGCGGTGAGCTTTCGCTCGATGGCGGCACAATCACAATGCCAAAAGGCAAGCGATGGGGCGGTGTGGCGCAAGAAGTCCCATCAAATGAAGTCTCTTTGCTGGATACGGTGATCGCCGCCGATACCGAACGCGCGGAATTGATGATCGAAGCGGAAACAGCAACGGATCCAAACCGCATCAGTGAAATCCATATTCGTCTTGCTGATATTGATGCGTGGTCGGCAGAAGGCCGCGCATCGGCAATCCTTAAAGGCCTTGGTTTTGATAGTGATGAGCAGCTTATGCCTTGCTCAGCATTTTCGGGTGGTTGGCGTATGCGTGTCGCTTTGGCTGCGGTTTTGTTTGCGGCCCCTGACTTGCTTCTTCTCGATGAGCCGACCAACTATCTTGATCTTGAGGGTGCGGTTTGGCTTGAGACATATCTCGCGAAATATCCGCATACGGTTATGATCATCTCGCATGATCGCGGTCTTTTGAATCGCTCTGTTGGGGCAATTTTGCATCTCGATAATCAAAAACTGACACTTTACAACACGCCTTATGATTTGTTTGTGAAACAACGTGCCGAGCAACGCGCCGTTCAAGCGGCTGCGGCTCAAAAACAAGCCACAGCAAAAGCCCATATGCAGGCCTTTGTTGATCGTTTTAAAGCGAAAGCATCAAAAGCCAAACAAGCCCAATCACGCGTGAAAGCGATTGAGCGCATGGTGCCGATTTCTTCTCCCGAAGAAGCCGCGCAACAGCGCTTTTCATTTCCAGAGCCAGAGGAATTATCACCGCCGATCATTACCATGGAAAACGCATCGGTCGGCTATGGGGACGATGTGGTTTTGCGCGGGCTAGATCTGCGAATTGATCAAGATGACCGCATCGCATTGCTTGGGAAAAATGGACAAGGTAAGTCCACATTGTCGAAACTTCTTGCTGATCGCCTTGCGCCGATGACGGGCGAAGTGACGCGCTCGCGCAAATTGCGCATCGGTTATTTTGCTCAACATCAAATTGATGAATTGCAACCCACCGAAACGCCACTTGAACATCTGACATCTCTTCGCCCAGGGTTAAGCCCAAGCAAATTGCGTGCAATGCTTGCGGGATTTGGATTGCCGGCAGATACCGTTAATACGGTTGTCACTAAGCTTTCTGGTGGGCAAAAAGCGCGGCTTTCATTATTGCTTGCCACGTTAGATGCGCCGCATTTGCTCATTCTCGATGAGCCAACCAACCATCTTGATATTGAAAGCCGTGAGGGACTTGTTGAAGCGCTGACGGCTTATTCGGGCGCGGTTGTTCTCGTTTCACATGATATGCATCTTTTGAGCCTTGTGGCCGATCGTTTGTGGCTTGTTCAAAATGGTCAAGTGGATGTCTTTGAAGATGATCTGAAAGCTTACCGTAAAATGCTTTTGGCGTCACCAAATGAGAATAAAGCATCGGCTAAAGCGAAAAATGATGCAGCTGATAGTGACAAGCAACACCAAAAAACCGCTCCAAAAAAAACTTTAGATAACAACCGAATTTTGAAGCTGCAAAAAGAAGTCGCGGAATGTGAAGATCGCATTGCAAAACTCGAAGAAATGCGCGTTAAGGTCGATGCATTTTTGGCTGATCCGACCATTTATAACGCAGAGCGCCGCGATGATATGATCAAATGGCAAAGCAAACAATCTGAGGTCGCGAAGGCTGTTGAGCGCGCCGAAAAACTTTGGGAAGAGGCGGTTGCTGCACTTGAAAAAGCTCAGTAAATCTTTTCAGATCATAGTCCCTACATTTGGCTCTATAGCGCTTTAAACTTTTGGCGTTTTCAACGGGAATACATCTTCGATTGCTGAATAATCAAAATATCCCAATCGCGCGAGATTTTTCATCTTGGTGTTATCGACCATTCTTTGATCCAGAATATTCTCTGAAATATGAACAGCCACAATCTCGCCAATAATGAGCCTATGTGTGCCTAGATCGATTTCACGCTGCATTTGGCATTCAAGAGCGGATTGTGCATCGCCAACATAAGGTGCATTTATTAAACGACAATTGGATTTAGGAATATCATAATACTCAAATTCATCATCGCCATTGGACAAAGACGCCGCTGAATTTGCAACATTTTGTGCATGCTTTAATGAAGGTAATGAAACAGAAAATTCGGGATTTGTCCTTAGATTTGTAAGCGTGTCCTTAATGCCTTCACTGCGAAAATCTGGGGCGATTGAAAAACCAATCTGCGTCATGGATAGCAGTGCAAAGAAAGAAAAAGGAGCCAGATTGTCGCCTTTCTCACCACGCGTGCCGACCCATGCGATAGGGCGCGGGGCAATGAGTGCTTTGAGTGGATCATGAGGAAGGCCGTGACCCTCAGAAATTTTATAAAACATATTAACCTAGCAGTCTTGTGATCATCTCGTTGAGATTGTCTGATAAGCCGTCTGTTTCGGCAATCCGTTTCATATGCTTTTGGGCATGGGCTTGGCGCTCACTATCAAAATCGCGCCAGTTTTGGAAAGCGCTCGACATACGCGCGGCCGTTTGTGGGTTTTTGCCATCAAACTCGATCAATGCATTTGCAAAAAGCTCATAGCCTGATCCATCTGCAGCATGGAAAGCGGCAGGGTTTCCAGAAGAAAATGCGCCATAAAGAGAACGGAAACGGTTCGGATTTGGATTCTCAAAACAAGAATGTGCGGCAAGTTCTTTGACCTTATCAATAGCCTTTTCATGAGCTGTGCTTCTGGCTTGAATGATGAGCCATTTATCGACAAGAAGGCGGTCATCGCCGTGCTTTTCATAAAAAATCTCAACCTCATCCGCACCTTGGCCATTTTTAATAAGCGTAGAAAGCGCCGCAACGCGATCGGTCATGAGAACCGATTTTGAAAAATGTGTTTTGGCAAGCGAGCATGTTGGATCAATGGTGCAAAGATAGCCTAGCGCTGCATTGGCAAGTGAACGTCTGCCAGCGCCATTGGCAGATAAATCCTTGCTGTCCGTCTTGCGCATCTCGTGATAAACGCGCTCCAAAGCACCAGAATTTTGAGCGGCAATTGTGCGTTTAAGCGCGTCTTGGGCTGCAATCATTTCATCTGGGTCAAGGGTTTTGCCTTGAGATTTGAGATGCGCGCCAAGTTCGTTGAAGCTTGGCAATGCAAGCAACAATGCACGGTAAGCAGGCTCGAGCGCTTTATCCTCAATAATGCCGCTCATGGTGCTTGCAACCAATTGCGGGTCATTTATGCCTGCGAGTGCATCAAGTGACATCTGGCGTAAAGCTTGCCAGCGATTGAAGCTGTCTTTGTCGTGAGCGGCAAAGAATGCGGCATCAAAAGGCTCTTGGTGCAATATAATGGGGGCTGAAAAACCTTGGTTGATCGATAGCTTTGAGCCTTCAGGAACATCAAAAATGTAGCTACTCTGTAGCTCATCAAGCTCAATAACACCATTTTCGATGTCTTCGCCAGTTTCGCTATAAATTGTGAATTTAAGAGGAATGAGCATTGGCTCTTTTGTGGGTTGCCCTGGAGTTGCGCTTAATTCTTGACGCAAATCAATATTCATTTTGCCATCAATATGTTCAGTTTTGACATAAATATTTGGTGTGCCTGATTGCTTGTACCACAATTTGAACTGATCAAGATCTCGCCTCGTTACGTCTTCAAAAACCTTGAGCCAATGTTCGATTGTGCAAGCTTGTCCATCATGGCGTTCAAAATATAGATCAAGGGCTTTGCGGTAATTTTCTGCGCCCACAAGGCCACGGAGCATGCCAATCAGTTCAGCGCCTTTTTCATAAATTGTTGCGGTATAAAAATTGTTGATTTCGACATAGCTTTCGGGTCGAACAGGATGCGCAAGAGGGCCGCCATCTTCGGAAAATTGACGCGCTCGAAGCGCCATAACATCTTCAATTCTTTGAACAGATTTTGAACGCATATCTGCGGAGAATGACTGGTCACGAAATACAGTTAGCCCTTCTTTTAAGGATAGCTGAAACCAGTCACGACAAGTGATGCGATTGCCTGTCCAATTATGAAAATATTCATGCGCAATGACGGCTTCGATTGCGCCATAATCTGCATCGGTTGCGGTTTCTGGTGTCGCGAGAACCAACTTAGAATTGAATATATTCAACCCCTTATTCTCCATAGCTCCCATATTGAAATCATCAACCGCGACAATCATAAAGAGATCAAGGTCATATTCACGCCCGTAAACCTCCTCATCCCATTTCATGGAACGCTTAAGGGCATCCATAGCATAATCACAACGTGTTTCATCACCTTTGCGGACGTAAATGCGCAGATCGACCTCGCGACCTGATGCTGTGGTAAAGCTATCAGAAATATGTTCAAGTTCGCCTGCAACAAGCGCAAAAAGATAGCATGGTTTTGGCCATGGATCATGCCATTCGACAATCCCATTTTCACGTGAAATCAGATTGCCGTTGGAAAGTTGAACAGGAAGGTCGGAATGAATTTTTACACGAAATGTCGTCATGACATCAGGGCGATCAGGATAGAAGGTAATTTTGCGGAAACCTTCAGCCTCACATTGTGTGCAATACATCTCATTTGAAAGATAAAGCCCATCAAGTGAAGTATTGGCTTGTGGGTTGATTTCCACTTCAGAACGTAAAGTAAAAGGCGCGGTAGGGATCGCAGATTTGGCGATTGTGAGCAAACCGTTTTCAATTGTAATGTCGCCAAAGGTCAGCTCTTTGTTATCAATTGAAATGGACAGCATACGCAATTCTTCACCATTTAAAACAAGATCACGATGCTCTTTTGGATCAAAATCAATCTCAGCAATGACGCGCGTTTTTTGAGGATCAAGAAAAAACTCAAGCCGTGTTTCTGTGATGTCAAAATGAGGGGGTGTGTAGTCTTTGAGATAGATCGCTTGGGCTTGAGCGTCATGTTCCATTTGGGTGCATCCATTTGTGTTTCAAACGATATAAAACGAGAAATGTTTTGATGGCAAGGGTGCTTAGGTTTTTATTGAATTTTAATCATCATGGCGCATAGGGTCTTCAAACTATTTTTGAAGATACTTGTCGGATTTTTGATGGAGTTATGCTTTCCACAATCGGTACGATGGTATACAGATTGGTGAATACATCACCATGTAAACACCTCAAACTGATAGAAATAGGTTCCAATATGACATATACCAAACGCGCTGGACTTGAAATTGATGAAGCATTTCTGGCTTTTGTAGAAGGTGAGCTTGCTCAGGAGGTGGGTCGGAATAGTGGTGAGATTTGGGGTTTCTTGGCTGAGCTTCTGACAGAATTTACACCAAAAATTGAAAGCGCGCTTGAAATCCGCGAAATATTGCAAACAAAGATTGATAATTGGTTCGAAGATAAAGGCGCGTCATTTGATCAAGGTGAATATGTAAGTTTTCTTAAAGATATCAATTATATTGAAGATGAACCCGTGCCATTTTCGGTGATCACGCGAAATGTTGATGCAGAGATTTCTTTACTTGCAGCGCCTCAATTGGTTGTACCTGTTTCAAATGCTCGTTTTGCGATCAATGCTGCCAATGCGCGCTGGGTTTCGCTATATGACACGCTTTACGGAACCAATGTTTTGGGTGATTTGCCTGCGGGTCGTGAATTTGATTTGGAGCGTGCAGGGCGTGTGCGAAGCTTTGTGCGTGATCATCTTGATAAAACCATTCCTCTGCTTTCGGGATCTTGGCATGATGTGGGGGCATTGAGGGTCGAGAATGCAAATCTGAACTATCCCTTGAAAAATATCAGCCAGCTTAAAGGTTATATTGGAGATGCGGATCAACCAAGCGAGCTTGTTTTGCGAGTGAATGAAATGGAAGTGCGTTTGGTGATTGACCCTTCGCGCCCAGTTGCAAAAGATGATGCTGCTCAGATTGGTGATGTGATTGTGGAATCCGCGATGACCGTGATTATGGATTGTGAGGACAGTGTGGCTGCGGTTGATGGAGCTGATAAGGCGCAGGTCTATCGCAATTGGCTCGGGCTTATGACAGGTGATATTAGCGAGGAGGTCAATAAAGGCGGCAAGATTATTAAGCGCGTACTTAATCCCGATATTCCGTTTACCGAGCGCAATGGAAAGCCAAGCTTTTTAAAGGGAAGGGCATGTTTTTGGGTTCGCAATGTGGGGCATTTGATGACCTCGCCAGCTGTTTTAAAAGATGGCAAAGAAGTCCCTGAGGGAATTCTCGATGCGCTCTTTACGGTTTTGGCGGCAACTGCGAATAAAGATCGTACGGGCTATATGGCAAACTCTCAATATGGGTCAATCTATATTGTAAAGCCAAAAATGCATGGGCCTGCCGAGGTTGCGCTTTCATGTGAAGTCTTTGCGCGTATTGAGATGATGCTGCACCTCACACAAGATACGATTAAAATTGGCATTATGGATGAAGAGCGCCGCACATCCGTTAATTTGCGCGCGTGTTTGAAAGAAGCCAAAACGCGCGTGGCTTTTATCAATACAGGATTTCTTGATCGCACGGGTGATGAAATTCATACCCATATGAAAGCGGGGCCAGTCGTACCTAAGGGTCTTATGGCTCAAGAAAGCTGGTTGCAGGCTTATGAAAAACATAATGTGTTTGTCGGGTTGACCTCGGGGCTTTTGGGGCGCGCGCAAATTGGCAAAGGTATGTGGGCGCAGCCTGATGATATGAAGGGTCTTTGGGAAAAGAAAGCCGCACAGCTTGAAGCGGGGGCGAGCACGGCTTGGGTGCCGAGCCCATCGGCTGCGGCAGTTCATGCTATGCATTATCATTTGGTTGATGCGCGCGCTGTGCAAGCGAGCCTATTGGTGGATGCTCCAAAAGATACGGATCAAGCGCTGCTTATTCCGCCGATGCTTGCTGGCCGAAAGCTCACGGCAAAAGAGATTGCCGATGAATTGCGCAACAACCTTCAGGGCATATTGGGCTATGTGGTGCGTTGGGTTGATGCGGGCATTGGTTGCTCAAAAGTGCCAGATATTCATGATGTGGAATTGATGGAAGACCGCGCCACATGCCGAATTTCCGCGCAAATGGTCGCCAATTGGCTCGAGCATGGTCTTGTCGGCACGCAGGAAGTTGACGCAGCCTTGCGTGAAATGGCGGAGATTGTTGATCTGCAAAATGCAAATGATCCAAATTATATTCCAATGGCTCCAAATTTTGATGGTATTGCCTTTATGGCTGCGCGTGAGCTTGTTATGGAGGGCGCGACATCACCATCAGGATATACAGAACCAAGCTTGCATAAGGCGCGGCTTCTCAAAAAAGAGCAGGCATAACCGCTTGTGAAACCAAAAAAATGGGCGTATATTCTAATGTGATTATTGCGCCGCAACATTCTACAAAGAGAAATTTATGCCAAAACCAATCGTCGGTATCGTTACAAATAATGTTGAACTAGAGGGCGGCTATCAACTGACCGGCACTGGCATCTACGAACTTGAAGCGATTGCTAAGGTTACGGGCGCTACGCCGATTTTGCTTCCTGCGTGTTTTGATGTGATGAACCCAGAAGTTGCGCTATCGCTGTGCGATGGTTTTTATTTTCCGGGCGGGCGGCAAAATGTTCATCCTAAGCATTATGGCCAAACATTAACGGATAAGCATGGTGTGATGAGCCCATGCCGCGATAAGCTCAGCTTGCCATTGATCAAGCTTGCGGTTGAAGCAGGAAAGCCTATTTTTTGCGTATGCCGAGGGCATCAAGAATTGGCCGTTGCTTTTGGTTCCACATTGCATGCGGAAGTGCGCGATTTGCCGGGGCGGATGAACCACCGTATGCCACCTGATGGCACGGTTGATGAAAAATTCGCAATCAGGCATTCAATTGAAATTACCCAAGGGGGCGTTCTTGCCAAAATTCTTGGCAATACAATTGCGGATGTGAATACGCTTCATGGGCAGGCGGTTGATGAACCTGGTGAACGTGTCGTGGTTGAAGCGGTGGCTCCTGATAGTACAATTGAAGCGATTTCAATCAAAGACGCGGAATCTTTCGCGCTTGGTGTTCAATGGCATCCTGAATATAAAGCTGATGAACGTGATGTGTCACGCAAGCTGTTTGAAGCATTTGGGGAAGCGCTACATGGCAATTCCAAAAACTTCTCAAAAGCGATTTAAGCAAGCTTGGTATATTGCCGATTATGGTAAACGAGCGGATCTCCATCACGCGCAAAAACGGCATCAATTTCAACGAGCAGTATGGCATGGGAGGCTTGCGGTATGAGTGCGCGCAAATGCCCCGTAAAATGAGCCAGAGCAGTTTTTAATGCTGGCGCTTGAGATGCGGACATATTCCAATCACCTGCATCAAATCGTTCCTCACCATTGATCCCTGTTTCGCCTGAAAAGCGTCGAGCAAGTTCGATATCATCGGCGCTCATCACGTTCATGGCAAGCGGATCACCAAGAGATAATTTCGCGGCAAGTGTGCTTTCTTTGTGAATGGCTGCCATAAAAATGGGCGGTTCAGCAGAGTAGGAACTCGCAGATGTCACCGTCATGCCTAAAACCTCATCACCTTTACGATGCGTTAGGATTGAGACGCTTGCTGCCATATGGCGCATAGCCATTTTGTAATCTTTGGTCAAATCATTCATAAATTCCTCATCTCTGTTTTTGGACGTAATTTCAAGAGAAAGATTGCACTCGACTTTATGAGAACATTTGGATAGGTCAAATTGAACAAAGGCCAAGCATGAAAAAATTTAATCTCAACCTCCCACTATCGGCATGGAAAGAACGCTCACCATTTGCCTTATTATTACTGATGCAAGTGGCTATGGTGCTGTCTTTTGCGACTTGGCAACTCCTGACCAATAATTTTGCCGTCCAGCGCGCGGGTTTTGATGGGGCTCAATGGGGTGTTTTGCAATCCACTCGTGAGATCCCTGGTTTTCTTGCGTTTTTAGCTGTGTTTTTGATCCTTTGGGTGCGCGAGCAAGTCTTGGCATATATTGCCCTTATTATGCTCGCAGGGGCCGTGCTATTCACTGGGCAAATGCCATATTTTTGGGGCTTGATGCTGTGGACATTGATATCTTCAATCGGCTTTCACTATTATGAAACTGTCAATCAAAGTCTACAGCTTCAATGGCTTCCAAAAGCAACTGCGCCAAAGCAATTGGGCATTATTGGCGGGGTGGCAAGTTTTGTGACCTTCTTGATCTATCTTTCGATCACGATTGGCTGGGATTTTTTCGATTGGAGTTTTGAAGCGGTTTATATGGGGGCAGGGCTTGGATCGCTTGCTCTCATCGCGATAGCCATGTTTCGCTTTCCGATATTCCCACAAGGTGAGGTGCAAAATGCAGGGATTTTGCTGCGCAAACGCTACTGGCTTTACTATGTCATGGAGTTCTTAGCAGGTGCGAGAAGGCAAATCTTTGTCGTTTTTGCCGGTTTCATGATGGTTGAGAAATATGGTTTTGAAGTTCATGATATGTCACTTCTCATGCTCACCACATTTTTGGTTGGGACATTTATTGCGCCTGTTATCGGAAAATTTGTCATGCGTTTTGGTGAAAGATTGACGCTTCAAATCGAGTATTTGGGTTTGGCTATTGTCTTTGGCCTTTACATGGTTGTTTATATTTATGACTTGCCTGCATGGTTTGCGGCGATGCTTTATCTCATCGATCATATGCTTTTTGCGATGAAAATTGCGCTCAAAACCTATTTCCAGAAAATTGCGGATCCAAAAGATTTGGCCTCAACTGCTGCCGTGAGCTTTACGATCAATCATATTGCTGCCGTGTTTTTACCAGTGTTGCTTGGATTGCTATGGATCATAAGTCCTGCAACGGTTTTTGCCTTTGCCATGGTGCTTGCATTTTGCTCGCTTGGGGCGGCTTTCCTTGTGCCACGCACCCCTATGGAAGGGCATGAAACCGTTTTGTCAAAGTAGCTTGCTAAAGAATCTCGGCACGATGTCACTTGCAAGGCCATAATGCCCATCGGTAAAATCGCCTGCGACATTGCTCGGTTCAAGATTTAATTCCACGCATTGAGCCCCTTTGCGCGCAGCGATTTGGGCAAAGCCAGCTGCGGGATACACTGACCCAGATGTGCCAATCGCGACGAATAAATCACAATTATCAAGAGCTGCCCATATGTTTTCCATTTGGTAGGGCATCTCACCAAACCAGACGATATCAGGGCGGGTTGTTTGCTTATTGCAATGCGGACATTTGTCATCAATGCTGCTATCACCATCAAATGCCCAATTGGCCTCACATTTTGTGCATTTCATTTGCTCAAGCTGGCCATGCATATGTATAAGAGATTTCGATCCCGCGCGTTCATGAAGTGTATCGACATTTTGAGTAACCAAAAGATAATTGCCACTAAAGGCCGTCTCAAAATCAGCAAGCGCGATATGTGCAGGATTTGGTTGTGCCGATTTGGCAGCTTCTCTGCGCGCATTGTAAAACTGGTGAACAAGTTGCGGGTTTGCTGCAAAACCTTCTGGCGTTGCAACATCTTCAACATGGTGGTTTTCCCATAGTCCATCAGATGCCCGAAATGTGGGGATACCACTTTCCGCAGATATTCCTGCGCCCGTTAAGACCACAATATTTTGAAACTGCGACATTAATAAAACTCCATGCCCACACAGATTACCGTTCCTGATATAAATTCAACAGGTTCAGAAGTCAGGATCATGTCATGACGCGCCATTTTAATGCCTTCAAGTTGAGAGCTTTTCACGGCGAAAATCGCGACTTGTCCTTCATGGGGTTGAATAATTTTGCGATCCTTCTGCAAAACATAAATGTCAGGGCGCGGCAGCCCAAAGTTCCACATCATATTGAAATAATTGCATTTCCCTTTAACATCTTCGGCTGATGTTGGCATAGCCGCATTAAAGGGAATCGGCTTGAGTGGGTTCGCGCGCATTCGTTCTTCACCGACAATGTCAAAGCCTTTCCCTGACATGACCGTTAACGAACGCATTGTATCTGAAATATGAGAAAAAGGCCCATCTTTTATAACGGCATCTAAGGTGATCTGCCAATGCAAGAAACCATCCTGCTCTCGCCGATAGATATTGGTCATCTCGCCTTTGCCACTAACCCATGGTATCTTTACATAATCTTCTTTTGTGTAATGTTCGATCATTTCCTAATTGTGAATGTTTTTAAAAAGCTAATCAAGCCCAATGCCAAATAAGTGAATGGATTTTATGATCATGTATCAAACTTGCTAACTGTTTTGACTTAAGTTAGAGAATCGAGCATGAATAACACACGCAAAATATCTGTTGCCCCGATGATCGATTGGACCGATCGGCATTGCCGCTATTTTCATAGGCTTATGTCGAAATCCGTCGAGCTTTATACGGAGATGATCGTTGATAAAGCGGTTATTCACGGCGACGCAGAAAATCTCCTTGACGCTGATGCTGATAAAGACAATGTCGTTTTGCAGCTCGGTGGTTCTGATCCAAAAGAGCTAGGGCAGGCCGTCAAAACGGCTTCGGAATTTGGCTATGCACATATCAATCTTAATTGTGGTTGCCCATCTGATCGTGTGCAATCGGGTACATTTGGAGCTGTTTTGATGAAAGACCCATTGCGGGTTGAGGAATGTTTGGTCGCTATGCGCGAGGCAAGTGACGCTGAGATTTCGATCAAATGTCGGCTTGGCATTGATGATCAAATCGTAGAGGAAACCTTGCCAGATTTTCTTCTTCATGTGGAGCGATCGGGTGTCAAGAAAATCATTATTCACGCAAGAAAAGCATGGCTGAAAGGCCTGTCGCCAAAAGAGAACCGAGATATACCGCCCCTCGATTATAAACTCGCAGAAAAGATGATCGGTGAATTTAAAAATCTTGAAATTTCGATCAATGGCGGTGTGGCTAGCATTGATGAAGCTGATGTTCTTTTGCAGCGTGGCTTTGCATCGGTAATGATTGGACGTGCGGCCTATCAACGCCCTTATGACATTCTTTCAAAGCTCGATGGTAGAGAATTTTCGAGAGATGACATTGCGCGCAGCATGGTTGATTATGCGGATGCACATATGCAAAAGGGCGGACGCTTGCATCAGGTTACACGCCATATGATGGGGCTTTATCATGGTCAACCCAATGGGAAAAAATGGCGTCAATTGCTATCAGAAAATGCGTCAAAACGAGATGCGACTGCCCAAATCATTTTGGACTCAATGCCACATCAATAGCCATTATGACTGAAGCCCTTTGATATATATTCTGACTGCATTTTCTAAAATCTGCTGTGCGTTTTGAGACGCATTTGGATCTGGTGAATTCCGCGCATATAGACTTGCAACTCCATGGGAGAGCGCCCAAATATGTTGGGCGACTTCTGTAACGTCGTTAGTTGGCTTGGCCGTAAAATTCCGAATAATTGCTTCACTGCCGGCAAGTAGCTCTGCAAATGCTTGCATGCTTGGTGGACTTCGATCTTCGCAATCTCTGGAGCGAATGCCGCTCTCAAACATCGCCATATATTCCCCTTTATGCTCATCTGCAAATTTCAAATAGGCGTGCCCCATGGCGAGCATGGCGTCTAGTGGATTTGCTTGGCTTTTTCGAGCAGCTTCCAAAGCGATAGCAAATAGCGCAAAGCCTTGCTCTGAAATATCAAGAATGAGATCATCCTTACTTGGGAAGTGCCTATAAGGGGCAGCAGCAGAAACACCAGCGATTTTTGCGGCTTCGGCAAGTGTAAAACCCTGTGGGCCTTTTTGAGCAATCAAATCGCATGCCGCCCTTATGAGCGTCTCGCGCAAATTCCCATGATGATAGGGCTTTGACATTAAGTGATGCCCTTAAATATCTTTTCATCAGGTTTGAGGAGGCTGACATCGCGACCTTCAAAATCAATTTGATTAAGAACGTGCTTAACGACCTCAAGGCGAACTCGCTTCTTGTCGTCAGAGCGAAGCACATTCCAAGGCGAATGATTTGTATGGGTGCGCTTGAGCATTAGATTGATCGCATCTGTATAGGCATCCCATTTTGTTAAGCCCTTAATGTCGATTGGTGAGAGCTTCCATTGCTTGAGGGGATCGTTTTCCCGCGCCAAGAAGCGGCGTAGCTGCTCGCCACGCGAAACCGTCAACCAAATCTTGATATAGATAACATCATCATCAACCAACATTTGTTCGAATTTGGGTGTTTGTTCGAAAAATGCATCGCGCTCTTTTTCACTACAAAAACCAAATACAGGTTCGATAACGCCGCGATTATACCAACTGCGATCAAAACAAACCACTTCACCCGCGCTTGGTAAATGTTTGATATAACGCTGAAAATACCACTGGCTGCGTTCCGTTTCGGTTGGTTTTGAAAGCGCAACAATACGCGCAGATCGCGGATTGAGATTCATGGTCAGGCTCTTAATCGTGCCACCTTTGCCAGCGGCATCTCGCCCTTCAAACACGATTGCAACACGCTTGCCATTTTCACGAAGTGCGTTTTGCATTTGTACAAGTTGGATTTGTAGAGGCTCCATTTTCTTTTCAAATTCCTTACGCTTCATTTGGCGCTCATAAGGATAATCATCTGCGAGTATGTCATCTTTCCCAGCATTTTTCACAAGGTCACGCAGCTCTTTCGATGCCACATTTTCATAAAACTCGGTGATCGTTTTGTATTCAGTCATTTTGCGTTCCGATTTTTGTGAGGTCAAATGGAGTGGTCTGGTAAATTTCGTTGATCCAATTTCCATAGAGCAGATGGGCAGTCGACATCCATCTGTTTTTGGGTTGCTGGCTGGGATCGTTATTTGGGTAATAATTATCAGGAATATTGATCGGATTTTGGGCTTTTATATCCCGATCATATTCGCCTTTGAGCGTGTCACTATCATATTCAAAATGATTAAGATTCATCAAAATACGATGTTTTTTGCTCTCGATCAAACAGGGACCTGATATCTCGCTCTCAACAAGAACTTCCAACTCCTCCACATTATCAATATCCGCGCGCAATATTTCGGTCCAACGGCTCACAGGGACAAGGAAGTCATCAGAAATGCCGCGCAAATAGGGGGATGTTGGCGCGAGATTATTATGGCGAAAGCAACCAAAATATTTAGCGTCCAAAAGCTGTTTTGGGACATCATGAAAATGATAGAGCGCAGCCATGCCGCCCCAACACACAGCCATTGTGGAATGCACATGTGTTTGCGTCCAGTTGAAAATTTCCTTTAGTTCTTTCCAATAAGTAACGTCTTCAAATGGGATCTGCTCTATAGGTGCGCCAGTGATAATCAAGCCGTCAAAATACTCGTCCTTAATATCTTCAAATGTGCGATAGAATTCTTCGAGATGTGAGGGGTCGGTGTTTTTTGACACATGCTCGCTCATACGGATAAGATGAAGCTCGATTTGCAATGGTGTTGCACCAATGAGACGCGAAAACTGTGTTTCGGTTTCAATTTTTTTTGGCATCAAATTCAAAAGAGCGATCCGCAATGGCCGTATATCTTGCAAATCGGCGGCACTTTCGCTCATCACATTCACGCCCTCTGTTTTGAGGGTGCCAAATGCAGGTAAGTTTTCGGGTAGTCTAATAGGCATAGGATATTATAATTCTTTCGCAATGAGATTATCGAAGTCTTCTGGGGATTTAACCTTCATGACATCATCGGCAGAAATGGTTATGCCCCAATTTTGCGCCATTGAGCGGTATCGAGGAAGGCGATCACTTAAAAGCTGCTCATATCCCCAAACGAGAAAATGATCGGGATCAACATTTTCAGCCTTCACATTGTTGATTTCGAGATATTCAGACCATTTTTGGCGCAGAAAATCGGGACGATAATACATCGGCTTCGGCGCGTTTTTAAATCGCTTCACAAGCTCGTCCTTATGGCTTTCAGGCCCCTCAATCCAAACGGGAATAGTTGTAGCGCTCAGTTTTTTCATAAGATTACAGTTTGCAATATCGTCTTCAACGACTTCACAAAGTGAGCCAGAGCAATCAGCAATAAAGTTTTGATAGCCATATATGCTCTCGGCACGCGCCCTAAAATGAGCAGCATCGTTCACCGCGCTGATTTCTGCGATGCGGTGCTCGTCTTGACGACGGCAATATTCCTCAAAGGGAATGCCGCCTTTATCGACATCACCCGGCTTGCCAAGATAGCTCGAAAGCGGCGCAAGATTGTCAAATGTAATATTGGATGCGAGGTAAACACTGTCGCTTTTGAGAAGTTCAGCCAGTAAGGGGGATTTCATGGCTTCGCGCTTAAAATTATCGACAATCGGCTCTGCCATATATCTTGTGCCGATGCGGTAATCGACGGAGTAATGAAACCAGCCGCCAACACTTCGAAGCATATCTGATAGATAGGTTTTTCCAAGGCCTGACATGCCAAAAAGCGCCACAGATTTTTGCGGTGCATTGAGATATTCATTAGCAGATTTATAGAGCATGTGACCTCGCATAACATTGAAATACTGTCTTAGCGATGTTCTTTCAATTTGTAAATTAGGTGCTTATTTAACGCGTGGTTTAAATGCTCGCCCATCAATAATGATGAGAGCAAGAGCAACGACTGCAAATCCAATAAATGCTGTTGGAGCAAGACGTTCACCAAGGACGATTGCACCTGCTAGAATGGCAAATGGCGGTATCATCAAGGTGATCAAAGTGACATATGCAACACCCGCTTCATTAAGCACGCGGTAAAAGAGGAGATAGGCAAGCGCTGAACCTACAATGGCAAGATATGCTGCGGCAAGTCCACTTTCGAGACTAGGTATGAGCGCCCCGTCTGGATTGGTTGTGAAGTGGAAAATAATCATCAAAATTGTGGCCATCGATAGCATACCAAGAGCTGTGATTTTTGGCTGTGTTGTGAGGCGTTTCTTGGCCCAGATGCCACCTGTTGCATAGCTTAAGGACGCCAAAATAATGGCCAACTGACCTAGATTTCGTGGATCAAACCCTGATAAAAACTCAAGGCCAACGGCAATTGCTACGCCAATAAACCCCACAATAACACCTAAGAGTTTGTTGATTGTGAGACGCTCATCGGCAAAAAATATGGGTGCGAGAATGGCACCAAAAAGGGCGGTTGCACCATTGAGAATAGAGGCAAGCCCGCTTTCAATATATTGCTGACCCCAAGCGATCAAAAAGAACGGTAGCGCATTATTGAGGAAGCCAAGCGCAAGAAAATCAATCCAAACTTTTCCACGCGGAATTTCCCATTTTGAGAAAATGGCAATGATCCATAAAAATAATGCCGCACCACCAATACGGTACATGACAAGACTAGAAACGGGAAGGGTGCGCAAGCCAAATTCATAGGCCAAAAAGGAACCACCCCAAAAACATGCAAGCATTATAAGCAAGCCCCAGATTCTATTTGTCATAAAAACCCCTCTTTTTATTATGGGTATGCCCAATTTGGCCAAAGCACAATAGCGCCATAATTAAATGCGCAAGGAACGGGTAAGGCGTATGCATTTTGATGCTGGTTTTGTGCGCTCCCATGTAAAATCTTTATCCAATCTTGCTAACTCATATGCTTTGTGAAATTATCACTCGAAAAAATAAAGGAGTAACAATGACTAAATATTTGCACACGATGGTTCGCGTTCGTGATATTGATGAAAGCAAGGCGTTTTATTGTGATCTGTTAGGGCTGGAAGAAATAAAGCGCTATGAAAGTGAAGAAGGAAAATTCACACTGGTTTATTTAGCATTTCCTGGTCAGCACGATGTTACACTTGAGTTGACATATAATTGGGGAAGCGAGGAAGCATATTCGGGCGGTCGTAATTTTGGACATCTCGCCTATCAAGTCGAAAATATTTATGAAACCTGCCAAAAGTTTATGGATGCGGGCGTTGTGATCAACCGTCCCCCACGCGATGGGCATATGGCATTTATACGTTCACCTGATGGCGTTTCAATTGAGCTACTCCAAAATGGGAAACTTGAGCCTCAGGAACCATGGGCGAGTATGGAAAATATAGGTGAATGGTAAATGATTAAGCGCTTGTATTTTGTAGGATTGTTTTTGAGTTCTGTCTCTATACATGCGCAACCCATCCCCTTGGATGAGCCATTGTTCATGGATTATCAATTAGATTTGAATAATGACGGCATTCAAGATCGGGTGTCTGTTGTGACCTTTGAAAACTTAGAACGTGTGCTGGTTTTTCATGAGTTTAGCGAAGAGGGTAACCCAAATAGTGCTGATATCGTAGCAGTTTTGCCGCTTTCAATAAATTCAGATTTTGATGATGTCGAGGCAAATGAACATGGTGGGTTCAATATTTTCCAAGGTTGTGGTACCTGTGGGAACTCTTCATGGAGAAATGTATTCAAGGTGATTTATCGAGATGGTAAATATATCGTTTCGGGATATGAGACTGTTTCATTTAGTCGTTTAACAACAGGCGGAGAAGTTTGTGATGTTAATTTGCTAAATGGTGATGTTGAAGTTCGGATTTTCCCTGGGCATGATGAGAATATGACGGATGCTGAGATTGATTCACAAGAAGTTGTCACAGTGTTTGATCAAGCTGAAGAGCGTGCCTTCCCATTGAAAAACCTATCTTCAGAATTTAGCTCTAAGATTTGTAATCAATATATTGTTTCTCATCGTATAGGCACGGATGAACGCAACAAGCCATGAATTGAACCGATATTCGGCAATGAAAATCTTACTTAAATCCATTTCTTTTCATGTAATTTTGCAAGAACCTGTTGTTCTAAAGTTTCGCCTTCGCTATCGATAACTTGTGTTGTGAGATACCAGTAGACAAATTTACGAATATCTTGTGGCGACTGCCTTGTACGATTGAACACATTTGCTACAGTTTCGTCAGGTTGAAGGGCTGCACTCACATGGTGATAATCAGATTTGGCCATGGTAATGACATGCCGTTCGTGTAGCAGTGCTTCAAAACCAGTTCCAGAGTTCATGCAAACGACTGTATCGGCCTTTTCCAAAATACCGTGAACTTCGCATTTTGTAACCGAGACATTAGGCCCCCAATTTGTGGCTTCCCGAGCAAGAATTGCGCTCGCAGCAACGCGGCACGCTGGGTGACGCTTAATGACAACTGGGCGTCCATTTGCATATTTTATGGTTTCACGCACCATTTCTTCGCTCGTCGTGAGAGCGAGATCAAGAACTTTATCTGAAAAGACTTGTAGGAAAATTGCAATGGCCCCATCAGGAATTGGGGTTAATATGAGGGGCATTCCCTCCGCGTATTTGCTATTTTTGGGGATAACAAAACGATTTTGCAGCTTTTTAAAATACGCATCAGCCGCAATTGGGTCAATGGCTTTGGGGTCAAATGTATTGTCTACAATTTCCGACCATCCTGAATAACCTTTCCTATCAAAATAGAAAAATGCATTCAGATAATTCATCTTCACATTCAGCCAGTTATGGGCACCTTTTTTCGTGTGATAAACAATGTGATTATAGGTTTTATCTTTTCGGATGTCGCGATTTTTTTTGTGCAATTCTTCAAAGGGGATATCATGTTTTTTCAACACATCGCGCACATGATCGTAAAAATTGTGGATAATTCTTCCAAATCCTGGACGATTGTTTATTTCGGGTCGATGAATCATGATCGTCTTCATAAAAGATGCTCCCATAGATGTGCCGTTTCATTATATGCGTGATGTGCATAAGATCCCAATGGAAACAGATTCTCTTTGATATTTTTATATTGTGCAGGAACACGTCTCCCGTAAAAATGAACGGAATGGGTTTTCGGATTATCGATTACATCCATCGATCCTGCTTTAAATAATTTTGCAGACTGCTTCGGGTTAAGGGGGTAAAAAACGGGTTCTGCAAAGCTTTTAGTCATTAGTTGATGCTTATATGCGTAGTAGTTTAAGGCTTTTGGGCCTAAAATCCCAGCTTTGATTTCGTGAAATTCGAGTAATCTTTGTAATGGAGGCAATCCGTTAAATTCTTCGGCACGTTTTTGTCGTGACATACTGATCCAATGTGGGAAATCTGCCCCTTGAAATGCAAAACTAAGCATATCGCTCAAGATAGGGCTTGATGGGGGCAGCCTTAAAACCCCAGTAGCAAGCTTTTTGTCAAGCCTCCCAAATAAGTGCTGCCTGCCGAATTTGAACGGTGCAACGCAATAAGCATCGGTATCAGCCCAAATGGTTTTTTGTGATTCAAAAAGCTTTAATCTAAAAATATCTGATGCAAGTACGGGTGGAACAGCTGTGCCATCATCCAAAAGGGGACTCCAGATGGATTCTGCGGGTTGAAGATCGATAAATTCTGGGACATTCAGTTTTGGATTGTCGCTATAAAGAACAACGCGATGCCCGTGCATTGCAAATGAAGATAAACAAGCGAGCTGCATCCATCCAAGCCTTGGGCCACTCCAGAACGAAGATATTGAGCTTAGGCTTTGATCTATTTTTATCGAAGATAATTGCATTCTACCCAAATATTTATATGCTTTCTTAAAGATAGCTGTATATTTTGCATCTAATGCTTTCAAATACAAGCTGGCTTGGATAGCTGATATGATGTATTGCGATTTTGACGAAATCCCCTATAAACGCGACAATAAAAGCAAATGGATATAATATGATCAGTTTCGACCAATACCGCCGCCAATGGACCTCAAATATTAAAGGAGATATTCTTGCGGGACTTGTCGTTGCGCTTGCGCTTATTCCTGAGGCGATTTCCTTTTCGATCATCGCAGGTGTTGATCCTAAGGTTGGCCTTTACGCATCATTTTCAATTGCTGTTATCACCGCAATAATTGGTGGGCGCCCGGGAATGATTTCCGCGGCAACTGCGGCGACAGCTGTATTAATGAAGCCGCTTATTGAAGATCATGGGGCTATATTGGGGCTTCAGTATTTACTGGCCTCTACGGTTTTGGCTGGAATATTTCAAATTATTGCGGGATATTTGAAGCTTGGACAATATATGCGCTTTATTTCTCGTTCCGTAATGACGGGATTTGTGAATGCTTTGGCTATTTTGATTTTTTCAGCGCAACTACCGCAGCTTATTATTGGCGATGATCTTTCTGCTTTACGTGCGCCATTAACCTATGTGCTCGTGGCTTTTAGCTTAGCCATTATCTACTTGTTCCCATATGTCACCAAACAAATACCATCGCCGCTCGTTGCTATTATTGTTGTAACGGCACTTGCAATGACATTTGGATTTGATGTTAATGTAGTGTCTGATATGGGAGATTTGCCAAGTACATTGCCGTTCTTTTTCTTGCCAGATGTTCCATTAAATTTCGAAACCTTTAAGATTATTGCACCTATTTCCCTTGCCATTGCCATTGTGGGGTTGCTCGAAAGCTTGATGACGGCGAATATCGTTGATGAACTAACGGATACGACATCTAATCGAAATCAAGAATGCGTAGGCCAAGGTGTCGCAAATACTGTAACGGGATTTATGGGCGGCATGGCGGGTTGTGCAATGATTGGTCAATCGATCATCAATGTGAAATCTGGCGGTCGCGGTCGCTTGTCAACCTTCTCTGCAGGTGTGTTCTTGCTCATCTTGATTGTGGGGTTGGGCGATTTCGTTGGCCAGATTCCAATGGCTGCACTTGTTGCGATTATGATTATGGTTTCCATCGGCACATTTAGCTGGTCATCAATCGGTAATTTGCGTACCCATCCACGTTCAAGCTCGATTGTGATGCTCGCAACTGTTGCATTCGTGATATACACACATAATCTTGCAATCGGTGTATTGGTTGGCGTGTTGCTCTCAGGTGTCTTTTTTGCAGGCAAAATTTCACAAATTTTCCGCGTTACCCCGAAACTTTCAGAAGATCGCCATACACGTACTTATACCTTTGAAGGTCAGATTTTCTTTGCATCGAGCGAAGAATTCATGAATAGTTTTAATTTCAAAGAAGCGGTTGAGAATGTTGTAATTGATGTGAGCGCGGCTCATATTTGGGATATCAGCTCTGTAGCTGCTCTTGATATGGCGGTATTGAAATTTAAGCGCGAAGGTGCTCAAGTCAAAATTATCGGCATGAATAAAGCGACCGAAACAATCGTCGACCAATTGGCGCTTCACGATAAGCCAGGTGGGATGGATAAATTGATGGCGCATTAGGGAGGTATGATGAAAAAGATATTAACGCTGATTGATGGCTCGGCATATGCCAAGCCTGCTTGTGAATATACGGCTTGGATGGCAGAAGACGCCCAAGTTGAGTTGCTGAACGTTATTGAAAAACCCAAAGCCCCAACGGATGACCATTCAGGCGCTATTCGTCTTGGCGCGCGCACAAAGCTACTTGAAGAACTCGCTGCTCTGGATCATGAGCGTGCAAAATTGCAGTTGCAGCACGGCCGCGCGATTTTAGATGATGCGAAGGCGCTATTGAAGACACTGGATGTCGATGCAAGTGAAACACTGCGTCATGGTGATATAGTGGATGCTCAAGGCGATATTGATCACGATATGCTCGTTATCGGTAAGCGTGGCGAGCAAACCGATTTTGAGAGCGGTCATCTTGGTGGAAATCTGGATCGTGTTCTCAATGCGAGCAAAACACCTGTTTTTGTGGTCAACCGTACATTATTGGATATCAAAAATGTATTGGTTGCTTATGATGGGGGTGAGAGCGCCGACCGTTTGGTTGAGCTACTTGCAGATCATCCTAAATTTCTCGGATCAAAGACTGTGCTTGTTTATGTCGGCGAGGAAAAAGCAGAGCTACGCACAAAGCTTTCCGCAGCTGAAGCGAAGCTCGCGGCTAGCGGTGTTAAGCTACGCACGATTGTGAAAGCGGGCGAGGTTGGCGATGTGATGAGTGCTATGATTAAAGACGAAAATATAGATATGATTGCAATGGGTACGAATAAGCATTCCCGCTTGCGTTCGTTCTTTGTGAACCCGTCATCAAAGCCTTCACTTCTCAATAACCAAGTGCCGATTTTAATCGCCAAATAAAATCTTGGCAAAGCCCATTCTTCGGAATATTCTCAATTATTATTCCGAGGGACACCCATGAAAACCCAGATGACATTGACATTTTTATTGGTCACAGTCGTACTTGACAGCGCGGCATTTGGGATAATCATACCTGTGCTCCCTGATCTTCTTAAGGAATTAAGTCAAACCAATATTTCCGATGCGTCGATATGGGGTGGTTTGTTGATGTTCTCATTTGGCATGATGCAATTTTTATTCGGGCCATTTATTGGCAACCTTTCCGATTCATATGGAAGGCGACCCGTTTTGCTTATTTCGCTTGCAGGAATCGTTGTAGATTTTATCTTGATGGCGCTTGCTCCAACCATGTTTTGGCTATTTATTGGCCGTATCCTTGGAGGCATGACAACAGCAACGCATTCAACAGTAAATGCAGTGGTGGCGGATATATCCGATGATGATAATCGCGCACGTAATTTTGGTCTTATGGGTGCGGGCTTTGGGATTGGCTTTATCTTAGGTCCATCACTTGGGGGAGCGTTGTCGAATTTTGGTGTGCGTGCGCCATTTTGGGGTGCTGCGATTATCTCTTTTGCTAATCTTGTGTTTGGATTGATCATTTTCCGCGAAACGCTTTTACCTGAAAATCGCCGTAAATTTAGTTTAATGCGTGCTAATCCATTTGGGTCATTTGTGCAGTTGGGTAAAAACAAGCCGCTTATTCCTATGGCTATCATTTTTGTTTTTTTTCATCTTGCCTTTGTGGCTTATCCTTCGGTTTGGAGTTTTTTTACAAAGTTTCAATTTGGCTGGGAAAACTGGCTCATCGGCGTTTCACTATCAGGTTTTGGACTGTGTGTGGCGTTTTCTCAAGGTCTTCTCGTAAAACCAGCTATGAAAAGATTTGGGGCAAGGAAAACTGTGCTTTTTGGCATTTTGCTCGAAATTCTTGTCTTTGCATTATTGTCAATCATTCAAGCACCCGTGTTTCTGCTCGTATTGTTCCCACTTGCCGCAATTGCCTCAGTATATGAGCCTGCATTTTCAGATCTCACCTCACGTATGGTTGGCAAGGACGAGCAGGGGGAGCTTCAGGGCATATTTGCGTCCATTATGGCCTTAACAATGACATTTGGTCCACTTATGATGACGGCGTCATTTGGTTATTTTACGGCTGAGGGAGGAGCACTCACATGGGCAGGTGCCCCATTCACAATTTCATCTATTTGCATGATGATTGCAGCATTTATTTATCTGAGGACACAAAAAAACGCGCCCCAGAAAACATAATTTGCATAAAATTTAGGCAAATAGGTTAATTTTTGATTTAATGTTGTGCATGAGCATCTTTTTGCTGCGCATAATGGGCCTAGAACTTGTGACGTGCTCTGAATCCGATTTTTATGAGCCTGCAATCTCATATTGGAGGAAATCATGAAGATGGTGATTGCGGTCATTAAGCCCTTTAAGCTCGAAGATGTCCGCGAAAAATTAACAGAAATTGGTGTTGGAGGCGTTATGGTCTCTGAAGTTAAAGGTTATGGCCGTCAATCAGGTCATACAGAAACATATCGTGGCGCGGAATATGTGGTCAATTATGTTCCAAAGATCCGTCTTGACCTTGTTGTAAATGACGACATTGTCGATGCTGTTTGTGATGCGATCATCACAACTGCTAAGACAGGTAAAATCGGTGATGGAAAATTATTCGTTTTGGATGTGGAGCAGGCGATGCGCGTGCGCACAGGCGAAACTGGCAATGATGCAATTTAGGAGTTAAAAATGAGAAGTTTAAAATATTTGCCATTACTTTTGGCAGGCCCGCTCTTGGCTCAAGAGGCAGGCGGCGAAGCGGCGCCACACACATCATATATATTGAACACATTGCTGTTCCTTATTGGTGGTTTCCTCGTTATGTGGATGGCTGCTGGATTTGCGATGCTCGAAGCGGGGCTTGTTCGCTCTAAAAACGTATCCACTCAATTGATGAAGAATATCATGATTTTCGCGATAGGTGGTTTCATGTATTACCTCATTGGTTACAAAGTTATGTACCCAGGTGACGCATGGACAATCACTGGTATCTTGGGTGATTTTGGTATCACAAGTCTTGAGCCAGTTGGTGTTGGCGCTGATGGTGTTGATGTATCTTATGCTTCTGTTGGTTCAGATTTTTTCTTCCAACTTATGTTCTGTGCAACGACTGCATCGATCGTATCTGGTACTTTGGCTGAACGTATTAAATTGACACCTTTCTTGATCTTCACAGTTGTTTTGACTGGCTTGATTTATCCAATCGAAGCGTCATGGCAGTGGGGCGGCGGTTTCCTTTCTGGTCTTGGTTTCTCTGACTTTGCGGGTTCAACACTTGTACACGCAGCTGGTGGCTGGGCGGCTCTTGCAGGTGCACTGATCCTTGGTCCACGCTTAGGCCGTTTCGGTTCTGATGGTCGCGTAACACCATTCCCTGGTTCAAATATGCCACTTGCTACACTTGGTACATTCATCCTATGGCTCGGTTGGTTTGGCTTTAACGGCGCTTCACAGCTTGCTATGGGCACAATTGGCGACGTAACTGATGTTTCACGTATATTTGTGAACACAAATGCAGCTGCTGGCGGCGGTGCAATTATTGCTTAC
The DNA here is from genome assembly GCA_947501025.1 of uncultured Paracoccaceae bacterium. Lineage (GTDB taxonomy): Bacteria > Pseudomonadota > Alphaproteobacteria > Rhodobacterales > Rhodobacteraceae > CANMUM01. The sequence goes on along the minus strand of CANMUM010000004.1, from coordinate 56,157 downwards.
TTTGCATCAGCATGGCTCTTCAAAAAGCCAGATTTGACAATGGTACTTAACGGCGCTCTTGCTGGTCTTGTGTCAATCACAGCAGAACCCTTAATGCCAAGTGTAACACTTGCGACAGCAATTGGTGGATTTGGTGGATTGCTTGCGGTTCTTTCGGTTCCAATGCTTGACAAGCTCAAAATTGATGATGTTGTAGGTGCAATTCCTGTTCACTTGATCTGCGGTATTTACGGTACACTTGTAGTTGTGTTGTCAAACCCAGACACGAATATTGTGGCGCAGTTTATTGGTGTGGTTTCAGTTGGTGCATTCGTTTTTGTTGTATCGGCCATCATTTGGATGATCCTACGCTCAACAATTGGCATCCGTGTAAGTGAGGAAGAAGAGATCAATGGTCTTGATAGCTCCGAGCTTGGCGTAGCTGCCTACCCAGAATTTAGCATTCGCTAAATATTCTTCCCTAGACTAAACTGCCCGCGAGCAATCGCGGGCTTTTTTTGTGCTTTGACATCAGATTGATTCTGTTCAATCACTGCCCTAAATTTCAGAAAATATAAAAATTGGTATGGCCAAATGGATATGCATTACTGGATATTTTTACGGCAACGGTGATTGGCCTGTCTTTCATCCCTGAGCCAACGACAATTATAGCGTTCACAAATGGTGCGACTATAGGTGGAGAAAAACCATTTATACGGCTCTGGGAGTTAGCGTTGCCTAAGTCTTACAAGCCACAGCATCGCCAAATTAGGCTTGCTATGATCATTACCAATTCGGCAGCATTTATTTATGGCCGTCAAATATGTGGGTGCAGCTTATATGATATATGCTGGCATTCAAATGTTGCGCAGCGTTTCTCTCCTAACTCTATGCAGCAAAGTGAATGCGCGTATCCCTCCAAAAGCTATTCTCAGGTTGTTTCACTGTCGCGATTAGCAATCCCAAAGCCATCGCATTTTTACCGCACTCTTTCCACAGTTTCGAATAGCTAACTAACTTGGATTGGGGCAATTGACCGCAATGGTTATCATCGTCGGTCTTCGTGCGTTTTTGGTCACAATGCTCTATAGCTGCCTTGGCGCATGGGGGCGAGGATTAGAACTTACAAAATCGTTCATGATGCGCCTTTATAAAACAATAGGCGGTTTGTTCGTTTTGAGTGGTATTGGGCTTGGATCTTCCCGCAACTCATTGTCAGATAACAAAAAGGAAGCGGGAAGATATATGTTTGGTTAAGAACCTATCCGCGCCCAACGCCTTGATAAGCTGTAAATCCGCCCTCATTGGCTCGGACAGCTCCGTAGATGTTGCGCAAATCCGCCATAGCAGCTGTACGCATTGATCCCGACATGCGTTGAAGATCAAGGGCGCGGAACTCGTTCCATTCGGTTAAGATCACAACGAGATCGGCGTCTTTTGCCGCTATGTAAGGGTCATCGCACCAAGTCACATTAGGAAGAAGCGCTTCACCTTCATGCTTTCCTTGTGGGTCAACAACATGCACATCAGAACCCGCTCCAACAAGGGCAGGGACGATTGTAAGTGATGGCGCATCACGCATATCATCGGTTTCGGGTTTAAAGGTGACACCGAGCACGGCGACTTTTTTACCAGCAGCCTTATCATCCAGAAGCTCAAAGATTTTGTCGATCATACGGCGTTTGACAGATTCGTTAACTTCAATGACCGCTTCTACAATTCGCTGAGGAGCAGCATGTTCTTGGCCAATACGTGCAAGTGCCTTCGTATCTTTTGGGAAGCATGAACCGCCATAGCCAGGGCCTGCATGCAAGAAGCGCCCACCGATGCGTGCATCTAGGCCAATGCCCTTCGCAACATCTTTCACATCCGCGCCCGTCTTTTCGCAAAGTGTGGCAATCTCGTTGATAAATGTGATTTTGGTGGCAAGAAATGCATTGGCTGCATATTTGATCATTTCTGCCGTTTCAAGACCTGTAAAAACAACAGGGAATTCGCGCAATGAAAGTGGGCGATAAACAGCATTCATGACGTCCTTCGCACGATCATCTTCACATCCCACAACGACACGATCAGGGCGCATGAAGTCTTCTATAGCAGCCCCTTCACGTAGAAATTCTGGATTGGACGCAATTGAAAAATCGGCTTTTGGATTGGTTTCGCTTACAATACGCGCGACTTCACGGTTCGTGCCCAAAGGCACTGTCGATTTAGTCACGATCACAGTGTAACCATCAAGATGCTGCGCGATTTCAGCAGCGGCTGCATATACATATGTCAGATCGGCATGGCCATCACCACGGCGCGTTGGTGTGCCAACGGCGATAAATACAGCATCAGCGCCTTTAACAGCTTCAGCCAAATCGGTTGTGAAATGTAGCCTTTCTGCTTTCACGTTTTTATCGAGTAACGCATCAAGTCCAGGTTCGTAAATTGGCACTTCGCCAGCTTTCAGACGTGTAATTTTGTCTTCGATTTTATCTACACATGTGACGTCATGTCCGAAATCGGCGAAGCAAACGCCTGAAACCAATCCTACATAGCCTGTACCAATCATTGTAATACGCATTTTATACCCTTATTTATTTTTAGATTTAAGCCAGTTTAGACGTGCTTGGCGACGGTAGCTTGCCATCGGCTTCCACTCTAACCCATAATTCTTCATAGCATCTACATGCCTCATAATGAGTTTATGACGGTTATTTTTGACTAGAGCGTCCAAAATAGCTTTATGATATCGTAAAGATTTTTTACGATTTCGTATTAGCGTCCTGAATTCTTTATGTTGCAATTTTTGGTTTAAAGCGCCGAGAATTATAGGTTTTAAAATGCCGACTTGTGCAAAAAGACTTGCTTGTCGGTGCCCACAAAATACAGCTTTAAAAGCATTAACATTTGGGTTTTTCATAAAAATTTCTGCGTGCATTCTGTCGAGTGGTTCATATGGATCGTAAAAGAGGGTGACATCTTTTGCAGCTTTGACCAACTCGGGACCATAGCCGTATTTACTTGTATAGTCAGCGTTCCAAGCCCGCCGATATCGGGTTTCCCACGGCACAATTTTCTTATCAAGTGTAGCTTGTGGGCTGATCATAACCACAGAAGAATTTGGTGCGGTTGAGCTGAACACAGCAGCTGCATAACCGCCCATTGAAGCACCATAAAAGACGACGTCATCAAACTGATCATAAAATTTTTCATCGCGGAGCTTGTCAAAGAAATTATAAACATCTTCACTTCTATACCAAATGCTTTTTATGGCTCTTATCCCTAGTATAGACCACCCTTGCTTTTGAACAAAATCAAATCCCCATGGCTTTGAATCAAGGCTGGCATCGCGTTCATCATCCATATTGCCAAAAGTCACAATTAATTTAGAACTTTGTCTCACAAATAATGCAGAATGATTCTCATCGATTTTTGTAAAAAAGCGATCTTGTTTTAGCTGTTCTGATGAAATCGATTCTTCTTTATTGTGGATATTCAAATCTGTTCTCCAAGCTTAATGAATTGAGATTAGTGTCTAAAATAATCAATATACCAATCCACAAATTTTTGTACACCCGCTTCTAAATCGGTTTGAGCTTTATATCCAGTTAATTTCTCTAACAATTCTGTGTTTGCCCAAGTATGGTGCACATCGCCTGCTTGCATATCCATCATATTCTTTTTCGCTTCACGGCCCAAAGCCTTTTCGAGGGTGATGATAAAGTCCATTAGCTTTGTCGGGGAGCTATTGCCGATATTGACAATGCGGTAGGGAGCCACGATTGACAAGCTATCATCATCACTTTCCGCACCCCGCTTGGGGACGGCGCTTACGAGCCGATCAATGCCGTTAATGATATCATCCACATATGTAAAATCACGCGACATTTCACCATGATTATAGATATCAATTGCTTCTCCTGCCAAAATCGCTTTGGTGAATTTGAACAGTGCCATATCTGGGCGTCCCCATGGGCCATAAACTGTAAAAAATCGGAACATGGTCGTAGGGATGTCATATAAATGGGCATAGCTATGCGCCATAGCCTCATTTGCTTTTTTCGTTGCGGCATAAAAGCTCATTTGGCTTTCAGTTTTATCGGTTTCGGCATAGGGCATTTTGGTATTGGCGCCATAAACGGAACTTGTTGAAGCACAAAGAAGATGCTTGGGTGGGTGCGCGCGTGCCGCTTCTAATATATTAAATGTGCCAATAAGATTGCTGCCTAAATATGAGCGGGGCGCATCAATAGAATATCGAACGCCCGCTTGAGCCGCGAGGTGAATGACGTAATCTGGTTTTTCGGTTGCAAATAGAGCGTTGATTTTATCAGTCTCTTCAAGACGGATTTTGAGTGGTGTGAAGTTCGCATGTGCTTCTAAAATTGAAACACGGCGTTGCTTTAAGGTGATGTCATAATAGTCAGTCATGGCATCAAGGCCAATAACTCTATGGCCATCGCTCAGCAATTTTTGGCACATATGAAAGCCTATAAATCCAGCTGAACCTGTTACGAGATAGGTGAGGGTCATAATGAATTTATCCTTTAATCTTCAAACGGTCTATTGTAATTTAATACGCCACAAATAAATTGTCTTTGGCTTATGTAATTATTAAAAAGCGGCATAAAATTTCAACATCAGCGTTACTTTCTTAAGCTTTTATCGCAATGATTCATATGCAAAGTTACAGTATTAATTAGCTTCAGCACGTAAAATTAAGTAAAGCTTTGCACGTCTTTTTTGTCTGGAATTGGAGCTAAGTTTGGATCAATCCCATGCAAATTAAGTAGCTTTCCAAGAAGTGACCAGCGCTTGGGTATACCATTTTCTTTTTCAACCAATCTTCTGCGCATTCTGCGCCCATAGAAATGAATTGAATATGTATTTTCAGTAATACGATCGGAAAAATCCATTTTGCGCTTGAGCATATGGGCACGGTCTTTAAAGCTAATAGGATACAATCCTTCGACTGGGAATGCATATTTGTCTTCGCCAGTCGCGTGTAAGAAATGAGTTACAGCATGTGGCCCCCAAACTCCCCAAGGCATTTCACCAGCATGGACGGGGTTGCCCGCGTCTTTTTTGGCTTGCATTTCTATTTTGAGTTGATCATCAAACCAAGGCGGAATAGAAAACTCATCAGCTGTAAGCGCAAGTAGCTGTTTCAAGGTCTCACTAGATTGAGGCAACCCTAAAACACCGCCATTAATGTGCGTTTTGCTTTCCCAGCCAAAAAAATGACCAGTTTCAGTTTCAAAAGGCTTAACGCAATACGCGTCAGTATCAGCCCAGATGATGTGATCAATTTTATTTAGCATATGGTAGCGAAATAAGTCAGAATGTAATGCAGGGGAGCCTGTCCGTTCGTGGACTAAGAACCCAGTCTCAGGCAAAATATCATTTCCATCACGCACTTCAACGCCTTCAGGTATATTTTGAACATCATCATAAGTATATAAGATTGTTTTATGCCCAGCAGCAACAAATGATTTTACACAAAGTTGCTCAAGATAGCTCAAAGGCCCTTTCATCCAGAGCATGCCGATTTGATGTAATTCTGTCAATAAACTCTCCCAATATGCTGCAAAATACGTGCTATTTTTAATTAAACTTTTCTAATCATATCAATAATATGTTCGGATTTGCAAGTATGCCAAATTATTATTTTATGTATAAGGTGTCCCATCGTTTTTTACGTTAAAGTACTCTATAGATCCCGATTTTAACTGCTTAATGACATTATCATCAATGACATGCTCGCCAATCTCATAAACATTCATACCAAATTTGTTGGTATATTGTGAAAGTTCGCGCAAACGTTCTGAATTTATCAAAGCAAAAAACTCTTTATAGGCATCGGTTGTCAGAAGTTCCGCGATTTTATCTCTATGTGCTTTTACGCAGGAATGATGGAAGGCCGCAATTTCTGGATCGGCCATGAGTTTATCAAGCTCAATTTGCATTTTGGGTATCATGCGTTTGATGGAATTGTCCTCCACAACATTATGGTTCATACGGAACCAGTAATGCAGCCCCTGATCGCGATCAACGTGATTAACGCGGCCTCGATCACGCTTGACTAAAAAACTTTCCATGGAGCGTACGGCGTAGTGGTTGAGCGAAACCAAATCATAGCCAACAGTTGCTGTTCCTGTGCGCCAAGCCGTCCGGTAAAAAGTTTCTGGCAAAGTTTTGCCTGAGCCATTTACCCATTTGATGTGATCTTTTTGCTCTGGCTTTAGACCCTTCGGACGATGCACGCCCATTTTTTTAAATAGGCCGAGTTGACGGTAAAGCGTTTTCACGCCCCAAGCTTGGTGAGGAAAGCGCGTCATTTCATGAGCGGCTTTGTTAAATTGTTCAATAATTGGCTTGTCAACAAAATCAACGACATTCGAATTGCCGATTAAGCGCCATGTCATTGAGATCATATTGGCATCACCAACGGCTTCAAATAGCGCTTTTAATGTACCATCACCGACATGAATATTGACATATTCATCAACATCCATACAAACGACCCAATCGGCTTTTTTGAATATTTTTGAATTTTTTACATCAGCAAGTGCTGCATGCTGTGGCTTCATATCGACTTCGCGGTAGGGGTTGAATCGATGCTCAACAATGCCTTTTTTATGCAAGAGATCGAAAAATTCATCAGTCCCATCAGTACAATCATTCGTGAAAACGATAAAGTCATCAAAGCCAATGGCCTTATGATAAGCGATCCACTCAAGTAAAAAAGGCCCTTCATTCTTCATGGTTGTAACTATGAGCGAACGACCGCAATCTACAGCTTTTTTGTGCTCAATTTGGGTCTTTTCTGGTGGCAAAACAGGGTTTCCGCCAAATTGTTTTTTAACAAGTTTTAATAAATCTTTATCAAGAACCAGAGCCGTTTTTGCAATTAATGTTGGATTATGATCCTTTTTATCAAAATGGCGCGTGCCAACCATTCTCCAAAAGATTTGTGCATCTGAGGCTTGCTCACCAATCGCCCCAACACGAAATAAATTCCAAATATCTTTTTGACGTTGACCTTTTGGCGCCACGCACCAGCCTTTATTACTGCCAGTGTCTGTGAAGGGAACGCAACAATGATCTCCAAAACTGACTTTATCATTTTTACGCACGCGCCATGGAAAACATTTATGACCAAATAATTGTATATAACCATCTTCGTTCGCTATGGTCATATCAAATATATTGTTCGTAATTTTTGGTAGAATGTCAGATGGCTGTAAGTGCAAAACTGCACGGGCTTCACTTAAAAAACGCAATTTCATTAATTCAAGAATGATAGGGCCCGATAGCTCAGAATGCCATGGATCATTTGCAGGAACCTCCATGCGTTCCTTTCCAGGTGCATCTGGTGACATGTAGATTTCACGAGCTGATGGTTCGTTTTTCCCTAGAGGCGCGTGATTGGAGCAAATAACGATATTAATATCGATTTTAAATTTACTCAGTAAATCTGAAAATTTACCATTCCAAGCCGAAACATTTTGATCAAGATCATTTCGGGTTAGAATGACCAGTGCCTCTAGGCCATGATTTTTGGCATAAAACTCTGTCCATTCATAAATTTGTTGAGGCGTTTCTTGATTAACGACAAGAATTGCAGAGTTCTTTTCTGAAAAAGGACCAAGATATATATCCGAAAAATTGATGATGTGTTGCTCATCCTCAATTTTTGCAACAATGGAATCGAGTTCGTTCTCACTTGAGAACTCAATAATATTTGTCCGTGCAAGCGAATTTATTTGGTAATCAATTTTTATGCCAATGTTATCAACTATGAGCAGTTTTGCTTGTGCTTCCTTAGGGTTTACAAAGCTATTGAGAAATATTTTATACACAAAACCGTTATCATTTGGCATGCGTATCGCATCAATAATCCATAAGGTTTCATTGCCTTGAAAAGGAGCATCGACAAATAGGCTAGCTGTTTTCGAGCCTCTTGTCGCTGTAGCGCTATTTAAATATTTGGTTTCTAACATATTTTTATGTTTAGCCTTTTTGAAAATACCATATAGAGAATGATCAATTATTGCAATTGAAGCTATTTCTTTTGGGTTAATAATCGGAACTTATTTGAGGCGAGGAATTCGGGCTTTTCGACCACCTCGTCGCTGAGGTTTGAGACTTTCTAACCGCTCTTCAAGTGTGTTCATAATTGAGCGGCGCTCGGTTGGTTCGAGTTGAGACCAGCCTGCAATCTCAAATCTCGTGCGCCCACATCCCATACAAAGCCCAGATTTCTCATCCATCACGCAGATTTTGACGCATGGGCTCTCGATCTCGTCACGTTTCCAAACGTCGTTCATTTTGACCTCATCACAGCTAAACGATCAAGCGCGCCTTGCAAAATTATCGCTGCAGCGACCGCGTCAATTTTCTTACTGCGTTTTTGGCGCGACATATCGCCCTCAATCATTGCGCGCTCAGCTTCAACAGTTGACAATCTTTCATCCCAGAGCATCAGCGGGGGGCATTTTTTGCCCCATAAGCGTTCAAGATTGAATGCAAAACCACGTGTCGATTGCGCGCGAGGGCCCTCTGTTCCATTCATATTTTTGGGCCAACCCAAAATAATACCACCCACATCATTTGCAACAATGAAATCCATGAGCGATTTGGCATCTTCCCCAAATTTTCGGCGAGATACAACATGAGAAGCCGAAGCCACGGTCCACAATCGATCAGACATAGCAACACCGATGGTCTTGGTGCCAAAATCCAGCCCAATGAGCGGCTTCATTTCAGGGACAGCTTCAATAAATGCGTTGGTTTCCATCATTGTGCAAGCGCCTTAATCGCAGCATTATCAGGAAATTTTTGCAAAGCTTCACCTAAAATTGCATTCGCTTCATCATCGCGACCAAGGACGCGAAGCGAAGCTATTAAGCGCGCCCATTCATCAGGCGTTCCACCATTTTCAGCAAGCCTTGCCCTCAATCTATCAACCATGCCACCAATCATTTCGGTGCGATCTTCATCGCTCAAATCAGCAGCATTGGCTATATCTTCTGCGCTTGGGTCTTTGGCTACACTGAACTCGCCATCAATTTCCTCAATATGTTTATGAATTTGACTGACCCATTCAGGATTTTCGATGTCGCGAGATAGCAGGCTTGATAGAACCGTTTTTGCGTCTTCCAAGCTGCCTTCTTGTTTCAGAGATAGCCCCATATAAAATGTAGCCAAGTCATTTCTGGGATCAAGCTTAAGGGAATTTTGAAGCGCTTCTTTGGCTTGAGGTGAAATATAACCGTTCACGGAAAGCACCATGGTTTCTGCCAAAATCGCATAATCATTTGCCGTGGCATTGCTGGCTTCTATATCCATATATTTGGCTTGGGCGAGATACGCTTCGCGGAAATTCCCTGTGCCATAGTGGAGGACGCGCAAATGGTAATAGCCTTCTGCAACTTCGGGGTGTTTTGCGATGGCTTCGTTTAGCTTGTTCAAAATATTTTGTGTATCGGCGCTTAATATGGGGGCGGGCGGCAATGCGTTATTCTCAGCAAGTATTTTGATCATGCGTTCTTGATTTGGGGTTTCCATTTCGGCGCGTTTTGCGAGTCCCAAATCGGGATAGCCAGGCGCGCCAAGATATGCATAGGAGAGAACAGCGCTCATCAGGGCAACGGCAATAATGCCCCATAAAGCCAAGCTCGGCCCCTCTGTCATATTGCCATCTTCACCGCGCCGTGTTGCACGAGAATGCGCGCGGGTTATATCTTGGCGCATAGCCATTGCGGTATCTTCATCAATTTGACCCGCTTCAAGATTGCGCTCAATTTCAGTAATTTGAGCTTCGCGAAGCGCATCACTAGCACCTTTACGAGAACGCACAATAAACGCCCCACGGCGCGCGGAACTCCATAGCAAAAAGAAGGCCAAAATCGTGATGATAGCGGCGACAAGCCAAAATTGTGTCATGTTAATCATAATGGCGGCAGAATAGGCGCGCAATTGGCTTTCCGCAAGCGGTTTTGATGTAACTAAAGAGCACAATGTCGTTTTTATTCCTTGCTTTGACGCTATTGAAATCCTCACGGAAATGGGAGTAGTCTAACTTATCCTTATATACGGAGACTTAAATGAGCGCGCCCAGCCAAAAACGATATTCGGCCTTTGCGATTGTCAGAGAAGCGATGCGCGATCATATGGGGCAAGTTGCGGTTGCGTTCTGGCTTAATGCTGAGGATGAAGCCGAGCTTATTTGCTTTCGTTCGGTTGCTGATCATGTGGAGCAGTTTTTGCGCATGGCTTCAAAAGCCGATGGTTTGCCAGTTCTTGGTTAAATTTCACTTTTGATTTGCTACTGACAGTTCCTGACATAATTGATTGCTATAGACGGCATATGACAATATGAAAGGAAATAATATGTCAAATGTAGTTGAAATCGTTAGCTTTAAACTTATTGAAGGTGCAAATGCTGAGAAATTTGTAAATTCTGCCGAGCCTATTAATGCTTGGGTACAGAGACAAAAAGGCTACCAATCTCGTTCTCTTAGTGTGGATAAGGATGGTGTATGGACCGATATTGTTTTTTGGGATTCCATTGAAACAGCAGAAATTGCCAGTCAGAAGTTCATGGAGAGCAATGGGGACACTGAATTCATGAAAATGATTGATCCCTCGACGCTCAAAATGGGTCATAGTGACGTTAAACTGATGAAAGAAGCCTAATGGCCAAGGCGTCGCGCCTTTTGGAGATCATCACGATCCTATCGGCGCGGCGCTTTGCGATGCGTGCGGAAGATTTGGCCGATAGGTTAGATGTCTCTGTGCGCACGATTTACCGTGATATTGATGATCTTCGAGCCGCTGGTGCAGATATTCACGGTGAGGCCGGTATGGGCTATCTCTTGGCCGATAAAGCCCAGCTTTCCCCCCTCATGTTTGGTGAATCAGAAATTATGGCGGTGCTCGCAGGCATTGAAATGGTCGGGGCATTTACTGATGATAAGCTTGATTTATCTGCCCAATCTGCGCGGCAAAAAATCATCTCGGTTCTTTCAGATCGAGCTAAGGCGCAAGCCGAAACGCAATTATACTTTGTACCCAAAATTGCAGGTTCTGATAATCGAGACATTGCCCATAGTGATTTGAGAGATGCCATTTTGAAGACACAAAAGCTTGAAATTCAATACACATCTATCAAGGGTGAGGTGAGCAATCGCATCATTTGGCCACTGGGATTGGTGGCGTGGTTTGGAAAATGGACACTTGTTGCATGGTGCGAGAAGCGCGAGGATTATCGCAGCTTTCGCGTTGATCTCATTGATGACTACAAACAAATTGGTGAACCATATACTTTAAGCCCCCAGAGAAATTTTCAGCATTTTCTGGATCATATGCGTTCAAGCCATAGCAAATGAGCCATTCTATTAACAATATGTTGCGATTTTATCGCAATACACAAAAGATGTTACATATTTGCAATATAAGTGTTGATTGGGAACGAAATATTAATAAAATAGGCTTAAGTTTAATGTTGATCGCGCATTGCGATTATGCGTTGATCTGTTTTCCTCCCTAGACTTGGGCTGCTCTATGCAGCCCTTTTTTTGTCCGCAGGTTTTTATGGTGTTTGGGCTTCACCTTCTTTATGAAGGCACCAACCGAATAAGGATTCGCAAATGAAGATTATCAAACTCCGCCCAAATGCAGATTCTCGCGCAGTGCGCTTTGGCGCTCCATGGGTGTTCAATGATCAACTCGTTATGGATCGCCGTACGCGTGCGATTGAGTCAGGAAGCTTTGTTGAGCTGCATGATACCTTTGGAAATTATACAGCAACAGGCACATTTAATAGCAATTCCAAAATTGCTTTCCGCGTTCTTCACAAAACAGAAGGTCTTGAGATTGATGATGATTGGATCAAAGAAAAGATCACGTCGGCAATGGCCATGCGCAGCAAGATTTATGACACGCCATTTTATCGTTTGGCGCATGCTGAGGGTGATGGGCTGCCCGGATTGATCATTGATCGCTTTGGTGAGTGCGCTGTTATTCAGCCAAATGCAAGTTGGGCGAATAATCATGCTGATATGATTGCAGATGTGCTTGTGGATCTTGGTATTGAAAATGTGCATCTCAATGCGCAAGGCCGCGTTCGCAAGATTGAAGGGCTTGATGATGTTTCTAAAACCCTCAAGGGAACCTTGCCGAAGCAGGTCGAAGTTGAGATGAATGGCGCGATATATATTGCGGATTTGCTTGGCGGTCAAAAAACGGGTATTTTTTATGATCAACGTGATAATCATGCATTTGCGGCAAGGCTTGCAAAAGGTGGTGCAGTGCTGGATGTGTTTTCGCATGTCGGTGGCTTCGGGCTTGCGGCACTTGCAGGCGGCGCAACGCGAATGATGGCCATTGATGGTTCACAACCCGCGCTAGATCTTGCAGCCCAAGGCGCTAAGGCGATGGGAAAGGCTGATTTATTTGAAGCGCGCAAGGGCGATGCTTTTGATCAAATGAATATATTGATAGAAGAGGGCGTGACATTTGAAACAGTTATTTGTGATCCTCCAGCCTTCGCTCCCAATAAAAAAGCAGTCGAGGCTGGTCTTCGTGCCTATGAGCGGGTTGCATTAATGGCGGCCAAACTTGTCGCGCCTGGTGGATATCTTGGACTTTGCTCATGTTCGCATGCGGCAACGGCCGAAAAATTTGCGGCATCATCTATTCGGGGGATTGGTCGCGCAGGTCGCGTTGGGCAGATATTGCATCGTGGGGCTGCAGGTGCAGATCATCCAACACATCCATATCTTATTGAAAGCGGATATTTGAAGTCGATATTTTTCAGGCTTAATTGATGCGCGTATTTTTAGATAGCTGCGTCATTCTCTCGCGTTTGCCGCGTGAGATTATTATTGAACTTGCACGTGCTAAACTCATTGAGATCACATATTCAAAATCGATTGAGGCTGAAGCTATGCATGTCGCCAAGCGCAAGGATATGGCTCAAGACATAGCCGCGACATTTGTATCATTGCGGCTTCTTGCCGAGCCTGTTGATGTTGAGACACCGATTGGGATTTGGTTGCCAGATGAGGATGATCGTCATGTGCTTGCAGGGGCAATGGCTTCAAAGGCAGATATGTTGTTGACAGAAAATTTGCGCGATTTCCCGCGCGCGGCGCTTGTTGAGCATGATATTCGTGCGCTTTCTCCTGATCAGTTGATCAGTGAGCTATGGGCAGAGCATGGCGATGTTATTGAAAGCATCGTTGTTGCGGTTGATGGTGTATCAAAGAATACGCTGAAGAATGCAAAGCTTTATAAACTTGCCAAGCGCTTATCAGACAAGATGATAGGTCAATAAGCCAATGATCGTTCCACAGGTGAATCCCGCAAGTCCGAAACCTGCCGCAAATTGAATCTGGTCTGCAAATTTGCCGCCTAATCTTTTGGCGCGATAAGCGCCATAAACGGCACCCAGAATTGTAAGAATTAAAGCTATCATAGCATTTGAACTAATCTCTTATCACCTTTTTGACAAGCTATAAAAATATAGGGGTGACAATCTGTCCAAAAAGCGATAATTAGCCGACAGTGATCGTAAAGGTGGCGGTTTCTAAAGGGAGAAGATAGTGGATATGGATCAAATCATTTTGCCAGAAGGTTATGTGCCAAGTGATGGCGAGGAGTTCATGAATGCAAACCAGTTGGAATATTTCCGTAAGAAATTAATCGACTGGAAAAAAGACCTGCTCGAAGACACGAACCGTACGATTGAAGAGATGCAAAACTCTTCTTTACAGCGTCCAGATGTGACCGATCGTGCATCAGAAGAAACTGACCGTGCTATTGAGCTTCGGACACGCGATCGTATGCGCAAATTGATCAACAAGATTGATGCAGCGATGCGCCGTATTGACGAGGGTGAATATGGTTATTGTGAAGTGACGGGTGACCCAATTTCATTAAAGCGTCTTGAAGCGCGCCCTATCGCGACAATGTCACTTGCCGCGCAAGAACAGCATGAACGCAAAGAAAAAACGCATAAAGACTGATCGTTTTAGCCAATTATTCGATCAAATCATCAGAGATATCACGTAAGGTCATGGAAATGGGCACGTGGTCTGATGGTTTTTCACGGCCGCGCCAATGACGCTCAATTTCAACATTCTCAAGGCGATCTGTTAGCTCTGGTGATAGCATGAAATGGTCGATTCGAATGCCATTGTTCTTGTTCCAAGCACCTGCTTGAAAATCCCAAAATGTGTAGCGCATCGGGGAGGGGTCAATGAGGCGAAATGCATCGCGCAAACCCATATTGATCAGCATACGAAAACGGGCAAGGCTTTCAGGGTGATAAAGTGCATCGCCCTCCCAAGCCTTTGCATCATAACAGTCTTCAGGTGTTGGGATAATGTTGAAATCGCCAGTCATCACAAATGGGGTTTCTTGCTCCAATAACTCTTCGGCGCGTGCGATCAAGCGATCCATCCAAGCGAGTTTATATGGAAATTTCTCAGTGTCTACAGGATTGCCATTGGGCAGATAAAGTCCGCAAATTGTTATGCCTTGAACATCAACTTCTACATATCGCGCTTGTTCGTCACTTGGATCACCAGGCAAGCCAATGCGCACATCATCAAGCGGAAATTTCGAAAAGATGGCAACGCCATTGAACGATTTTTGACCATGCGTCACAACATTATAGCCAAGATCTTCAAAAAGCTCGCGTGGAAAGTTTTCGTCGATCGTTTTGATCTCTTGTAAAATGGCTATATCTGGTGCGCTTTCCTTACAAAATGCAAGAACCGTTTCGATGCGCGCTTTGATGCCGTTTATATTATAGCTTGATATTTTCATGACGCGACATTAACGCGCCATGATCGAATTGGCCAGAAGCAATTCTATTCTGATTTATTTCTTTTGAGGCCCTCAAGCAACAATTCAAGCCCTTTGATTGCCTGATCTTCGGGCGGTAAGTTTTGTAGTTCTTCAAGTTGTTCTACAATCTCACTGCCATCAGTCGTGCCGACAAGGTCTTGCAATTCTTGCGGCGCATTTTTCATAAATAATTCAAATAGATCGGCCTCATCAAGTACACCGTCATTGCCGGCTTTGCTCTCATCACCCAGCAATATATTGAGGCCGCTAATGTCGATATCTTCCATATTCGCAAGCGGGAACAAATGAATTGGTAAATATCCTTTGCGCAAATTATCTACTGTATTGAGAAGCTCTGAATAATCGACATCTTTGAGTTCTAGTTTTTCAAGATTGAAAGCTGCAGGCGTCTCAATATTGCCCATAGTGATGTTCTGCAAAGCGATTTGACCGATTTTTTGGGCTTGGACATTTTTTATATTTACCGTGCCGATTTGCATATTGGCGCTTTTATTTTTCGTCAGCTGACCTGCTAGATTTATCGCGCTTAAGGTTAAATCTTCGAATTCGTATTGTTCAGCCTTGTCATTGAAGCCTGAAATTTCTGCGGAAGCAATTGTATAGGCATCACCTGATTTTGGGGTAATCGTAATATTGCGCGCCATACCGTTATATAAGCCCGATAGGTCAATTTCGGCGTTAACCTCGCCAATATCATAGCGCGTTTCATCTTTGCCATCGACATATTGCACGTTAGTCAGATTCACAGATTTGCCGTCAACATCGGGTGTCCCATAGAGCAGGCTTGATCCGTCACCACGTCTTTCAAGTTCTTTAGCAATCCGAGCCAACTCGTTATTAACCGCCGATTCAGCGGGTTTTTTGAAAGCAAAAAGATAGACCAGCATAAGTAGGAATGAAATAACTGCTAGTAATAGTAAACGTTTCGCAAAGCTCATTTTAAACCTCTTTATTTCATTTTTGTTATCAAATTCATGGCTATACTCTTGTGAGCAGTATAGCGCCAATGTAAAGCAATCCAATGGAAAAAACACATTCTCACGAATTTATTAAGATCGGCAATGTGCCTTCGGGTGCATTGGTTGAATTTGCTCTCAAACAAGGCGGGCCAATTTGTCTGATTGCTGAGAATGATCGAGATTTGGCACAGATGAGCGCGCTGATTGCGTTTTTTGCACCGAAACGAACCGCGCTTGTGTTTTCGGCATGGGATTGCAGACCCTATGATCGCCTATCCCCACATCCAACGATCGCGGCTGAGCGCGCAGCGACACTCGCAGCGCTTGCAAATGGTCAGGGCGATATTGTGCTGACAACGCAAAATGCCATTATGCAAAAATTGCCACCGATATCTGTTATGGCAAGTGCGAGCCTCTCGATAAAAACAGGGCAGATTTTTGATTTGAATGCCCTTCATAATTTTGCACAAATGGCTGGCTATGCGCTTGTGCCCACTGTGCGCGGTGCGGCAGAATATGCAGTTCGTGGTGGTATTATTGATTTGTTTCCAGCAGGCCAAGAGCTCCCGATAAGGATCGATCTTTTTGGTGATGTGATTGATAATATTCGATTTTTTGATCCCGAAAACCAGCGTAGCGGTGATCGTGTGGCTGGGATGGATTTGGCACCCTCTGGTGAGTTGATCTTATCAGAAGAGCGCATTAGCGCATTTCGAGATGGCTATCGCGCTCTTGTGGGGGTGCCTGCGCGAGATGATCCGTTTTATGAAGCTGTAACAAATGGCATCCGACCACAGGGCGTCGAGCATTATTTGCCCCTATTTTACCCAGAGCTGACTTGCTTTTTTGACTATCTGCCAAAAGATACGAAGCTTTTTGCGCGAGCTGGGATTGATGAAAAAATTACACAGAGATTTGATGAGCTTGATGCCCATTTTGAGAGTTTTGCATCGGATAAATCTCGCCATGTCCTGACACCAGATGCATTATATTATGAAAGCAATGATCTTTTTAAAGGTCTTGATGGGCGCAAGTTTTATCTGGGGAATTATGGCCCCATTCCAACGGGTTTCAACGCGATTGATGCGGGTTATTATGTGTCGCGAGATTTTTCGGTTGAGCGCAATAGTGAGAACACGAATGTGTTTGAGGTGTTTGCGGATCACCTGAGATCCAGTCAATCCAAAGTCGTGATAACATGTGCGAGTTCGGGGGCGGTGGCGCGCATGAAATCGCTTTTGGCTGAATATGATTTTGAGGCTATTCCAGATATTGAAAGCTTTGATGAACTCGGCAATCATAAGATCGCGCTGACAATGTTGCCTGTCGAAGCTGGATTTGCGCAAAAAGATTTCGAGTTGTTGTCGGAAGCCGATGTGCTTGGTGCGCGTTTGGGGCGCAAGCGCAAATCGCGCAAATCAGCCGAAAATGTGTTGGCTGAGGCGGCGTCTTTGTCGCTCGGTGATTTTGTTGTGCATCGAGAACATGGCATTGGCCGCTTCACGGGGATGCAAAATGTGGCTGCTGCAGGTGCGCCGCATGAATGCTTGGTGCTTGAATATCAGGGCGGGGATCGTCTTTTTGTGCCCGTAGAAAATATTGATGTGCTGTCTCCATTCGGTGAAGAAGCTGCGCATCCCGATAAGCTTGGCGCAAGCGCATGGCAAGAACGCAAAGCGCGCACAAAACGCGATCTTTTGGCGATTGCGGGTGGCTTGATCAAGCTTGCAGCCGAACGTAATTTGCGCAAAGCGCCGATCATGCAAATTGATGACCGCGAATATGAAGGTTTTGCGGCAAAGTTTCCATTTGAAGAAACCGATGATCAGCTCATGGCGATCGAGGAGACAATTGCGGATCTGGCTTCGGGCAAGCCAATGGATCGTTTGATCTGTGGGGATGTGGGCTTTGGCAAAACGGAAGTTGCGCTGCGTGCGGCTTTTGTTGCGGCCATGTCGGGTTTTCAAGTTGCGGTTATTGCACCAACAACTTTGCTAGCTCGCCAACATGCGCGCAATTTTAAAGAACGCTTTGCAGGTTCTGGTTTGCATGTCTCGCATCTTTCGCGATTTGTCGGAACAGCAGAATCCAAATTGCGCAAAGACGCACTCGAAAAAGGTCAGATCGATATTATGATCGGCACTCATGCGCTCTTGTCTAAAGATATCAGCTTTAAAGATTTGGGGCTGCTCATTATTGATGAGGAGCAACATTTTGGCGTTAAACATAAAGAGAAAATCAAGGAGTTACGCTCGGATGTTCATGTACTTACGCTTTCGGCAACACCGATCCCGCGCACCCTCCAACTCGCGCTTTCAGGGGTTCGTGAGCTTTCATTGATCGCAACCGCACCTGTGGACCGCTTGGCTGTGAGGACCTATGTTGCCCCATTTGATAAACAGATGATACGGGATGCTTTGATGCGCGAACAACAGCGTGGTGGGCAAAGCTTTTACGTTGTGCCACGTGTCTCGGATCTGCCCGAAATTGAAGATTTCCTTGCCGAAACCTGCCCTGAAATGCGTGTGATCGTTGCTCATGGTCAGCTTGCAGCAGGTGAGCTTGATCAGCGTGTGAATGATTTTTACGATGGAAAAGCCGATATTCTTTTGGCGACTACAATTGTTGAAAGTGGACTTGATATTCCAACGGCGAATACGCTGATTGTTCATCGTGCCGATATGTTTGGCCTTGCACAGCTTTATCAAATCCGTGGGCGTGTCGGGCGTGCCAAGCTTCGCGCCTTTGCCTATCTGACAACCAAAGCGAGCGCGGTTCTCAACCCAGTTGCGGAAAAGCGTTTGCGGGTTCTGGCGGCTCTTGATGAGCTTGGCTCGGGTTTTTCGCTTGCATCTCATGATCTTGATATGCGTGGAGCAGGAAATCTGCTTGGTGAGGAGCAATCGGGACAAATTCGTGAAGTTGGTTTTGCGCTTTATCAATCCATGCTGAAAGATGCGATTGCGAAGCTCAAATCGGGAGATATGAGCTTACATGATGATAGTGGCGAGTTTTCTCCAGAAATTTCATTGGGCGTTGCGGTGATGATCCCCGAAGACTATGTAACCGATCTCGATACGCGGCTATCGCTTTATCGCCGTCTTGCCAGATTGCGCAAGAAAACGGAAATTGAAGATTTTGCAGCAGAACTTATTGATCGCTTTGGCCCATTGCCCAAGGAACTTGATACGCTCTTCCAAATTGTGCGGATTAAAGCCTTTGCGCGTGTTGCGGGTGTATCACAACTTGACGCAGGGCCGCGTGGGGCAACACTACGTTTTCATCGCAATAATTTCGCGAATCCGAAGGGCTTGGTTGATTTTATTGCCAGTGAACGCGGGCAAGCAAAGGTTAAAGATACGCGGATTATTGTGTTGCGCGATTGGTCGAGTGATCGCATGAGAATCTCAGGAGCTTTGCGCTTGATGGCTGATTTGGCTAAGATTGCAAAGGCTTAATTTTAAGTTTAGTGAAGTTCTTATTGAGCAGATGAAAGGGAAGATATGATGGATATTTATTCAAAATCGTTTTGCAAGGGCTATGTTATAGGAATTGTTTTTCTTGTAGCCGCGGCATTACTACTTGGATTTGCATTCGGAATAGATATTCCTTCAGGGGCCTCATTTGCTACTGTTATGGTTGGATGCTCAATGGCAGCAAACACATACGCAGCGAATATGAAGGAAACCCCAAGTTCATCTCTATCTTGGAGATATGCATGGATGTGGTCGCTATACGCTTTTATTATCAGTATTGTGTTCGTTGTGGTGATATTTTTAGGTGCTTGGGCCGTGTTTGGATCTTCGGCATTTAATATGTTTGTTAATTTGAATGCTTTGTTTATTTTGATCATGCTTTTCTTGTGTATTGTGATCTATTTAATTGTCGCATTGATGATTAGGTTTTCATTTCCGTTCTTTGTAAAAACCCAATTGAAGGCCATTGAAAAGAAAAATAGCAAATAAATGTGATCGAAATTTTTGTGTTTCTTTTTGCAATTTGGGCATAATCATCCCATATATGTAACAGAGGCGCGGCATGGAGCCCGTCACAATATTTTTGAGAGGAATTCTTATGAGTTTAATGGGGACATTGGCAAAAGTTGCTGTAGGTGTAGCCGTCGCAAAGGGCGCACAATCATTAATGGGTGGTAGTACACGCGGAAGATCAAATTCAAATGGCCTATTTGGCGGTCAACATTCGTCGCAATCCAGTGGTAGCCCCATGGATATGATTGGTGGGTTGCTTTCTGGGGGGCAAAATGGTCGTTCTGGCCAAGGCGGTTTAGGCGGTATTTTGGAACAGCTCACAGGTGCTGGAAGTACACAACAAAAATCAAGCGGACTCAATGGTCTTCTGGGTGGTCTTGCAGGACAAATGGGCGGTGGTGCATCTGCTGGAGCGGGCGGTATCGCTGGTATGCTCGGCGGACTTGCCAGCATGGCAGGGGCTTCAAATACAGCGTCAAATAATCAAGGTTTTGGCGGTTTGCTTAACCAAGCTATTGCCAATAAAGGTGAGCCAGAAATTGCGCCAACAGCTGATCAAGAAGCGGTTGCAGGTTTGATGCTTGTTGCGATGGTTCAAGCTGCTAAATCTGATGGCGAGATTGATAAAGATGAGATCGCTAACTTCACAAAAGATATGGGTGAGATTGACGCTAAAGAAATGGAATTTCTGCAAGCTGCGATGCAAAGCCCTGTTGATGTTGCTGCACTTGTTGAGCAAACACCACGCGGCCTAGAAGCCCAAGTTTATACGGTTTCAGTATTGGGTATTACACTGGATAGCCAAGCCGAAGCGCAATATTTGCACCAGCTCGCAACAGCCTATAATTTGAGCCAAGATCAAGTGAATGACATTCATGATCAATTGGGCGTTCCGCGTCTATACAATTAAAAGCAATTTGTTTTAAATTCAAAATTGGGGCTTCGGCCCCTTTTTTGTAAGCAAAATTATGCCGCCAGATAACAATTTGACAACAATGGCTCTTTTTCCTTGAGCTTTGGAGGCTGAGCTGCATAGTGGTTAAAATATTTATAGTGAGGAATATTATGAGAGTAGGTTTATTATTATCAATTTCATTGATTGCTTTGATGGCATGTGGTGAAGCGCAAAATGGGGGAGATGCTGTGAGTTCGAGCTCATCTTCGACTCCAACAGAATTAAGGTCGACAAGTGATGTAACCTATCCTGGCGGCTATGAAGCTTGGAAAGCGGGCTTTAGAGCTCGATCGCTTAGCCGAGGAATTTCGGCGAGCATTTTTGATCGAGCATTTGCAGGGACAGGTGTGAACTCAACTGTTTTGCGTCTTGATCGTAACCAAGCAGAGTTCACAAAAACACTGACCGAATATCTTGATAGCGCGGTGAATTCACGTACCATTTCAATTGGTCGTACTAAAAATTCAGAGCTGAGTGGCATTCTTGACCGTATTGAGGCGCAAACAGGCGTTGATCGCGGTGTTGTTTTGGCCGTTTGGGGGCGCGAGTCTGGTTTTGGTAATAATTTTGGAAATATCCCGATTGCTGAAGCGCTTGGAACATTGGCTTATGATGGGCGTCGCCGTTCTTGGGCTGAAGAGCAGCTTCTTGCGGCATTGCGCATTATGCAAAATGGAGATGTTGCACCTGAACGCATGGTTGGCTCATGGGCGGGCGCACTTGGTCATACACAATTCATTCCAACAAGCTATATGTCATATGCGATTGATGGGAATGGTGATGGAAAGCGTGATTTGTGGAATGTTACGGATGCACTTTTTTCAACCGCGAATTATCTAAAGCGCAATGGCTGGCAACAAGGTGTGCCTTGGGGTATGGAGGTTAATCTTCCTGTTGGATTTAGTTTGGCTTCAATAGGAGAGAAAACACGCCAGCCTGCTTCAGTCTGGAATTCAAGAGGCGTGACATTGGCGAATGGCGGTCAAATTCCAAATTATGGCGAAAGCTCAATCATTGCGCCTTCTGGTTCTTCTGGGCCAAAATTTGTTGTGTTCAAGAATTTTAGAGTGATCAAAACCTATAACAACTCGTCATTTTATGCGATTGCGGTCGGCCATCTTGGTGATCGTATTAAGGGTGGAGAAGCTTTACGCAATGCGGGTCCTTGGGATCCGAACTTATTGAAAGCAGACGAAATGTTTGCACTTCAAACAGCTTTGAATCGCAAAGGATACTCTATCGAAAAAATCGACGGTATTTATGGTGATCAAACCGAAGCAGCTATCCGTGCTTATCAAGCCGCAAATGGTTTAACAGTTGATGGTTTGGCAAGTCGCGCGCTCTATGAGCGATTAACCTAATAGCATTATTGAATTAATTGAGAGGAGGGCGCTGCATTTGGCGCCCTTTTTCGTCAATCTCACCGATCACATTGCGCCAAAAATTCAGTGATTGCACGCCCGTTACCACATATGTACCGCCAATAATCCAAGTGGGCACTTCGCGCACGCCTTGCTTGATAAGTTCTTTATAACGCGCATCAATTGTGTTGTTATCGCGATCAGTAGCAAGCATGCTCATCACGGTGGCGCCATCCATGCCCACAGTTTCAGCACGGGCGCGCAACACAGCATCATTGCCAATATCAAAGCCGCCAACAAAATGCGATGCCTGTAGCGCTTCAAAAAGCTCGGCATCTGCCCCAATTTCTCTAGCCCAGTGAATTAGTCTTTGGGCATGAAGCGTATTTGGCATGACTTTAACGCGATCAAGTTGCAATGGAATACTGTCTTCTTCACAGCCTTTCATGAAAGGGGTTAGCTCTGCTGCAACGGCCTTTTGTTCACCAAAGCGTGCCAGAAGATATTGCTGATATTCGAGACCATTCGCAGGCAAATCGGGATTGATAAAAAACGGTGCGATCGAGACATCCAAAACATCTTGATCAAACTCGCCGCGTGCAATAGAAAAACGGCTATAGCCAAGATAGCAATAGGGGCAAGTTGGATCGCCAATGAACTCGATTTTTGTTGTCATAAAGCTCATATGGCAAGCGATTGCGATGATTGCAAGATGATTTTGGGCGAATTTTCAATGAGGAGGCCATAATGGACGAAGCCAAACAATCAGCAACGCCGCTTCAGATATTGAAAGCAAAAGGCGAAGCGCAATCGGTTAAACCGCTTGATCTTGGGGCGCGGGTTCGTGAATTGCGCAAGGCACAGGGCTGGACATTGGAAGCGGCGGCCAAACGGGCAGGGCTTGCGCGCTCGACCTTATCCAAAATTGAAAACCATCAAATGTCGCCAACCTTTGATGCGGTTCAAAAACTCGCCTCGGGGTTGGGCATAGGTGTGCCGCAACTTTTTACGCCTAAAGAAGCCAAACGTGATTACGCCCGCCGTGTGATTACACGAAAAGATGAGAGCGAGGCGCTGATTACGCCAACCTATGAACACCGCATTTTGCAAGGGGAGCTGCTTGATAAAAAAATGATGCCCTATCAAGCGACCATTCGCGCGCGTAGTTTTGATGACTTTGATGGCTGGATACGTCATGATGGCGAGGAGTTTTTGTTTGTGCTGTCGGGGATTATTGGTTTTTATACCGAGCATTATGAGATGACCGAAATGCGCCGAGGTGACAGCGCATATTATGATGCAAGCATGGGGCATAATCTTGTGAGCCTCAGTCCAGAAGATGCGCAAGTGCTTTGGGTGACGTCACTGTAACTTCCTATAATACAACTTTTTGTTGATGTTTGGGGGGGATATGTTAACCTTCAGGTAAGTATATTTTAGGGAGGTTTTCGGATGAATTTTATTTTAGAAATGTTTATGAGTTTTTTCAATATTTTTGGAGTATTTGGTTCCAATAGTAGTGATGACACAGATGACAACACGAATGAAGATTCCGATGACAATGTAGATAATGATGACGGCGTTAGTGAAGACACCACCGATGACGGCGTCGGTGATGATGAAACCAATGATAACTTAGTCATTGAAACCCATGCCCTTGATAGTGGTGGTGAAGTTGTCGTTACCTACGATCCCCATGCTGAACCCAATGCAGAATGGCTTGAAGCCGATCTAACGGTCACTCATACTTCTGAAGAAGGAGAGATAACAACATTATACGAATTAGAAGATTATGATCTTCATAATCAATCGATAGTCTTCGATGTAATTGAATTGGAAAGCGGTGATTTTCTTTTAGAAGAAAAAGCTGAATATGCTGCATGGAACGATCGAACTGTTACCATCTATGATGAAAACGCAGAAATGCAAGGTTCGTTTTCTCAAAATGAGCTTATTGGATTGCCTGAAGATGAGGCTAACTCCGGCACTTGGGTAGATGGTACTCTTGCTGGATATAATGCTAATGTACATAGATCCTCTTATTTGGCACATGAAGAGGGCGGATTTACAGCAGCGGCTACTAACGTTTGGATAGGCGAAGATGATGAGAATCATTTTCACGATACCCTATTAACAATCTCCTATGCCCAGTATGATGAAGATGGTCAGCAGATTGGTGATACAATTTCGATGAGTTACCAAGATGTATTTGGCGACGAATATGAAAGCCCAGACACAACGGAAAGGATGAGATTTGACATTAATGACGATGGTGGAATCACAGTGATGGATGCTGATATTGAACGCTATGTAACTTTTGACAATGTCGGCGAGGTTTTGGAAAATGGTGCTTACATTAGGGAATTGGATACAGATGCTGAAGAATGGAATGAAACATTTACTCCCGATGAAGATGTTGCAGAAGAAGAAACATTAGCTATGGTCGATAAGGTTGCATTGCTCATGTCAGGCGAGATTATTAATGAAGAACCTGAAAAGGTAGAGCCATTAGATGATGAAGAATTTGATATATTTTAATACCTTAAGCACTATCAGCGAAAATGGATATGCCTGTGATTTGATTGGTGGCGTCGCAATATATTTAGAACACTATGTTTTGCTAAGACATTAGCAACAAAAAAGGTTAGACTGACACGGGGATAGCGCATATTATGATGCAAGCATGGGGCATAATCTTGTGAGCCTTAGCCCAGAAGATGCGCAAGTGCTTTGGGTGACCAGTGTTAAATAATTGATGTGATCGTTATCTTTTTCAGAAAAGAAACTTGCCAGCTATATAGCCTGCACCAAATTGAACGATCATAAACATAAGGAATTTCATCCCACCAACCGATGTGGGTGTTTGACTGAGTGCGCGGGCGATAGAGACGGCGGGATTTCCAAAAATACTTGTGGATGTCATGAGATAACCCGCAGCCACAAAACAGGCCACAAGCGCAGGGATTTGTTGGGATTTTTGCTCAACACCAAGCAAGATCACCAATAATAATCCAAAGGTTGCGATAAATTCCGACAGACCGACAGGGAAACTTGCCGCCATTGCAGGGGCAGGCTGCCATATGGGGAGGCCGAACATGATATGGGTGCACCACATGCCTGTTACTGCACCGATGATTTGAATGGGGATATATTGGGTGAGGTCCTTTGTGTCGAGTTCACCGCGCAGCCAAAATGCGAGGGAAACGCTTGGATTGAAATGTGCGCCTGAAATAGGCCCTAAAAGAGTAATGAACACATAAAGAACCGCGCCAACGGCTAAGGCGCCTCCAACCAAATTGAGCAATATGTGATCTGGGTTCACCGAAAGACCCATTTGAGCAGCACCCGTTCCAGCCATGACGAGGAAGAACGTGCCGATGAATTCCGCTAAAAGTTTATGCATGATCAGCTCAGAGATTTGGGGAGAAACTTTTGATCCGCGCTTGAAGTTCATCGCGATCTAAGCTTTCGAAATCAAGGGCTAGTAGCTGTGTGGCGAAGTCCATAAGTTGCATATAAGCTGTGCGAAAAGCGCCCATTAATTCCTCATCGGGAACATGAGCAGGATCGGGGATTCCAAAATGATGGCGCATAGGCGCTCCATGCTCAGGATGGTTCGGCCAAAGCGGACAAGTCTCGCCAGCGGCATTGTCGCAAACTGTAATCACCAAATCCATTGCGTGGGCGTCATTTCCTGAAAACTCATCCCATGATTTTGAGCGTGCATGAGATATATCATATCCCATTGCCTCCAGAAACATGATGGCGCCCTTATTGACAGCGCCAGCCGGGTTTGAACCCGCTGAAAAAGCTTCAATGCGATTTTGTCCATGATGACGCAATATGGTTTCAAGAAGAATAGAGCGCGCGGAGTTGCCTGTGCAAAGAACGAGTATTTTCATGTGTTAGCCTTGATTGTTACAATGTCGTGATAAGGTTATAATGACGTCCATCCACCGTCAACCGATATAGATGTGCCGGTGATTTGATTGGCGGCTTCAGAGCATAAAAATGCGACGGTGCCGCCGATTTCTTCAACTGTTGCAAATTCTTTTGAGGGTTGGCGCGACAGCAATATGTTTTTCACGACATCTTCTCGCGTCATATCATATTCTTTCATGGTGTCGGGGATTTGCGCCTCGACAAGCGGAGTGAGAACATATCCAGGGCAAATCGCGTTGGCTGTAATTCCTTCGCCCGCACATTCAAGCGCAGTGACTTTGGTCATGCCCAGTACACCATGTTTCGCCGCGACATATGCCACTTTGAAAGGAGAGGCGGTTAAACCATGCGCCGATGCAATATTCACAATACGTCCCCAACCATTTGTGCGCATCAATGGAAGCGCTGCGGCGGTCGTATGAAATGCTGAGTTCATATTGATCGCGATGATTTTATCGTAGATCTGGGCTGGGAATTCAGGGATTGGGGCGACATGTTGAATGCCCGCATTATTAACGAGAATATCGATCGTTCCATAAATATCGGCAGCCTTCTCAACCCATGCGCGGCAATCATCTCCACTCGACATATCGGCTGCGATATAGGTGCAATTCACATTATGTGTTTTTGCGATTTCGTCGGCAAGCTCATAATCCTCATCATTATTTGTAAATGAGTTCAAAATGATATTTGCGCCGTTTTCAGCAAGTGCATGGGCTATGCCAAGCCCAATACCCGATGTTGATCCCGTGATCGCTGCCGTTTTCCCCTTGAGATTAACTGATAAATCCATGATGATTCCCAAATGACTTTTGCAGTGATCTTATATGTGATTATACAAAGTGCAAGATGGAAGCTTGATCTACATTAAAAACTATAGATTCACGGAATGAATTAAGGTTCTGAAATTGCTAAAAAAAAGGCTCGCCGAGGCGAGCCAAGTTATTGAGGCAGGTTTCATACAGGCAAGAAACCTATCGAGCAGTGCCTTCAATATACAGATTCCCCATTCAGAGTCCAAGAGGAAATTAAAAAATGCGCTCGACATCGGTGATGAACTTATCATATCATTCATCAATAAATATCAGGAGAGCAAATTGAAACTAATAAAAACAATAAGTTATGCCGTTTCTGCCTTGGTTTTGATACAGGCGCCAATAGCAGCGTTCGCAGAGCCAACACATGGTATTTCGATGAGCGGAAGCCTCGATTTGCCTGCAGATTTTGCGAATCTACCTTATGCAAATCCAAATGCTGAGCCTGGTGGGCGAATCGTTTATGCTGAGAATGGCACCTTTGACGCTTTCGCACCCTTTATCGTTGCGGGCAAAACGCCCTATGGTTTTAAGGTGCATATTTACGAAAGCTTTTTGAAGCGTTCGATTGACGAGAGTTTCTCACTTTATGGCTTACTTGCCGAAAAAGTTGACATGGCTGATGACCGCTCATCTATAGAATTTCATCTCAATCCAAATGCAAAATTCTCTGATGGCACGGCAGTGACTATCGAAGATGCGATTTGGAGCTACAATATATTGGCCGAAAAAGGCACGTCGAGATATGGTCGCTATATGAGTGGTGTTGAGAAGATGGAGCAAACGGGAGATTATTCTTTGAAGTTTACGCTTTCAGGCGATGATCGTGAATTGCCGTTATTGCTCGGATTGATGCCGATCATGAAAAAGGCTGAGTTTGAAGGCGTTGAGTTTGATAAAGGCAGTCTGACACCTACAACGGGTTCGGGCGCATATATTGTTGATGATTTCAAAATGGGTGAGTTTATTAATTTTAAACGCAACCCTGATTATTGGGGTAAGGATCTTCCGATCAATAAAGGGCAGAATAATCTTGAAGAGATTAAATATGTCTACTTCACCGATCCATCGGCAATGTTTGAAGCTTTCAAGGCGGGTGATGTGAATATATTTGTTGAGGGTGATGCGAAACGCTGGGATAGCTATGATTTTGAATCCTTTAATAACGGCGATGTTCAGAAAACCGAGATTTCACATTCCCGCCCAACGGGCATGGAGGGCTTCTATTTCAATACGCGTCGTGCGCCTTTTGATGATTGGCGTGTGCGTGAGGCCTTGATTACAGGGTTCAACTTCCCATTTATCAACAAGACCATCAATGAAGGTAAGTTGCCGCGCATTGAGAGCCCGTTCTCGAACTCATATCTGGGTATGGATCATGGGCCAGCACAAGGGCGTGTGAAAGAATTGCTAGCGCCTTTCGCGGCCGATCTGCCGCCAGGTGTGCTTGAGGGATATTCACTCCCAGAGGGCAATGAAACGGGTCGTGACCGTGCCGGGATCGCTCATGCGATGAAAATGCTTGAAGAGGCTGGATACAGCATTCAAGATGGTGTTATGAAAAGCGCCGATGGCGTTCCTCTTGAAATCAACGTATCTGTGAAAAGAGCTGAAGAAGAGAAATATGCCAACCTATGGGCTGATGGCTTAAAGCCAATGGGCGTTGGGCTTAATATCGTGAATTTGGATGCATCAACGCATACAAATAAGCTCAATGAATATGATTTTGATGTGATTTATTCGATCACGCGTGTATCGCTTTCCCCTGGTAATGAGCAATATGGATATTGGGGCACAGAGGCGGCAGATACGCCTGAAACGCGCAACTGGATGGGCGCTAAGGTTCCCGCGATTGATGCGATGATTGATGAAATGCTGCGTGCGGAAAGCCTTGAGAATTATACAGCTGCCGTGAAGGCACTTGATCGCATTTTGATGGCTGAGCGCTTCGTGGTTCCGATTTGGCACAATCCAACTTGGCGTGTATTGCATGATACGCGCTTGAAATTTCCAAGCTATGTCCCAAAATATGGTTACTGGCCTGGCTATGCGCCAGATAGCATGTACTGGGAAGAGTAAACGCTTTTTGTAGTTGAAAATAGAGGCCGCCCTTCGGGGCGGTTTTTACAATATTAAAAAGGCCTTATTCGAAAGAACTTTGATAACGAAAAACAAATTTAGGTTGTCAATGAATATCATGGTGCTCCTGTGTAAGATTTCTCCTAATAGCTATATGGTATTGAGTATCCACCACAGATATTAAGGATTAATAAAACGAATATCATCTTCCGTTACTTTTTGAAAATGAGGTCTAGCGGTGCAGCGAGCAATCCAATTTTGAACGGGTGTTGTATCTGGTGCCATTGCTGGAAACCAAATAAAAGGCGCTGCAATTAATAGATCGATAGCAGAGAAATTACTTCCTAATAGATACTTGTTCTTTTCAAGTTGTTTGGTCAGTCGTTGAGACATTTCATCAAAGCCGCGAAAGGACGACCTGAATAGATCATCAGGTTGCATTGTTGAAAAATGGACCGTCAAAACGGGCTCTATGACACCACCATAGTAATGCAACCATGTTAAATACTCACCACGTTGTTGATCATCAATTTTGCGTCCTAATTCCGTATCAGGAAATAAGTCGGTCAGATATAAGACTATAGCAGCAGACTCCATAATGCAGGCAGTGTTATGTTGAAGTACTGGGACTTTGCCATCGGGGTGCGGGTTGCGAGGATCTTCTTGTGTGGAAGTATTTAAGCGCGCGATAGATACGATCTCGATATCTACCTTGGAGCGTATCCCAAGTTCTTCCAATAACCAAACTATTCGAGTCGAACGTGTTTGGGGAGAGTGGTATAAACGTAACATTTTCTAATCCTTTTTATTGATTTATTGTACTGATATACAGACCCCAAGAGTAAGTATTGGAAAAACCCGCCATGGTAGGAATTTATGAACGAAAGATACCTCGAACTCGAGGTGTTGTTTTTGATAGGTCGGCTAGTATTTATTTTAAGATAAGACAATTTCTTCCTCGTGTTGCGGATGATGTGCCATGGTTGGAGCATATTTGGGCCGTAGAATGGAGCTTGCCTGCGGGTTACCAGCATATGCAAAGAACCGTGCCATTTCCTGTCTTTAATCTTGTAATAGATAAGAATAATGAAAATGCGCTTCACGGCTGTTCGAGTTTCTTTCATGAATATCTTCTTGAAGGGTCTGGGCATGTTGTTGGCTTTAGACTTAGGCCTGCTGCCCAAACACTATTCTATACTCAGAATGCTTCAACTTTGATGGATGGTTTTTTGCCAGCCATCGACATATTGTCTGAAGCTGCGATAAATGAGTTAGCTAAATTAAATGAGCCTGATTTATGCGAAAGAAATATAGCGAATAGCATCGTTCTTCTGGCACAAGAAACGTCATCTATTCCACCTCTTGCGTATCGCGCAGCCCAGATGGTTCAGTACATTGAAAATGAGAATGAGGTTTTTCGTGTGAGTGATCTTGTCCCCATATTTGGGCAATCAGAGAGAAGCATTCAGCGGCAGTTTGAAAAATATATAGGTCTTTCTCCTAAATTGGTAATTGATCGCTTCAGAATACATAACGCACTGCATCTCTTAAAATCTAACGGTTCTGTAGATTTTGCAGAGCTTGCACTACGGCTAGGCTACTATGATCAGTCACATTTTTCGAATGCTTTTAAACGGATGGTGGGTTTTTCTCCTGAAAAATATTCAACAAAAATTGTTACACGGGTTCTGTCTGAATAAAACACTCATTTCTGAGGTGTTTTCGTCTATGATCATGACATGAGACAAATAACCAAATCTAAGTTGTGTCTGTGCGCTTTAGCATTACGCATGACCCCATAGTACCCATGCGAGGAACAGCATGAGAATGCCCATTAACACATCAAGGATGCGCCATGAAACATCACGTTGAAAATATGGGGCGAAGGCGCGTGCCCCAAATCCAAGGCTTGCAAAGAATGCGAAGCTCGCAAGTGCGGCGCCAATAGCAAATTCAATTTTACGAACACCCTCAAAGGGCAAAGATAGCGACCCCATCAGCACGACCGTATCGAGATAAACATGAGGGTTAAGAAAAGTGAACGCAGCGCAAATGGCGAGAGCTTTTATCAGTGATTGTGTGTTGTCGCCTGTGGCTTCAAGGGCGCCGCCGCCTTTATAAGCTGACCAAAAGCGCATGGTACCATAGACGATTAAAAACGCGACCCCGGCAAGTTTGATCCAATAGGCAACACCAGGAATAGTCGTTGCGAAGAACTCAGCTACATAAACACCGAGAAGAATGAGCGACGCGTCTGCCAGCGCGCAAAATAGCACAATCGGCAGCACATGTTTGCGCATAAGACCTTGACGAAAGACGAATGCGTTTTGTGCGCCAATAGCAAGGATTAGGGTGAGTGAGGTTGTGAAGCCAACAAAAAAAGGCATAATTATCCTTTTTTGGGTATGAACTCAGGCTCTACCAAACCTGCGGAAATGATCATCTTCGCGGCGTCTTCCGTGGTCATATCCATAATCGTCACTTCATCACGCGGGAAATAAAGCAGGAAACCTGATGTCGGATTGGGCGTTGTTGGGATAAAAACGGCCAGTAATTCTTTGCCGCTTTTGTCGTTGATTTCACCACCTGCTTCGGTCGACACAAAGCCAATCGCATAGATGCCTTTGCGTGGATACTCGACCATACAAGTGTATTGAAATGTTTTTTCAGATTTGTTGAACACGGTTTCCGCGATTTGTTTGATGGCGTTATAAAGCGGCCGAATGACGGGAAATTGGTTCATGACGGATTGCACAAGTCTCATGATCTGACGACCAACCAACCCCTTGGTCAACCAGCCAAAGAAAATTGTGACGAAGAAAAACACCATCACACCAATACCTGGAATATCTAAGCCAAACAGCACCTCAGGGTGAAATTTCAACGGGATAAATGGCAGAACGCGTCCATCAATATAATTGATTGTCCACCAAATGAAATTTACGGTGAGCGCGATGGGGGCGAGAAACACAAGGCCTGTTAAAAAATGCCCTCGAATACGGGCAAATATGCCACGTTTACTAGATTCAGATATGTCGTTATTTTGCGCATTCATTACACCATATCTAAAGCTTTATTTATTAAGTTCAAGAGCGATATCGCAGCCTAAGCGCACATTGTTTTCTACAAGTGCAATATTTGCTGTGAGTGAAGCGCCATTGGTTGCTTGATATATCGCATCAAGAAGAAACGGGGTCACGTTCTTGGCTGTTATGTTTTCTGATTTGGCTTTGGTAAGGGCGGCTTTTATAATTGGCAAAATGTCTTTTGAAGGAATTTCGGCATCTATAGGAATCGGATTATTGACAAGGACGCCCCCTTCGATATTCATCGCACGGCGCATTCTTAGACTTGCGGCAATTTCACTTGGGTGATCAACCCGAAGTGGGGTAGGAATACCAGATGTGCGCGAATAAAAGGCGGGCAGTTCATCAACGCCATATCCGATAACCGCAACGCCTTGGGTCTCAAGATATTCGAATGTCTTTGGTAAATCGAGAATAGCTTTCGCACCAGCAGCAACAACGACGACATCGGTTTTGGCAAGCTCACCAAGATCAGCCGAAATATCAAAACTCTCCTCGGCGCCCTGATGGACGCCGCCAATACCACCCGTTGCAAATACATCTATGCCAGCAAGCTTTGCAATGATCATGGTTGCGGCAACAGTTGTTGCACCTGTGCCGCCATTTGCGATGCAATGGGCGATATCTGCGCGGGAGAGTTTAGCGACATTTTTGCGTGTTGCAAAATCTTTAAGATGATCTTGATCAAGTCCCACATGGATTGCGCCATCAATCACGGCCAATGTCGCAGGCGTTACGCCTTTTTCGCGGGCAATGCTTTCAACCTTTTCGACCATTTCAATATTTTGAGGATAGGGCATGCCATGGGTAATGATTGTGCTTTCAAGCGCCAAAATAGCTGTGCCAGATTTGCGCGCTTTTGTAACTTCAGCGCTTTCAATTATGTTATACATCAAGATCCTCATGTGAGATGAAATGGGCCGTCGCACCGAGTGCGTATTCAAGGGCAGCTTTGGGCTTATCGCCCCGTGCAGTCGCAAAAAGGTGGTGAGCCGTTAGGGTGTCACCAGCGCCAGTGAAGCGTTTCACGGTGATTTTGGGAGGCAGGGCAGTAACAATGCCATGGGTTCCAGCATGTGCGGTCTCTTCGGCACCATTTGAAACAATTGCCCCACGATAACCAATATCAATGAGCGCAGCCGCAGCATCAGTGGTCGTTTTATGATCCCCCAAACATAACGCATTGGCCTCTCGCAAGTTGACATAAACTTCAGTATCGCCACGTTTGGAAAAGGGAAGAAAACGGTCAATTTTACCTGGGCTTGCTGGAACAAGAATGAGTTTTGCCGCTTTGATAGTCGCAACGGAGAGAAAGGCGAGAGCTTCGCTGTGAAGATTGCCATCGACCACCACTATGTTTTTTGAATTGTCTTTAGAGAGCAATTTATTCACAAGCTCCATCGACACGGCCTCAAGTGAGTGACAATCGGCAATGGCCGCAATCAGCCCATTCGGCGCTTCGATGCCCATATAGACATCGGTGGGATGATAGCCGCGCGTCATGAGCTCGGTGCGCACTTGATATAGCTCAAGCTTACTTAATAGCGCATCTCCCAGTTCATCACGACCCGCATAGGCGATAAGGTCGACGTTCAGCCCGAGATAGGCAAGCTTCATAGCAATAGGCCCAGCCACGCCACCGATCATACGACGGACTTTCCCAGCAATATCGTCATGTAGCGCCATCTCTTGGCTTGCGCGTCCTAAAAGGTCCCAATGAGCGGCGCCAAGAGCAGTGATTTTTACAAGATTCGTCATGGTGGCGATTGAAACCTGTTTTTTGCATTAAGCGCAAGCTAAATAAGAGGGTATGACTTGCGTAAATGATAAGAATCGCCTATAGCACGCGCATGTTGCGCATGGTGCGTAGCAAATTCACAGGTTTGTGGGGTTCCGGTTGAGTATTCAATCACCACATTCCGAGGACAAAACCGGAGAATATCATGGCACTACCAGAAGTATCACTTCGCCAGCTACTTGAAGCAGGCGTTCACTTTGGCCACCAGACCAAGCGCTGGAATCCAAAGATGCAAAAATTCATTTATGGCAACCGTAACGGCATCCATATTTTCGACCTGACACAAACTGTTGAGCGTCTTGAAGAAGCGCTTAAAGTTGTGCATGGCACTGTGCGCTCAGGCGGCAAAATCCTTTTCGTTGGAACAAAGCGTCAAGCATCACAACCGATCGCAGATGCTGCTGATCGTTGTGCGCAACATTATGTAAACGTTCGCTGGCTTGGCGGAATGTTGACAAACTGGAACACAATTTCAAACTCAATCTCACGTATGAAATCAATCGATGAGACAATGGCAAACGGCGCTGCTGGCTTGACCAAGAAAGAGCGTTTGGGTCTTGAGCGTCAGCAAGCAAAATTGACAGCTGCTCTTGGCGGTATCCGTGAAATGGGCGGCGCTCCTGATCTGATGATCGTTATCGACACAAACAAAGAAGCGCTCGCTGTAGCCGAAGCTCAAAAGCTTGGCATTCCTGTGATCGCGGTTGTCGATAGCAACTCAAATCCTGACGGCATTGATTACCCAATTCCTGGCAATGATGATGCAGGTCGCGCAATTCAATTGTTCACGGACTTGATCGCACGTGCTGCTCTTGATGGTATGGCTGAGCAACTTGGTGCAGCAGGTATCGATATTGGCGCTGCCGAAGAAGGTCTTGTGGAAGACCTCAGCGACGCTCCAGCTGAATAATAAGCCATTCTGAATTTGGGGCCGCTTAAAAGTGGCCCTTTCCAATATACGATTTAAGGAGAAATCAAATGAGCATTACAGCTTCAATGGTTAAAGAATTACGCGAATTGTCAGGCGCAGGCATGATGGACGCGAAAAACGCACTTGTTGAAAACAATGGTGATATCGAAGCGGCAATGGATTGGCTGCGTACAAAAGGTCTTGCAAAGGCTGCTAAAAAATCGGGTCGTGTTGCGGCTGAAGGTCTTGTGGGTGTTGCAACGGACGGCAAAGTTGCTGTTGCTGTTGAAGTGAACTCAGAAACAGACTTCGTTGCGAAAAACGCTGATTTCCAAGCATTGGTTTCAAGTATTACGGATGCGGCTGTTAAGGTGGCTGATGTGGATGCGCTTAAAGCTGCTGATCTTGGCGGCAAAACTGTTGAGGATACAGTTACAGATAAAATCGCAGTTATCGGCGAGAATTTGGGCATCCGCCGCATGGTTCGCGTTGAGGGCGACAGCGTTGCAACATATATCCACACACAAGCTGCTGAGGGCATGGGACGCATTGGTGTTCTTGTGGCTCTTAAAGGTGCTGACAACGGCATCGGTAAGCAAATCGCTATGCATATCGCGGCATCAAGCCCAGCATCGCTTGATGAAGCATCACTCGATCAAGCGATCGTTGAGCGTGAGAAAACTGTTTTGACTGAGCAAGCGCGTGAAAGCGGTAAGCCAGATGCTGTGATTGAAAAAATGATCGAAGGTCGCATCAAGAAATTCCTCGCGGAAGTCACTTTGGTGAACCAACAATTTGTGATCAACCCAGATCTAACAGTTGGCAAAGCTGCTGCTGAGGCTGGTGTTGAAATTCTCGCATTTGCGCGTGTTGAAGTCGGTGAAGGCATCGAAAAAGTTGTTGATAATTTGGCTGAAGAAGTTGCCAAAATGAACGCATAAGCTTTTTTAGCTTTAAAATTTACGCCGCTCCTTTTGGGGCGGCGTTTTTGTTTTCCTTGAACTCGCTAGAATATTTTGACAGAATTCATAAAAGCAATATTGGGGGCGGATCATGGCCAAAGAAATGGTAACTAAGGAAAGTTTCGGTAAATTGACTGAGGCTGAGGCGATGTTTTTGGAACAAGGGTATGTTCATTTTGGTGAACATCTTCCCGAAAAGGGTGATAAAGATAAAATTATTCGAGCCGAGATCATCGAACGAGCTTTATATGGGCAAATTGAGGGGTTTGCTTTTCGCTTAGATAGATTGGATATCCAAGGAATAAAGATTGAAGGCAACCTTGTGGTATTTAGTTTAGATATGCCCGCCATGGTAACTCTATCATATTGTGTTTTATTGGATGGGTTACAAACTCCGAACTGCAAATTTAACGATCTGCTTCTGATAAATTCACGTGTTGGTGATTTTGCGGGTACTTCTATCAATGTTACTGGAACTTTAATGTTATACGGAACCACATTTTCTGGGAACGTAAGTTTTACACTTTTGCGAGCTGGGACTTTTGTAGATGACAAAAACTCATGGCCAGAAAAGGGTTTGCTTTGTTTGCGTGGGGCTATTTACGAGCGCTTCGCAGGCAACTCTCCAACAACCGCTCGTGAACGCCTAGACTGGCTGTCAAGAATGCCAGAATTTCACCCGCAGCCTTATCGCCAATTAGCAAAGGTCTTTCGTGAGGCGGGGCAAGATCAAGATGCACGTGATGTGCTTTATGAAATGGAGTGGCTCCGTGCGCGCGATCAGAAATTTAAAACGGCTGCAACTGTAGCCCATTTGCGCCAAGGGGGCGATGATGCATTGCCCGAACAGCTTGAGCGATATCACGGCAAGACACGGCGGGTAAGTGTGCTACGTTTATTGCGCGCCCAAGCATTTAAGAATGTGCTTAATTATGCATTTGATTGTGTGATTGGCTATGGCTACAAGCTTGAACGCGCGGGTATGTGGATTGTGGGAATGATCGCGCTGCTTAGTGTGCTTTCGTCAATTGGCTATCACACAGGATATATGGCGCCGAATTCCGCGCCAATTCTCGTATCAAATGATTGGAAAGATTCAACTGACGCCAAAGATTGGATGGATACGAGCGCAGGGCGCGACTGGGAAACATTTTTTGCGCCCATCTATGCCGCCGATGTGATTTTGCCGCTTATCGACTTTGGTCAAGAAAGCGCATGGGCGCCAACCACGCGGGGTCCACTTGGTTATATCTTATGGGCAATTCGCTGGCCGTTAAAGCTGATGGGATGGATTATTGTGTCACTCACAGTAGCGACCATGACCGGTGTTGTTCAACGGCGTCATGATATGTGAATATTGATAAGCTTAAATCTATATGTATAAACTGAATGGTAAAGGAAATTAGGCACGGATATGGAAAATAACAAAAAACAGCAAAACCTCGACATATTGCGATTTCGATATAAACCCAAAGCATGGTTAATGATACTGGTTACTGTGTTTTTTGGTGGAATGGCCTTTCTGCTTTATTATATGGCGGCTGAAAATGATCGCGGCTTGGTTATTAATCATATTTTTACACTGAATGTGGAGCAAGCGACATTTTTCTTATATGTATTGCTAATTTTTTCAGCATTGTTTGTCCTTATCGGAATTGTTGGAATCTATAGATCACTTACATTGGAGCAAGAGATTACTCTTACAAATGTCAGTATTGAGGCGCCTAAAAGCGGGATCAGTAAAAAGCTGAACTTGATAAAATTTTCTGATATAAAAACAATCGAAGAAATTAATATAAGCGGCCAAGTTATCCTTACTATAATCCATAAAAATGGCAAACTGCAGCTTGCTAAATCTTTATGTAGGAATGAGCGAGAATTTGAAGAAATGAAAATGGCGCTTTATGAAAGAGCAATGAGCTTTATGGTCGACTAGGTTTTTACACGTCATGATATTTTAGGAGGGATTAAAACCATTTTGCCTGTGTGTTTTTTCCCAAGAAAATCAGATTGTGCTTGTTGAATTTCGCTCAAAGGATAGGTATTTGGTGCAATTGGGCGGATTTCGCCGCGTTCGATATAAGACACTAGATTCTCAAAAACAATTTCCTCTTGGACGGTTGCACCCATAAGCGTTAAATCTTTGAGATAAAGCGTGCGAATATCGATCTCGCAAATTGGCCCAGCAATCGCGCCAGATGCGATATAACGCCCGCCACGTTTTAAGATATCGAGCAAGCTTGGAAACGAGATCTACCACCACATCGACTTTCTCATGACCGAGCTTTTCTTCCAAATTAGCCGCACGATCAAGAACCTCATCTGCCTTTGATAGGGAGGAAAGGGCAATAATGCGCGCGCCTCGACGCTTGGCGAGCTGTATTGCCGCAGATCCCACGCCACCAGATGCGCCTGTGATCAATACGGTTTCTGCGCCAAGCCCGACACGATGCAACATGTTTTAGGCCGTGGAATAGGCGCATGGAATTGCTGCAAGCTCGGCATCTGACCAAATCTGACCAATCGCAATCGACTTTATGCGTTTCAATTGCTGGTGCCACGACAAACTGTGCAAACGAACCGTCTATTTCAGCTCCAAGAGTGATACATTCAAAAGGACGAAAGTTCACAGGGGCGCGCATCATAGATCGGACGATAACCCGTTCACCGATACGGGAAGGGTCGACACTCTCACCAATATCGGTAATGATCCCGCAAACATCGGCGCCTTGAATGCGCGGAAATTGAATCTCAGCGCCTGACCATGAGCTGTCTTTTGAATTATTGATACCTAATCTATCCACATCGCCTTTATTTGTCGCACCTGCGACTGATTTTGCGTATCAGCCAATGCGTGTATTAATATCGGTATTATTGATTCCAGCAGCGAGGACATTGATCAAAACATCGCCAGCTTTTGGGCGAGGGATAGCAACATCATCTTTATAGCAAAGTTGTTCAAGTCCATCATACGCCAATAGATGAACGGCATGCATTGTCTTGGTCATTGATTTCCTTTTTTCATCAATAAGCCGCCCCAGATCATTGCGATAATAAGGCAGGGCAGCATAGCATAATTGACATAGTTCCAGCCCAATCGAGCGCCATCACCAAGGAGGTTCATGAGTAGTCCAGATGAGAGGCTAGCTACAGCGACACATGACCACATGATTGTGTCGTTGATGCCTTGCAGCCGCTTCGATGCCGCTGGATCAGTCAAAGCATTTGCCAGCATATTTGTGCCGCCGATAAAGCCGAAATTCCATCCGATGCCAACCAATATGAGCGCTCCGTAAAAATTGCTTAGCTGAACACCCGCAAGCGCGGTTATTGAAGCGAGAACCATGATAATCAGGCCCGCATAAACCACGCGATTTAGGCCAAACCATTTGATAAGGTAGCCTGTGAAGAAACTTGGGGCAAACATCGCGATGACATGAGCTCGGACGATGCTGGAGCTATCATAGCGTGTAAAACCACAGCCCTCTACGGCAAGCGGGGTCGATGTCATCATCAAGTTCATCATGGCATAGGATGTGATTGAAATGAGCATGGCCGCGCGGACTTTTGAACTTGCGAGTATTTCACGCAGGGGGATATTTGCCGCTTTGGGCCCGCGTTCTGGTTTTGGAAGTTGTAATAGGAAATATCCAATCGTCATGACCACAGAGATTGCGGCGACAATGATATAAGGCGTTGCGAGATTGGGAACGGAGTATTGGCCTGCAAGAGTGGGGCCGGCAAAGGCAGCAGCGAGGCCACCCAAGATTGCAAAGCTGATGGCGCGCGAACGAAATTCAGGACTTGCCATGTCCGTTGCGGCAAAGCGGAAAAGGCCTTGTGCAGACATAAATGAACCGATGAGAAGTGAACCTAGGCACAGCAAAAGGAACTGCCCAGATTGAATGCCGTAAGCCGCTATCAAACATCCGATTGTCGCAACCAATGTCGCGACGGCAAAGGCAGGCTGACGACCATAGCGTGTCATATTGCGGGTGATAAAGGATGTAGCGATCATACCGCCTATGATTGTCATCGAGATTGGCAAAGTGGCCAAAGCGGGGCTTGCCGCAATCTGCTTGCCCGCGATGCCGCCAAGCAAGAAATGCACGGGGATCATACAACCAATTGTTGCTTGTATCATGATAAGAATGACCACATTGCGAATTGCAATACCATCATTTGGTGCTGTTATGTGCCGCTTTGTATTCATTTATACCACCCCTTTTTTATCCTTTTAACTCCATTATCAATGATCGCAAGAATTATTTTGTATGCATACAAAACACACAAGGACGTGGCTGTTTTACTCTTTAGTTTGAGCTTTCAAAGCAACGCATATATCTTGATAGTGAGCGTCGCGTTTCTCATTAATAGAGCTTTGGGGTGTTAAATGAGTGTCGTAATTAAGCCGATAGCTAGAGAAGATCGTGCAGCATGGGAAAACCTGATATTCTCATATGCAGAGTTTTACAAAACAATTATTCCTGATGGCGGGCTGGATCGTGTATGGGGCTGGATACATGATGAAAATAATGATTTTTGGAGCGATATTGCACGCGATAGCAATGGTAATGTTGTGGGGTTTGTACAATACTCGCTCATGCATCGCTCGTTGAGCGGGGAGATGATTTGTTATATGAGTGATTTATATGTCGAACCAAAACTTCGCGGATTGGGAACAGGGCAGGCATTGATCGACCATGTGCTTGCCTTTGCAAAGGATAGCGATATCTCGAATGTCAGATGGCTAACCCAAGAGAATAATTATGCTGGCCGTCAGCTCTATGATAGCTATACCCCCAAATCCGATTTTGTATTTTATAGTAAGAAGGTATGATGGCATGCCTTTAGCGCATCCATATAATGGAAGGCCTTAGAGGACGAAGAACAAAAAATATTCAAATTTTGCGCTTGCTGCCCGATGAGGAAGAAAATCTCAACCTGCAAATACGCCGTGATAACACGTTTCGTGAGCACTCGGTTATTGCTGTGTCTCACTTATGTCCTAAACTCTAGCTCAGTAAATAATTATTATTAATTTAAAACCTAGGCTAATTTTGCTTTCACGGATTAAAAATAGTTCTCTGAGTTCTCCATATTACATTTCTAGCATTGAGCCATACATAAAAGCGTTGATGAGAATATTTGATGAGGTGATGAAGTTAACTTTATTTAAGAATTATATATCCTAAAAAAGGCCGCCACGTATTTCATTGTGCTTGGCATCCATTTCAGTGGTTTTTATTCATGGCTAAAAAAACACTAAGCAATTGTGCTTTAGAAGAGCTGCGATAAAAGACATTGTTGAACGAAACTTAACAAAAATGGTAGGTTTTATGTTTGTCGCAAGCTCCATGCGGATCTCTGAGAAGCAGCTGAGTTCACCGGCCAGTGTCTTGCCAGGCTCGCTGGGGTGAAAGCGCAGATTGGTCATAAGCGTTGCCCAGGCAAATACGGCGGCGTAAGCCTGATGGTATTCCCAAACTAAAGATAGTAACTGGGTCATAAGTTGGAGATAGCTATGATCGCATTTGGAATATGTAAAGTTATATTTGCAGTGATGTGATCATTGACGAGCACATAGTGCCTTAGTGGCTTAAAATTATGGCTGTCAAGCTTCACTCAGACTAAGATACTTTAACATTTCTGCTTGAGATTTAAGCCCGTATTCACGGCCGTTTTGATGTTGTGCGTGCATATCGAGCAGAGGGCTTTCTGGATAAGACTTACCTATTAGTGGTGCGATAGGAAGTTCTGAGCTCAATGAGATGAAGTTTTGCAGACAGAGAGGGAGCGTTTCAAAAAGATCGTTGCTTAACAAGAGTTAGACAAGCTTAGATTTTTTAGAATCAAAGATCTGATTATACGTACTTAGGAAGGAGCAACAATGCCATACCGTTATTCGTTCGACACATTTTAACGATGAATTTGCCTAGAGTCTCACGTTCAACGCTGAACCACAAACGTATGACACTCATCATCGAACTTGTTAGTATTGGTCAAGTAATGTGGGGTGTTGCATTCAGGCCAGGCACAAAAAAACGCGCCCAAATACGGGGCGCGTTTTGTATTTTATATGTATCGTTTAAGCTGAACGGCGCTGTGAAGGCTTTGACCCATTTGAACGACGATCACCAAATGGCTTGCCGCCTGGTTTTCCGCCGCCACCTGAGCGAGGTTTTCCCGAAAACGGCTTATCGCCACGTGGTTTTGCTGAGCGTGGCTTATCGCCAAATGCTTTGCCAGCTGGTTTGTCACCACGTCTGCCTTCAGAACGCCCATCTTCAGAACGACCGCCGCCACCAAAACGACGACCGCCAGATTTGCGACGACCTCCACCAGATTTGCCTTCTTTCACATCTTCAAATTCAGGTTTTGCAGTTGGGTCAAGCAGGCGCGCAATTGCGTTCCACTTGCCACGATCAGCAGGGGTGACCATCGCAAGAGCTTCACCTTTTTTACCAGCACGCGCTGTGCGGCCAATGCGGTGAATGTAATCTTCTGGTGATTGTGGAAGATCATAATTGATCACGTGTTCAATATGCGGAATATCAAGCCCACGTGCCGCAACATCTGTCGCTACCAAAATACGGAATTTTGAATTGCGGAAATCTTGAATAACGCGCCCACGCTTTGATTGCTTCAAATCACCATGGATCGCGGCCGCTTTATGGCCGAATTTCTCAAGGCGTGTTGCCATACGTTCCGTACCAAATTTTGTTTTCACAAAAATAATCACAGAGCCTGTGCGCTTATCGAGTTCTTCTTTAAGAATATCGATTTTATTGGCTTCGGCAACTTTTTCGATTTTGTGATCGATATTTTCTGCAATTTTGTTATCAGTTGCCACAGAAATGCGCACAGGATCTGACATATATTTGCTTGAAAGCTGAACGATGTTTTTGGGCAATGTTGCTGAGAAAAGAAGCGTTTGGCGCTCTTCTGGCATTGATTTCAAAATGCGTTCGATTTGAACCGAGAAGCCCATATCCAGCATACGGTCAGTTTCATCAAGAACGAGGAAACATGCATCAGAAAGATCAAGTGTGCCACGCTCAAGATGGTCATTGATGCGGCCAGGTGTGCCGCAGATGATGCGTGGGTTCTGGCGAAGCTGGCTCAATTGCTTGCCATAGGGATCACCACCAATCAAAAGCGCTGTGTTGATCCGCGCTTTGCGT
Organism: uncultured Paracoccaceae bacterium; assembly: GCA_947501025.1. Lineage (GTDB taxonomy): Bacteria > Pseudomonadota > Alphaproteobacteria > Rhodobacterales > Rhodobacteraceae > CANMUM01. The sequence goes on along the minus strand of CANMUM010000004.1, from coordinate 13,270 downwards.
GATGTGAAGTCCTCAAGTTGTTTGAGAACCTGCTGTGCAAGCTCACGTGTTGGCGTGATCACGAGGGCTGTGCCATCGGGTTGTGACATTAATCCTGCAACAAGTGGAATACCAAATGCACCTGTTTTGCCTGTTCCTGTTTGAGCCGAACCCAAAATATCGTGGCCTTGCATAATTTTTGGGATGGATTGCACTTGAATGGGGGTCGGTTTTGTAAAGCCGAGATGATCAAGACGATGCATCAAAGCCTCTGGGAGTTCTAATTCACTAAAGTTTTCCAAAATAGTCCTTTCGCGGAATCAACCGCTCGCGCATAGCGCATAAGTTAAGCGCCAAGGAAACCCCCATGGGAGAGGCCTTAGCAATATAAGTGCGAATTCATTGAAATGAAGTTATGCACCACGAGACCGACCGTTATTGGCCGTGAAACTCTGTGCATAATCGTTGATCTTGAGATCTTGGTATCATCAGACATTTCTGCCCAAGGATAGGGCGCTAGCCCAGAATGGAAGAGTTCTTGCGCGCTCTATAAAGCATTTTCAATACATTGCAAGACTAATTTATGCCGTTTTTAGCAGTTTGGTAGCTAACCGAGCATGAAAGCCCAGCATCAATATAGGGGCGCTCTAAAACGAGTTTGCTTTTATATTTGCGCAAATCGTCAACAAATACATCAAATGAAACGCGCTGTTCGATTTCATCAATTGTGCATTGGCAAAAATCTTTGTTGATTTCGGAACAGTTTTCAACAAACAGCTCTTTGATCTTGGCTGGATAGGGTTCAGCTGTAACTTGACTTGAGCAAGCTATCAGGGCGATGCCAGTGAATAAAGAGAAAATTATTTTCATTTTTTTGCTTTCTATCACGTATTTTTTGAAATCTGTTTGGAAAATGTAACGCTGTTAAGTGAATAAATCATAAATTTGATCTATAATTATAGAAGCTATTGCATTTAGGGCGGTTTTCACCGATTGAATATCTATGAGCGACAATACAACAATCATTACAACAACTGATGCGCTAACCCTATTTTGCGAGCGGGCAAAAGATCATGAATATATAACGATCGACACAGAGTTCTTGCGCGAGAGCACTTATTTTGCGCAACTTTGTCTTGTTCAGATTGCTTATCCTGGCGAGGGGCCAGAAACGAGTGCTGTTGTTGATGTGCTGGCCGAAGGCATAGATCTCACGCCCATGATGGAGCTTTTCAAAGCAGAAGGCATTGTGAAAGTGTTCCACGCTGCGCGCCAAGATTTAGAAATTCTCTTTCATGATTTTGATCTTCTGCCAACCCCGTTTTTTGATACGCAGATTGCTGCAATGGTTGCCGGATTTGGTGAGCAGGTGGGTTATGAAACATTGGTCAAATCCATATGCAAAGGCAAGGTTGATAAGTCAAATAGATTTACCGATTGGCGCAAGCGTCCATTGTCGCAAGCGCAGATTGATTATGCCCGTGCTGATGTGACCTATTTACGCGATATTTATGTGTATTTGCGCGATAAATTGATTGCAAATGATCGAATGGACTGGGTCGAGCAGGAACTCGCAGGATTGGTTGACCCCGAACTTTATAAAGTTCGTCCAGCCGAGCAGTGGCGGCGTGTTCGCACACGCACGACAACGCCGAAGTTTTTGGCAATTGTGCAAGCTCTTGCGGAGTTTCGTGAAAACTATGCGCTTGAAAAAAATGTACCCCGTACACGTGTTTTTAAAGACGACGCTCTTTTAGAGATCGCCGCACAAAAAGCAAAAAGTGAGAATGATCTGAACCGCTTGCGGCTATGGCCGCGTGATGCGCGCAAAGGACCCGTTGCAGAGGGTGCTATTCAGGCCATTCAAAATGCTTTGAAATTGGACCCGTCGCTTTATCCGCGTTTGCCTCAAAATGGAGATGAAGAACGCGCTTCAGAGAGCTTAACCGATCTCTTACGTGTTCTTTTGAAGGCACAGTCAGACCGCAATAAGGTTGCAAGCAAATTGATTTGCACAAGCAAAGAGCTTGATGCATTTGCTATCAATCCCAATGGGGATCATCCGATCAATGAAGGATGGCGCCTAGAGATATTTGGACAGCTTGCACGTGATCTGATTGATGGTAAAATTGCCCTTCGTCCAAAAGGAAAATATGTGGAAACTGTTGAGGTGGAGCAATGAGCTTAACGACACATTTTGATGAGATAAATGAGGACATGGCATTTTTGGAGTCATGGGAAGATCGAATGGCTTATGTCATTGATCTTGGCAAAGCGATGCCCGCTCTTGACCCGAGTGAATGCAATGATCTGACGCGTGTAGAGGGTTGCGCTTCACAAGTTTGGATCGTTCCAGAGCAAAATGATGAGACGCTGAGTTTCCGTGGGGCATCCGATGCGATGATTGTGCAAGGGCTTATCGCGGTGCTTTTGGCGCGGGTGAATGGATTATCTGCCAAAGATATATTGGCTCTTGATATTAAAGATGATTTTGACAAAATTGGCCTTGCCTCTCATCTATCTGGTCAGCGTTCAAATGGCTTAGCCGCGATGATCAATCGTATTCAACAAATTGCCTTAAAGGCTCAATCTTAAAAGCCCAATGGGGAAGAAAAAGGATTATTTGAAATGTCTAAATTTAACAAATTACTTTCTGAAAAAACAACGCTTCTTGCTGATGGGGCAACAGGTACAAATCTGTTCAATATGGGTATGGAAGCAGGCGAAGCGCCAGAGCTTTGGAATGTGGATGCGCCAGAAAATATCGAAAAGCTATATCAATTTGCTGTTGATTCAGGGTCTGATCTTTTCCTAACCAATAGTTTTGGTGGCAATGCTTCACGTATGAAGCTCCATAATGCGCAAGATCGTGTGTATGAGCTCAATTTTGCGGCGGCCAAGCTTGGCCGTAAGGTGGCTGATGCGTCGGGTCGAGAAATTATTGTAGCGGGTTCTGTCGGACCAACAGGTGAAATTATGGGCGCGGTTGGTACGCTCAGCCATGAAGATGCTTCTGATATGTTTTATGAGCAAGCTGTTGCGCTTATGGAGGGTGGTTGTGATTTGCTTTGGCTTGAAACCATTTCGGCGCCCGAAGAATATCTTGCTGCGGCTGACGCATTTGCCCGAGCAGATGCACCATGGGCTGGCACGATGAGCTTTGACACAGCTGGGCGCACGATGATGGGGCTAAAGCCTGCGGATCTTGTGCAGCTCATTAAAGGCATTGAAAATAAGCCGCTGGCATTTGGAGCAAATTGTGGTGTTGGCGCAGCAGATCTGCTGCGCACCATTTCAGGATTTGCGGATGCACGCAAAGAGCTTGATCTCGATATTCCAATTATTTCAAAGGGTAACGCTGGCATTCCAAAATATGTTGAAGGTGCAATCGTGTACGATGGCACACCAGAACTCATGGGCAATTATGCAATCATGGCGCGCAATCTTGGCGCTTCTATCATTGGTGGATGTTGTGGAACGATGCCTGAGCATCTCGTTGCGATGCGCAAATCACTTGATACTATTCCTGCTGGCCCTCGACCAAGTTTTGAAGATATTGAAGCTGCACTTGGTGGGTTCTCGTCAAAAACAGATGGCACAGGTGAAGCTGCTCCAGCAAGACGCAATCGTCGTCGCGGTTAAAGTCAGCGTGCATTTAGAGTTGTATTGCACGCTAACTTAATAATGACCAGTTAACCATTTTCACGTCATCATAACAATTTGGTCGTCATTTTGTTTACAATCGTCGTAAAAACACGATTGTATTTTAAATTTTTGGCTAGTAATTAACAACAAAGAAATCATTTTCAGAGGTTTACAATGGCAGATGAAGACGAAATTATCCTAGCAGAGCTTAGTGATGACGATCTTGTCGCACAAATGCATGACGATCTTTATGATGGCCTCAAAGAGGAAATCGAAGAAGCTGTACACATATTGCTCGAGCGCAAATGGCAGCCTTATGATATACTTACAAAAGCCCTTGTTGAAGGCATGCGTATTGTTGGTATTGATTTTCGTGATGGTATTTTATTTGTTCCTGAAGTGCTGCTTGCTGCGAATGCGATGAAGGCTGGTATGTTTATTTTGAAACCTTTGCTTGTTGAAAGTGGAGCCCCTCGCATGGGCAAGATGGTTATCGGGACGGTTAAAGGTGATATCCACGATATTGGTAAGAACCTTGTAGCGATGATGATGGAGGGCGCGGGCTTTGAAATTATTGATCTTGGTATCAATAATTCGGTTGATGATTACCTCAATGCAGTTGAAAAAGAAAAAGCCGATATTTTAGGAATGTCTGCACTTTTGACGACAACAATGCCTTATATGAAGGTTGTTATTGACACGATGCAAGAAAAGGGCATTCGTGATGATTATGTGGTGCTTGTTGGGGGAGCGCCGCTCAATGAAGAATTTGCAAAAGCCATTGGTGCAAATAGTTATTGCCGTGATGCTGCTGTTGCCGTTGAAACGGCTAAAGATTATATGAGCAAACGTCATAATCAGCTTTAATTCACGAAAAATACTCAGAAATTAAATTCATAATGAGCGCGCCTAGCAATGGCGCGTTTTTTGTTTGCGTTGTTATTTTCTTATGTTGACAATTCATGAAATTGGGGCGCAATGTTGCCACAACGAAATAACAACGGAGATTATCAAAATGGAATTTTATTATGGCAAAGGATCAATTGCATTTGCAGTTCTTATCGCTCTGGAAGAGGTCAAGGCATCATATAAATTGATCAAAATTGATATGGCTTCGGGTGAACAAACCAAGCCAGATTATATCGCCAAAAATCCCAAAGGCCGCGTGCCGCTTTTGATCACCAAAGAGGGGCCCATTTCAGAAACCCCTGCAATTTTGGAATATGTCGCTGGTCTTGCTCCTGATTTAAATCTTATGCCGCAAGGGGCATATGAAGCGGCCAAAGAGCGCGAGTTGCTATGCTATTTTGCCTCTACATTCCATATCAATCATGCAATGAAATTTCGTGGCAAGCGTTGGTCGGATGATGAGAATGTTCAAGAGCAGCTCAAACTTAAAGTCACCGAAAATATGTCAGCAAGCGCTCAATATATCGAGGATCATTATTTTGATGGCGATTATCTTCTTGGTGCTTATTCGATTGCTGATATGCACCTCTTTGCGATTACGAATTGGTTTGAAGTTGATGGTGTGAATATCTCTGACTTCCCTAAACTTGCAGCATGGCGCGCGCGTATGGAAGATCGTGAAGCTGTCAAACATGCTTTAGAGGCATAACCCAATATAAACATTTATGATAAGGATGAGATTTTGCTTTCACTTAGGGACTTTGCTTTAATCCTTATTGTCGTTTTTATATGGGGAACAAATTTTGTAGCGATCCGTTGGGGGATTGATGAAATGCCACCGATGTTTTTCACATCGTTACGGTTCTTCATGGTTGTCCTTCCTGTCATATTTTTTATCAAGCCACCAAAGATTGAATGGTGGAAGACGCTCGGTGTTGGTCTTTTTGTTTGCACGGTACAATTTGGGATTTTGTTTCTGGCTATTGAACTTGGCTTGCGAGCAGGGCTTGCATCACTCTTAATGCAGGCACAGGTTCTGTTCACGATCATATTGAGCTTTTTGATTTTCAAAGAACGTCTGAGCTATATCCAATTTGTGGGCATTTTACTGGCCTTTATCGGATTTGGGTTTTTCTATAAATTGCGGGCAGAAGGCGGCTTGCCCATTTTGCCTTTATTGCTCGCTTTATTGGCCGCTTTTTCATGGTCTTGTGGCAATATGATCTATAAAATTGCAGGCGATGCCAATCGCTTCCATCTCACAATTTACGCATCACTTGTCCCTATATTGCCCATGCTTTTTCTATCGTTCTATATCGAAGATGTTCAACTTGTGAGCATGCTAAAAAGCATTACGATGAAAGGATGGCTGTCGCTTGCCTATAACTCATATCTTTCAACAATTGTTGCCTATACTTTATGGGCATCATTGCTTGGTCGCTTTCCAGCAGGTGTGATAACTCCATTTGCGCTTCTCATCCCTATCTTTGGAATGCTGGCGGCTTGGGCGCTTTTGGGTGAAACAATTACAGGGTCTGAAGCCATCGCTTCGCTGTTAATTGGTGTTGGTATTTTGATCTCTGTGATGCATTCAACTATAAATAGGCAGTTGCAAAAACTCACTTGACCTTTTGGCCGTTTTTGGTGCTCAATGTCATTTTAGAACGGGTTGAGTGAGTTTAAGTGAGGACGTATGGACGTGAACGATAAAATTCTCATATTGGCTTGTGGCGCACTTGCGCGCGAAATTATTGCCCTTCAAAAAATGAACAATTGGGCGCATATGGAATTGCAATGCTTGCCAGCTATTTTGCATCTCCATCCCGATAAAATCACCAGTGAGGTGCGTAAAGCTGTTGCAGAAAATAAGGAGAAATTTTCCAAAATTTTTGTGGCTTATGCCGATTGCGGGACGGGCGGTCAATTGGTTAAAGCTTGTGAGGAGATGGGCGTTGAGATGATCAAGGGCCCTCATTGTTATTCATTTTTTGATGGCAATGATAAATTTGCGGCGCGTGGTGATGACGAGATGCGCGTTTTCTACCTTACTGATTTTCTTGCCCGACAATTTGATGCTTTTGTGACCAAGCCAATGGGGCTCGATAAGAATCCAGAGTTGAGGGATATGATTTTTGGCAATTATGAAAAGCTTGTCTATCTTGCGCAAACCGATGATCCCGAACTTGACCAGCTAGCCCAAATAGGAGCCCAAAAACTCGGATTGGTTTATGAGCGCCGATTTACGGGTTATGGCGATCTTGAAACAGCGCTTGGTGATTTAAAATAATCATCTATCTCAAGATAGGCGCATTGACGATGTCATTTTCACGGTTATACTCATTCTTGTATATCAAGCTTTGGGATAGGCGAAATGAATGCAAAAAATGAGAGCCAAATGACGCCCCTCTTTGAGATCAACAATATTACCAAACAATATCCTGGTGTCATTGCCAATCATGATGTCAGTTTTGAGATTGCCAAAGGTTCTATTCATGCGCTTTTGGGTGAGAATGGCGCGGGAAAATCAACGCTTGTTAAAATGATGTATGGTCTTGTGCGCCCGACAAGTGGAGATATGGTGTTTTGGGGGGCGCCATTTTTACCTGAAAAACCGCAAATCGCACGCGCCCTTGGCGTGGGCATGGTGTTTCAACATTTTTCGTTATTTGATGCACTTACTGTGGCTGAAAATATTGAGGTAGGCATGGAAAATGCGCCTTCACGTGCTGAGCTTACCGAAAATATTATCAAGGTTTCAAATGAATATGGATTGCCGCTTGATCCCAATCGAGTTGTTGGAAAGCTATCGGTTGGTGAGCGTCAGCGTGTCGAAATTGTGCGCTGTCTTTTGCAAAATCCTAAGCTTTTGATCATGGATGAACCCACATCTGTTTTGACCCCGGGTGAGGTGAATATACTCTTTGAAACCTTGCGCAAATTGCGTGATGAGGGTGTTTCAATTCTCTATATTTCTCATAAGCTTGAGGAAATTCGTGCGCTTTGTGACCATGCAACGGTGTTGCGACGTGGTGAGGTTGTGGGTAGCTGTGATCCGCGTGAAAAATCGGCAATTGAACTCGCTGAGCTTATGGTCGGTGAAAGCTTGGCGCGCCCAAAACCGCGCAAAGGCCAAATTGGTGAAATCAAATTATCCGTTAAGGGTGGTGAAATGGCATCACGCCATGCCTTTGGCGCGCGATTGAGTGATATCAATTTTGATGTGAGCTCTGGTGAGATTTTGGGGGTGGCAGGTGTGGCTGGCAATGGCCAAGATGATTTTCTAGCCATACTTACAGGCGAAGATCGCATGGATCGCGGAAAAATATATTTTAATGGTAAGGATGTCACTCATATCTCGACCAAAGCGCGGCGGGAAGCGGGGCTGCTTGGTGCTCCAGAAGAGCGTCTTGGTCATGCGGCCGTACCAAGTCTTAGTCTTGTAGAGAATACAGTTTTGACTGCTCAAAAACGCGCAAATCTTTCGAATGGGTCTTGGATCAAATGGCCGAAGGCCAAACAATTCGCCAATGATATAATTAATAAATTTGACGTTCGAACCCCTGGAAGCCATGTGGCTGCAGCAGCGCTTTCAGGCGGCAATTTACAGAAATTTGTTGTGGGTCGCGAGATCATGCAAAACCCAGAAGTGCTTGTTGTTAATCAACCCACATGGGGCGTTGATGCAGCAGCCGCGGGTTTCATTCGCGAAGCATTGCGCGAACTTGCAGGTGGTGGTGCTGCCGTAATTGTCATTTCTCAGGACCTTGATGAACTCTTTGAGCTTGCTGATTCTGTGGTGGTTTTATGTGAAGGGCGTTTATCGCCAAAATCCCAAATGAAAGACATGGATATGCAAAAAATCGGTAGTCTGATGGGAGGAGAGTTCTAATGCGCTTACATTTTGAACCTCGCCTAGAAGGCAGCAAATGGCTCTCTGCATTTTTACCAATTGCCGCAATTTTGTTGACCTTTGTAATGAGTATGTTGTTGTTTTTGATATTAGGCAAAGAACCGTGGGCAACGGCAAAGGCGATTTTCATCTCACCATTATTTGATAGCTATTCGCGCCCAGAAATTTTGGTAAAGGCGTCTCCTTTGCTGCTGATTTCAATAGGGCTTGCGATCGGCTTTCGCGCCAATATTTGGAATATTGGTGCAGAAGGGCAGTTCATCATGGGGGGTATCGGCGCGACGGCTGTTGCAATGGCGTTTTATCCAGATGGTGGCATCCTTCTTTTGCCGCTCATGGCGATTTCAGGCGCGCTATTTGGCTTGTTATGGGCCATGATTCCAGCGATTTTGAAAGTAAGATTCAATACCTCTGAAATTCTTGTTTCCTTAATGCTCGTTTATGTGGCCGATCTGATCTTATACGTTATGGTGTCGGGCTATTTACAAGATCCACAGGGGCTAGGTTTTCCAAAATCCCGCAGCTTCCAAGCCGATGCGCTTCTGCCCATCATCTGGGAGCGCACACGGGTGAATGGCGGCATCATTATTGCATTTGTCGTCGCATTTTTTGCGGCGATATTCATGGCGCGCCACCGTCTTGGCCTTGATATTGTTGTGTCGGGGCTTGCGCCCAAAGCGGCGGCATATTCGGGTGTGAATGGCAAATATATTGTCATTTTTGCATTGGGAATTAGTGGGGCGCTTGCTGGTCTTGCGGGTATGCTGGAAGTCTCTGGGCCCGTTGGTCAGCTTTCGGATAGTTTTGGCACGAATTATGGCTTCACCGCGATAATTGTGGCATTTCTCGGACGCCTCAATCCATGGGCAATCATTCTTGCCGCTCTTATGATCGCGATCACATATATCGGCGGTGAAACGGCTTCAACATTCTTGCGGCTTCCATCATCCGCTGTTCTGGTTATTCAGGGCATGATGCTGTTCTTCCTGCTTGGTGTTGAGATCTTTGGTCGATATAAACTTAAATTGGAGCGCAGCTAATGGATTTATCAGCACTCGATCCGATTAAACTTATTGTGGCGCTGATCATCGCGGCAACGCCTCTCGTTCTTGCAGCTATTGGTGAGTTGATCGTTGAAAAATCAGGCGTTCTTAATTTGGGCGTTGAAGGCATGATGATTATGGGCGCGATTGGCGGATTTTCAATATCTGTTGTGACAGGTAGTCCATATTTAGGCATTCTATCAGGCGGTATCGCAGGCCTTCTCTTGTCACTCATCTTTGCGTTTTTAACGCAAATCTTGCGAACCAATCAAGTGGCAACAGGGCTTGCGCTCACGATGTTTGGGCTTGGAGCTGCCGCCTTGATCGGCCAGCCATTTAACGGAATTAAGCCGCCTTCATCTGTTCGTCTCACATTCCTTGATGCGCTCAAAGATGTGAGTCTTGCAGGTGCAATTTTTGTTGTATTATCAATTGTTTCCGTGGTTTGGATGCAGTGGTTTTTGCGTTCGTCAAAATCTGGATTAATCCTGCGTGCCGTTGGTGAAAATCATGATGCGGCCCATTCGATTGGCTATAATGTGGTGATCATTCGCTTTGGGGCTATCGCGTTTGGCGGCTTTATGGCGGGCTTGGGCGGCGCATGTATATCGCTTGTGCGCGTTCCTCAATGGACCGAAGGTATGACGGCGGGTATTGGATGGATTGCGCTTGCACTTGTCGTATTTGGATCATGGCGTCCATGGCGCGTTTTGACTGGTGCTTATCTCTTTGGGGTGATGGGCAGTGCGCAAGTTAATTTGCAAACAACGGGTCTAAATATCCGCCCTGAATATCTAGCCATGATGCCATATCTGATGACAATACTTGTCCTTGTACTGATCTCTCGCCGCTCGCAAAATCTTGATGCGCCTGCCAGCTTAGGGAAACCATTTCAAGGCAAGTCGTAAAATGTGTTTTGCAATTGCAATGAAAGCAATGTGTTGCTAGTTTAAAATTGTTATTATTAGTGGAGAGAAAAATGATCAAACGCAGAACAATACTTGCTGCAACAACGGCTGCATTGGCGCTAACATTCGGCACAGTCAGCTTCGCAGATGACGAGAAAACAAAAGTTGGCTTTATCTATGTAGGCCCGACGGGTGATTTTGGCTGGAGCTATCAGCATGATGTTGGTCGCAAGGCGATTGAAGAAAAATTTGGTGATGCTGTAGAGACAACATATGTTGAAAGCGTTCCAGAGGGTGCGGATGCTGAGCGCGTTTTGCGTCAAATGGCGGCTTCAGGCACAGATCTGATCTTTACAACAAGCTTCGGCTATATGGATCCAACAATCAAAGCGGCGGCTGAATTTCCGGATGTAAAATTTGAGCATGCGACGGGTTTTAAACGTGCTGATAACGTGTCGACATATTCATCACGCTTTTATGAAGGCCGCCACGTTCTTGGTCTTGTTGCGGGTCGCATGACGAAAACTAACAAAATTGGCTATATCGCTTCTTTCCCAATCCCAGAAGTTGTACGCGGCATCAACGCGGCATATTTGGCTGCCAAATCAGTTAATCCAGAAGTGGAAATGGAAGTGATTTGGGTGTCGACATGGTTTGATCCCGGCAAAGAAGCTGATGCTGCAAATGCATTGATCGACCAAGGCGTTGACATCATCATGCAGCACACTGATAGCCCAGCAGCGATGACAATTGCAGAAGAGAAGGGCATTTATGCTTTCGGTCAAGCGTCTGATATGTCAGGTTTTGGCCCTAGGGCGCAATTGACATCAATCATCGATAATTGGGATGACTATTACATCGCTCGCACTCAAGCAGTGATCGATGGCACTTGGGAATCAACAGATACTTGGGGTGGTTTTGTGGACGAAATGGTTCACATGGCGCCTTATGGTGCCGAGGTTCCAGAGGATGTGGCTGCAGAGGCGACTGCCGCACGTGAGGCAATTACTGCAGGCACATTGCACCCATTCACAGGCCCAATCAACAAACAAGACGGCTCAGTTTGGTTGGCTGAAGGCGAAACGGCCGATGATGGCACACTTCTTGGCATGGACTTCTATGTGGAAGGTATTAAAGGCGAGCTGCCAAATTAAGCCTTGAATTTAAGCTAAAAGAAGCCCCGCTATTTGGCGGGGTTTTTTCTATTTAATATAAAATTTATCATTTTTACCAGTTGCAACCAAATTTTATCGTTAACTGAGAATGACGCCATTTTTTGCTGTATGAGATTATCGACTTGAGCATATTGCCTTTATAGGTCAATCTCGTCATAAAAGGATATATAATGGGATTGATCAAACGCATGCTAACTGTTTTTGCCCTTGTAGTCTTCGCGCTGGGGCTGCTTTTGAAGTTTGGGCCACGTGATCGCATTGAATGGGAATATATTGAAACGGCTGATATTTCGCTGGAGACCCTTGATAATTTTTTGAATACTGAGAAGAATGTCGAAGGAATAAAACAAGGTCAGCAAAAACAAGTCATCTGGGCGAATGATAAGAGCACAAAGACACCGCTTTCAATCGTCTATATCCATGGTTTTTCTGCATCTCTTGGTGAAATTCGTCCTGTTCCAGATGACGTCGCAAAAGCTCTTGGTGCAAATCTGTTTTACACGCGCCTAACTGGTCATGGTTTGCCAGGTGAAGAAATGGGTAAAACTGTCGTCAATGACTGGATTAGGGATTTTGAGGAAGCTCTGGCTGTCGGAGAAGCCATTGGCGATGAAGTCGTTTTGATGTCTGCATCAACGGGTGGCACATTGATTGCGGCAAATCTTGAGCGCAAAGAATTGATGGAGAACGTTAAGGGCCTCATCTTCGTGGCGCCGAATTTCAAAGTCAAAAACTGGCAGGCAGAACTTGGTAAGCTTGCGTTTTTTGATAAATGGGGACCATTAATTGGGGGTGAAACGCGATCGTGGGAGCCCATAAATGAGATTCATGGCCAGTATTGGACAACAAGTTACCCCACAAAATCGATCGTTCCTATGATGCAGCTCATTGATTATGTTGAAGATATTGATTTTGCGTCTGTTAAAATTCCAGCATTGTTTTACTATTCAGAAGATGACCAAATTATCGATTCTCAGGCAACCAGTGATATAGTAGAAAGTTGGGGAGGTGAAAGTATTGCCATTCACCCGACGCTGACCGATAAGGATGATCCAAATGAACATGTCATTGCAGGCACGGCACTCAGCCCCAATCAAAATCAGTTTGCCACGCAGGCAATGATTGAATTTATTAAAGGTTTACAATGAACATTGGAAATAGACTTATGCAGCAATAAATTCTTGTAGATATATAACACTTCATGAGTTAGAGGTCATCTCATAAAACAATAATTGATCAATTGTTCCTCGACTGAGCCAATTTAAAACAATATACTGAAATATAACCCAAATATATTTTTAAGCGGCAATACCTTCCTCTACATAGATGCCTTTTGCATATGCTGGGGGCAAATCAATAGCAGACGCTAGCGCCTTAATTTCAGCAATTTCGTCTGGGTGAACATGACAATCAGCCTTAGCTACGGCGATTGCGGCGCGAATAACGATTTCTTTGCCGCTGTCATTAAGTGTTCCTGAGATTTCTCGGACATAGTCCTCAATCTTGCGTGTGTCATTTTTAGCAGCTTCAATCTTGGCAGCAATGTCCTCTTTCTCGATTTCGCGTTTTGCAATTTTACTAAAGCTTATTGTGATTTGGTCAATTTCACGATCATCAATTTCGTCGCCGGCGCCTTCTGCCCCCGCCATCTCCACGGTCATTGCCTGCATTGAAATTGACATTAGGCAGTGGGGTATGCGT